>JAQUYE010000040.1 GCA_028691965.1 Paludibacter sp. | reverse complement strand
GGTCGACTTCCCGGGCGTAGGCGCAGTAGTGCTCGTAGGCTGTTGAGCCAAAGCCTACTACCGAGTAGGATACCTTGCCCGACTGCGGGTGCTTGCCGACGAGCTTGCCGAACCTGGTGGCGGAGGAGGGGGCTTCGCCTTCGCCATAGGTGGAGGTGAAGATAATGAGTTGTCGTAACCCGGGGTAGTTGCGGTAGGTATTCATCTCGTCGATATATACCTTGCAGCCGACATCGAGCAACTGCTCGTATACCGCCCGCGCAAAGCGATGGGTGCTGCCGTTTTCGGTGCCGGTGAGCAGTACGATTTCGGCCTCCCGGGCTTTGTACTTGTTGTTGCGCTTGTTGAACAGCCGCTTATAGGCGATAATGAAACCACTGATGCTAAAACCGAAAATGCTGAGCGACGACAAGGCCAGCACCAGTGCCCAGGCGGTGTTGGTAGTGCCGGTGTGTAGCTCCAGACTGAATTGTCCTGCCAGTGCATGGAAGGGATAGCGGGTTTCTTCGACAATCGCCCCGCTGTACTGATTGATTTTCCACTCCCGGTCGCTGAGCTTAACGATAAAGTATTCGTCGGGGTCGTCGAAGAAGGGAAAGTCGAGTTGACGGAGTTCGCTGAAGCGCAGGTTCTTAAATACAGGAAACTGCTCCGGGCTGAGTCGGCTGCTGCCGGAAGCATCGGCATAGCTGAGGGTGTGCGCTGCCTGCTTTGGTAAGAACTCAAAGCGCTGCATAAAGAGGTAAGTACCCGATGCTGCAGTAAGTAGCAGGGGGATAATGAATAGTTGTCCCAATACCACATGCAAGCGCGACGACCGGCTGCCTCCCTTGGGTCGTCTGAACACTTTGCGCAACTTCTTTTGTCGCTTCAGCAGTAAGGCTACCCCCGAAACGAGCATCAGCAGAAACAGAAAGGAGATGATCCCCACGATAAACCGCCCGGTTTCGTGAAGAAATAGCGAACGGTGCAGGGAGAGTGTCCATTGTATAAATTTACTGTCGGCATCCTCAGTAGTAATCACGGCGCCGGTATGCGGGTTGATGATGAGTCGCTGCTGGTTGAAGTCTGCATCCTCGGCAAGTACTACTACCTGTTCGTACTTGTTGAATACGATCGACTGAAGTCCGGGATGCGCCTGACGGATAGCCGGAAGTGCCCCGGAAAGGGTGAGGTCACGGGCCGAAACAGTTTCGAACGAACTGACCGTTCGCTCGTTGACTGCATGTATCGCCAGTACCACTCCCGTGGCTAAGGCGATCAGTAAAAATACTGACGTGACGACGGCCAGCGCAAGATGCGCAAGCCGCCAGCTTGTTCTCATCATGAATGTGTAATGCTTAGTTTACCTTGTTGATCTTAACCATCTTGATATACCCTTTGCCATCGGCCTTCTGTGTTATCTTATCGGTATGCAACGGGATTTCCACATCATCGGCCAGGTAGTGCTGGTGCTCTACCGACGACTCGAACCGAATGCGGTAGCCTTTGTTTAAGAGCTTATCATCAATGCTAAAGCTGATGATGCGGCGGTCGCCCCCCTTTATCGAAGCACCCGAAAGGGCATCGAGTTTCTCGGGTTTTGCCAGCTGGGCCTTGTACCACTCGGTAAGGGTATCCCACCATTTCCTGTCGGGCCCGAGTACGGCAAGGGTGCGCTCGTACTTGCCCTGCGGGTTCATCAGCGAAGCAACTACATAGGCGTTCTCGCCCTCATAGGCATTCATTTGTATCATACAGCGGTAGGTGCCGGCTGTTGCTGCCGATGCCACTACCAGCATCAGGAGTGTCAGTTTCAGAAATTTCATATCTTTATTTTAAAAATTCGAGGTCGACCTTATTAGTACGGAGGTATTCATTACCAACAGCCAGGTCGTAGGCTGTCTCTCCGAATTCGGTTTCTATTGTTTTGTCGGCTCCTGCGCTGAGCAGTTGCTTAAGCAGACTATCGTCCTGCGCTGTCAGTGCAATTTTATGTAACACCGTCATCTCTTCTTTGTTCTTGGCATTGATGTCGATATTCAGTGAGGAGAGTTTGCTGAATAGGTCCCGACTCCCTTTCTGTGCTGCCAGGTGTAGCAGCGTATTCCCGTCGGGCATGGTGGCACTCACCTCCAGTCCTGCTGCCGTGAGAAGGTTCAGGATAGTAGTAAACTCATCGGTGGGTGCCGGTCCGCCCATGCCGGGGCGTGGTGGACGGTACGACTGGATCAGGTAGTACCCGAGGTGGTTGCCGTTGTTGTCGCGCACCTGAACATCGGCCTTGTAGCTCATCATCAGTTTCACCATGGCGCTGTTGCCTGCTGCCACCGCAGCCGTGAGTGCCGACTCTCCACGGGGGTTACGGGCATTCGGGTCGAGTTTTAGTTCGTCGATCAGGTAGGTAAACACCTCCGGACCGTTAACAGCACGGCGGGTACCCCGTACGGCCATCACCAGTGCCTGTGCTGTAGGCTGAACTCCTTTCTGTAGCAAAGCCTTCATCGTTGTGATATTGCCGGTGCGTGCGGCGTAGTCGAACAGCGTTGCGCCGTCGTGATCGGTATCGCTGAGCGATAGTCCCTGCTTCAACAGGTAGTCGGTCAGTGCGAAATCAGAGTCGTTGGCAATGCCCAGCATCAGGTAGCTGGCACCATTTTTATTGCGTTGTTTCAGGTCGACACCCTTCCGGCGGTAGAGTTCGTACACCGCAGGATTAGCCATTCCTGCATTGGCAGCAAAGACCAGGGGAGGGTCGAGGTGCGAGTCCTTCGCCTGAATATCAACTCCCTTGCTGAGCAGTAGTTCCACAACAGCTGCATTGCCCCGTGCTGAAGCCCAGTGGAGGTAAGTGCGATCGTGGTTCGTTTGCTTGCTAACCGGATTGCCTTCCTGTTCGAGCAGGTAACTGACAATAGCTTCGGGAGCGGAGTTGTTGATGGCAAGAGTAAGGGGGTCGAACTTCATGGCGTTCAGTTCGGCAGGGTTATTACCTGCTACCACGGCTTCCTTCACGGCTGCGAGGGTAGGCTTGTTCTTCCAGAAATTCTGATCGAGCAGGATGTTGTTGCCCTGCGCCTGTACCAGTAAATGGCCAAGCAGAAAAGTGCTAAGTAATAGTATTCTCATGTTGGTATAGCTATATTTAATTATGTGGATACAAAAGTCAGCAGAAATACCCGCCCCTGCAATCACTATATATGGTTATTTATCCGGAATGGTTCTACCTAATAGTAGGGATGTCCTCAGCGCTCTTACTCCCTATTAATGGGGTGTTGTTATCGGAGTGGGGAGGGTAATTTCACGAAAAATGGTGATTGTGGAGAAAAGCGGGGGGCACTACCTTTGCCGGTGAAATTAAAGTAAACCGCAATGAATCCTTTCCGTATTTATACGCTGATTATAGTAACGCTTGTAAGCATAGGGGCTTATGGGGCCGGTGACGGACTGCTGCACGGCCGGGTAACCTATCCCGATGGCAGTCCGGCCGAGAATGTGGTCGTGCAGGTGAACAACACCGCCATCATTGGCATCTCGGATGAGAAAGGTCTCTACGAGCTTGAGCAGGTGCCTTTTGGTGCGCACCACCTGATCGTGAAGCCGTTCGGCAGTGCTATCCAGGTGGTATCCGTGGAACTGAGTACTGCGAAACTGCGCTTCGACATCCGCTTGAAATCCGACAAGGGGCATAAGGAGCTGAAGGAAGTGGAGGTGCGTGCCAAGTCGAAATCGCAACTTCTCAAGAGCAGTGGCTACTCGGTAGGCATTGTCGAAACGCAGCAGATGGCCCTGCAGTCGGTGCAGACCAGCGAACTGCTCGACCGTACGGCAGGGGTGCGCCTGCGACAAACAGGCGGGATGGGGTCGGCCACCGAATTTACGATCAACGGTCTGTCGGGCAACTCGGTACGGGTATTTATCGATGGGATCCCCGTGCGCAACTACGGCTCCTCGTTTTCGGTAAGCAGTCTGGCTCCCGAACAAATCGAACGCATCGAGGTGTACAAGGGGGTAGTGCCCGCCCACCTCTCGGAGGATGCCCTGGGTGGTGCCATCAATGTGGTGCTGAAAAAGAACATCCGCTCCAACAATGCCATTACCGCTTCCTACTCGCTGGGGTCGTTCAATACGCACCAGGCCAATCTTAATGGTAACTACCGCAACGATTCAACGGGCTTTACGGTAATAGGGTCGGGTTTCTACAATTATACGGATAATAATTACGAGGTTTGGGGCGATCAGGTGTTTGTATCGGAACCGCCTACCTGGGCATTGGAATACGTGAAAGCCCGTCGCTTTCACGATAGCTATCAGTCGTACGGCCTGAACATGGATGCCGGTTTTACGAACGTGAAGTGGGCCGATCGCTTTCTGATTGGGGCCTTGTACTCCGAAATGGACAAGGATGTGCAACACGGGGGAACCATGGAGGTGGTGTACGGTAACCGTCGTACGGGTCAGAATACCAAAATGCTGAACCTGCGGTACGACAAGCGGGCGATAGGCGATAAGCTGGATGTGAATGCATTTGTTTCGGTGACGGAAGCGAACCGGTGGGTTACTGATACCGTGCCGCATATCTACAACTGGCTGGGCAACCGGCTGTGGAACGACCGTACCAACGATTATTACAGCTGGAACGTTGGCGGGGGAGAAGCCGGCAAGGCTACCCTGGCAACAAATGTGGAGCGTACCCTGGCCGGTCGTGCCAACGCCAGCTACCGCCTGAGCAATAATCACCGGCTGTCGGCCAACTACCTGCTCAACCGCTTTACCCGCGATGTGGTGGACCCGCTGCTGCCGGCGGCCGAACAGGAACTTACCGAAACGCGCTATATGACCAAGCAGATACTGGGACTTACCTACGATACCTATTGGCTGAGTGAGAAGCTGAAGACTTCGGTCTTCTGGAAGTTCTACCACCAGCAGGTGAGCCTGTCCGACCCCGTAAAGATCAATAACGTACTTACCGCGCAGGCGGTGGATAAGTCGAACACCAACAACGGCTACGGCATGGCGCTGAGCTATACCTTCCGTCCCGACTGGCTGCTACTGGCATCGTTCGAAAAGGCGGTGCGACTGCCCGAGAGCAGTGAACTGCTGGGGAATACTTCCGACAATGTGGATGCGGCTTACAACCTGAATCCTGAGTCGGCCTATAATTTTAACCTCGGAGTGCAGAGCGGTCCGTTTGAATGGGGCGAACATGTGCTTCGTTCGGATGTCAACTTCTTCTTCCGCGATATCCGCGATATGATTATGCGCGGAGCTGAAAGTACCAGTACAGGTACGTATTCGTTCGAGAACCTCGGACAAATCCTGAGTCGTGGTTTCGACCTGGAAATGAATTACAACTACCGCAAAAAGCTGAGCGTTAACTTCAACCTCTCGCTCTTCAATGCCCGCTATAACCTGCGCTACGATGCGCACGGCAAGGAGTATAGTTACTATGGCGACCGACTCCGCAATGCTCCCTACTTTACCTCGAATACCTATGCCGAATACGACTTCGGGAGTGTGATACAGAAAAATTCGTCGCTCCGGCTGAACTATAACTTCGCCTACATCCACCGCTTCTTCCGTAACTGGGAAAGCATAGGCGGAGCAGGTAAGGCGGTAATCCCGACGCAGATGATCCATGATGTCGGACTGCTCTACAGTTTTCCGAACGAGCGACTGAGTGTGAGTGTAAACGGCAAGAACCTGCTCAACGCACAGGCCTTCGATAACTGGGCACTGCAGAAACCCGGACGGGCAGTGTATGCCAAACTAAGCTATACATTTCTGTAATATGAAATGCTTTTGTTAAACTTTATACATTATATATATGAAACTATTTTCTTACAAAACGTTGGCCCTGCTCCTTGCAGTGTCGGGAATGATTAGTCTTACAAGTTGCGAATCAAGTGTTGACGAGGATATCGACGGGAACAGCGGCGACAAAGCGTATTACCATGTGGTGATGGCCATTGGTGAGGGGGGCGACGACGGAACTCTTACGCAGGCTATTCCTGATCTGACGAAAGGTACCATTACGTTCAACGGTTATGGCTTTGAAGTGCCTTCGACCCGTACGGCGCGGGTGTATGCGTCAAACGATGGTAAGTACCTTTATAACCTGAACTATGGCGGGGGTACGGTGGCTAAGTTTTCGACTGCAGGCGGACAATCCTACACGAAGATTAATGAGACCAATGTGCAGTATGCTATTGGAACTACCCATCCGCGGTGGACAAAAGTAAACGATGAAACTGCCCTGCTGCATAATGTGATTACCGAACATAGCTATTCGGATGCGGAAGCTACGGTGTACGACTATACCAAAGCTACGGCTTACCTGGTGTCGGTTGACCTGGAGAATAAAATGACGATGGGGGCAGTGGAACGCTTCGAGATTCCCCTCAATGCCGAAGACCTGGAGAAGAAAACCCATGTATGGCGTATCGATGCTCCGGTGGTGAGCAATGGCAAAGCCTTCTATGGGGTGGCAAAGCGTACGTACAATGCCACTACCGGCACGAATGTGAATGTACCCTATTCGTCGATGAGCATCGTGGTGGATTATCCATCGCTTACCAATCCTTCGGTAATTACTTCGACGGTAGCAAAAGGGTCGACTTACGGATACCGTACGCCGGTGGCCCATGTAGATGAAAAGGGCGCTATTTATCAGGTAGCCGGGTCACCCTCCTATATCCTGAAGATAGCCGGTAACGACTACGACAACAGTTTTGTGTTCGACCTGTCGGAAAAGCTCGGGCTGGGCATACAGGTAGCATCCAACGGATGGTTTTATACCGGCAACGGAATTGGCTACGTACCTTTCTACGATATCGCCAAAGGCAACAGTGCGACTGCTGCAGCCTGGGGAGTGGCGCGTGTCGACCTGTACAACGGCACCGCTGTAAAGATGAACATCCCGGGTCAGCTGTGGCTACAGCAGTACCAGTACAGTGTAAAAGGCAAGGATGGTAAGTTTTACATGGCCCTGGCACCGGTAGGTGAGGAAGGATACATTTATATGTTTGACCCCGCTTCTCCGTCGCCCGATGCCTTTACTACCGGCGCTAAATTAGAATCAGCTGCGGGGCAGTTTTACATCGGAATTTTTTAACAGGCGCGTCAACGCAAACAATCCAAAGCCCACCGCGAAGATAGTCACGGTGCCCAGCACGATGGTAAGGTAGCTATGCAGGTAGGTTTGTCCGCTCAGGCTCATCCAGCCAATCAGGAGAACCCCTGCTGCTACACCACCCAGTGCGTGGGCACTGCGGATGCGGCGGCTCAGGTAACCGAGCAGGAACAGACCGAGCATACCGCCACTGAAGATACCGGCGAGACTCCACCAGGCGTCGAGGGCGCTTTTTACCGACATCATGGCAAGGGCTACCCCCACGCCTGCAAGTCCGATAAGCAAGGAGATAAGGTACAGCATTTTTACCTGCCTACCGGTTTCCATCGGGCGCTTCCGCTGCATGAAATCGGTAAAGATAATGGTAGCGGAGCTGTTGATGCTGGTCGACACGGTACTCATTCCGGCAGCAAAGATAGCGGCTACCAATAAGCCGGTAACTCCGTCGGGCAGCTGGTTGACAATAAAATAGGGGAATACCTGGTCGCTGGCAATGCCTTCGGGCAGCGGAGCATGCTGGTAAAACACGAAGAGGGCAGCACCGATTACGAAGAACAGGAAGCTCACGGGCAGGTAAAGTAATCCGCCGAACAGGGCCGAGAAGCGGGCGCTCTTCATATCCTTAGCTGATTTGTAGCGCTGGATATAGTTCTGGTCGATTCCGAAATTCTGAAGGTTGATAAATGTACCGTAGAGTATCATCACCCAAAAGGTAGAAGTGTCGAGTTCGGGTCCGAACGACCCCAGCGAGAACTTACCTGCTTCCATCCCCTGTTCGAAAAAGGCGGGGATGCCTCCGGGAATGTCGACCAGTAATATTATGGTACAGGCAAGTGCACCGGCTACGAGGATGGTCCCCTGTATAGCATCGGTCCATATCACCGCCTTGATACCCCCCATCACCGAGTAGATGATAACGGCTACACCCGTCATCAGGATAATCGCGGGGACGCTCCATCCCAGCAGGGTATGCAGGGGCAGGGCCATAAGGAAAAGCACCGAACCCACACGAGCCACCTGGGTGAGCAGGTAACAGATTGCAGCATAGGCACGTGCCCAGTAGCCAAAGCGGGTTTCGAGAAAGCTATAGGCCGAAACACTATCGATGTTCCGGTAAAAGGGTACGAAGTACTTAGCAGCGAGGATAGCTGCAATGGGAATCGTAAAACTGAAAATCAGCGAGTTCCAGTTGCCTGCAAAGGCATTTCCCGGTAAGGCAAGAAAGCTGATGCTGCTCACGTAGGTAGCGAATACCGACATGCCGACAACGATGCCGGGCATTGATCCGCCACCGCTGGTATAGTCGGCCGCGTTTTTATTTTTGAGCATAAAAGAGCCACCGAACACAACTGTGCCGAGGGTAAATACGAGAAAGATAATTAGATCGAGTGTGCTGATTTCCATGGTGTGAAGTTAGAGAGTAAGCAGGTGCCTCCCGGTTACCGGGAGGCACCTTGTTTAGAAATTATAATTCGAGAGCGTCGATAGCTGCGCGGATCCTGTCCTTATGGACTTCGTCGAAACGATTGAAGGGAGAAGCCAGGAAGTCGTTGCAGATACCCAGTACCGAGAGCGCCGATTTAACCCCTTTGAGGTAACTGGAGCCGTAGCTTCCGAGGGTATAGATGCTGGCGCTGATTTGCATTACCTTGCGGTGTAGCTTATGCACGGTGTCGATATCCTTGTTTAGGGCAGCATTATAAAGGGCTACGTAGAGTTCGGGGAACATGTTAGCACCTCCGTTCACTCCTCCGTCGGCACCCATCAGTACCGATTCGGCCATCATCTCTTCCGGTCCGACGAACAATGAGAAGTCGTCGCGGTTGCGCATCTCGTGCATCACCGACTGGAAATAACTACCACTACCCGAGCTGTCTTTGAATCCCAGTACCTTCGGATTGGCTGCCAGTCGACTTACCGTTGAGGGAGCAAACGATACCTTGGTATGGGTAGGCATGTTGTACAGATACACCGGCAATGCCAGCGACGGGATGAGTTGTTCGTAAAACTCAGCCAGCTCGGCCTGTCCCGTTGCGAAATAATAGGGAGGCGCCGAAACCACTGCATCGGCACCCGAGTCGGCTGCCCGTTTCGCCAGTGATAAGCTATCCTCGAGCGAAGTGTCGGAAATACCTACCAATAGGGGCAGGCGGTTGTTAAGGATACGAGCCGACTGACGAATCATTTCGTGGCGAAGACTTACGCTGATGCTTTGCGCTTCGCCGGTAGTACCCAGAATGAAGATACCGTGAACACCTCCGGCAACCACATGTTCGATAAGGCGCTCGAGTCCTTCGGTATCGATGGTGTCGTTGTTCAGCAGGGGGGTCACTAAGGGAGGAACAATTCCTCTTAATTTTGATGTCATAGTTATTTAATTAATGTAATAGTAATATTAAGTGAGGGGATATAACGTTGTATCGTAAATTGTTGCAGTACTCCCGGACCGCAACTGCTGTTGCCAAGTCCCATCATAATGGAGTTGAGGTACAGCACCGATGCCTGTCGGGGTTTCAGGTCGACGTGGTGGGAAGAAGCATACAGATCCTCCTCGGTATAGGGTAAGGCGCTGAACGAGAAGTTGCTGCTGCTCTCCACACGAATACCTTGTCCGCGTTTGTTGGTAAGCTCAACCATCCTTACTTCGTCCTTGTTGCCACTGTGTTGCGGGCGCGGCCAGGGGGTATACTGGTCGGCTACTGTCGAATGCCAGTATCCTTTGTCGACCCCTGTTTTCCGGTCGGCATAGCTATCGTGCGGACCCAGCCCGTACCACTGCAGCTGATTGTATTCCGGTGCCAGTAGCCATTGGAGTCCCGCTCGCGGCAGGTCGGGCAGGGTGCCGGCGGTAGTAAAGCGTGTTTCGACCTGTATCTGTCCCGCGGGTGAAATGCGATAACTTATCCGGCTTGTCACTGCACCCCGGAGGGTAGTGGGTTGTCCGTTGCCATCCACGGCTTGTGTGTTGGTATAGCTGTATAGCAGTTGCACGTCGACCAGCAGGTCGTTTCCTTCGCTGCGATGGTTCAGTTTCTCCAGCGTAATTACCGGCGCATCCAGCCCATAGCGTTGCCAGTCCTTCGCCAGCCAGTTTCCAAAGCCCTTGTCGTTATCGGTCGGTGCCCGGAAGAAAGTAGGAAGGGCGTTGAGGGGCGTGCCGCTCGCTTGCCTGTCACTTGCATTCAGCGAAGATCCGGTCGCTGTCGCAGCTTGTGCACCCGTGCTTCCCGTTGCCAGCAGTTCCGCCCCTTTATTCTTGAGCGATAGCATGCTGCCATCGACTTTGCTGAATTGCAGCGAGAACTGCTTGCCCTCTATGTTCAGTACTTCAGCCGTTTCGGTAAGCTGGAGTTTATTTTTTGTAGAACCTGGTTCCTTTGTATTGGCAGCAATGGTCGGGCGACTAAACTGCTGTTGTGCCACTATGAAGTCCGCAGGTGCCCAGTCGGTCGCCGCAGGAAGCACCGCCCGAATACTGATCAGTTGTTCGCCGTAAGCTTCCTGAACACCACGACCTGCTCCGGTAAGAGCAGGATGCATCTCCAGTTCCACGGTATCGCCGGGCAGGGCATCCGGCACGGCTGCAACTTCAGTACGGAGTTTACCACGGCCATCCACATACACCCATTCGAAGCGGAAAGCGGACAACGAAGTATGATGATTCCGGTTCACCACCAGCACCTTACTCCCCTTTTGCTCAAAATGCACCGGCTGATACACCCGTTGTAGCTCGTAATACTTCGCCGACAAACTCCTGTCGCTCATCACCACGCCATTCAAACAAAAAGCCTTCAAATTCGGATAATCCCCATAATCCCCACCATACGCAATCCGCCAAACCGTTTCCCCCGCAAAAGATGGGACTGTGTTGCCAGGGCTATAAGCTTGCACTGCGCCCGCATCAGTTGCGGGATGAGTAGCCCTGGAGGGCGAAGGTACAGTAGCATCAGTTGCGGGATGAGCAGCCTTGGAGGGCGAAGGTACGGTAGCTTCAGTTGCGGGATGAGCAGCCTTGGAGGGCGAAGCCATCCGCAGCTGCGAATCCGCAACTGATGCGGCGTTACTATGCGCCGCGTCTGAAGCGGGCACTGCCTGATAGAGCCCCTGGTCAGCCCAGTCCCATATAAAGCCCCCGAGCATTCGCCGGTGACTGTACATCTCTCTCCAATACCTGTCCAGATTCCCCATCGCATTCCCCATCGCATGCACATACTCACTCGTGAGCACCGGGCGATCATCGCTGGTACGGTTAGCAATTTCGAGCAGTCGTTCCCAGCGCGCATGCTCAGCACGTTCGGCATCGGCACCTTCGGGTATTCCCGGGTTCAGGTACGCGTCCATCGCGCGGGGGTAGAAGCGACTAATCATATCCACCGTCGGCGGGTCGGGAAGTCCATCCACACCCTGTGCCCCTTCGTAGTGGATGGGGCGGGTAGGATCAAAATCCTTCAGCCAGGCCGAGATGGCGGCGAAGTTCGGACCGTAACCACTTTCGTTACCCATGCTCCAGATGATGATGGAAGGGTGGTTCTTATCCCGTTCGGCCATCCGCACTGCCCTGTCGAGGAAGGCAGCATGCCATTCGGGATCGCTTGCCAGTCGACCGCGCAGCCCGTGTGTTTCGATATTTGCTTCGTCCATCACATACATCCCCAGCGAATCGCAGAGGTGGTAGAACAGCGGGTGGTTGGGGTAGTGTGCGGTACGCACGGCATTCACGTTGGCCTGCTTCATGAGGATCAGGTCGCGGAGCATGCCTTCGCGCGTCATTACCTTTCCGGTTGCGGGGTCGTGTTCGTGGCGGTTGACACCCCGCAGGCGCACGGGCTTTCCGTTCACGAGTAGCTGTCCGCCGGCGATTTCCACACTGCGGAACCCGATGCGCTGGTCGATGGTTTCGACCACCCTGCCTTCGGGATTAATAAGTTCGAGTTGCAGACTATACAGGTGGGGCGTTTCGGCCGTCCAGGTCTTTACATTGCTAAGATTGGCAACGATACGGTCGGTCTTGCGCGGTCCCCGTTGCGGGAACCAGGTATTCAGCACCGATCCTTTTGCATCCTGGTTAAGCACCTCTACAGCATCGATGGTACTATCCATGAGTCCGTCAATCACCGCGCGTATTTTGTAGCCTTCGGCACGGGTACTCCCGAAACTCTTCAACTCAGGATTGATTTCCAGTTGCGCGTTGCGATAGGTAGAGTCGAGGCGGGTGATGATGTGAAAGTCGCTAATGCTCAGTGGTGGAGTAGTGAAGATGCTCACATCGCGGGTGATACCGCTCATGCGCCACATATCCTGGTCCTCGAGGTAAGAGCCATCGCTGTAGCGGTATACTTCAACAGCCAGCTGGTTGGTGCCTTCGGTGAGGAAGGGGGTGATGTCGAATTCGGCGGCTTCGGTGCTGCCCTGACTGTAGCCGGCTTTGTGACCGTTGACCCATACGTAGAAGGCTGAGCTTACTCCATCGAAGCGTAGGTAGACCGGATCGTTCCAGTGGGCCGGAAGGGTAAAGTCCCTACGGTATTGTCCCACGGGATTACGCTCGGCAAAGGTAGTATAACGCTCGTTGGGGGTAGTGCTAACCCGTGGCGGATCGATTTTAAACGGAAAGCCTGCCGATACATAGATCGGAGTACCGTAGCCCATCAGTTCCCAGTTGGCAGGAACAGGAAAGCTTACCCAACCGGTATCGTCGAAGTCGACCTGGTAGAAGTCGGCACTGCGTTGCGAAGGCTCCGGTACCCAGCGAAACTTCCAGTTGCCATTCAGCAGTAGCTGGCGGTCGCCGGGAGTAGTTTCATACCCGAAAAAGGCAGCCCGTGCAGGTTCGCGACGGTACTGCAGGTAATGCTGGTTTTCCCAGTCGTTGACCGTGGCAGCACCGGCGGTGGCGGTGAGCAGGAGGAGCAGACCAAGCAGTAGTGGTTGGAGTTTTCGTTGGAGATTCGTCATTCGTTCTTATTTTTTTACCAGTTTCAACACCTGTACGGTGTTGTTGTAATGGATACGACAAAGATACATACCTTCGGGCAAACCGTCAACCGACAGACTGAAATCCGTGTCACCGTGGGATGCATTTCCTTCGAAGAGATTCGCTACGAGCCGACCGTCGATACCGTACACCTTCACCTGTAGCGGTCCGGCTACGGGCAGGCTCACGCGGATGGTGGTTTGATCGGTAAAAGGATTGGGCCAGGCACTGTACACCGCCAGTAGTTCGGGCTGATCGCCGATACCGCTGATGGCATTGAACACATAGCTGGCTTCGGTGAGGG
Organism: Paludibacter sp.; assembly: GCA_028691965.1. Taxonomy (GTDB): domain Bacteria; phylum Bacteroidota; class Bacteroidia; order Bacteroidales; family Paludibacteraceae; genus Paludibacter. The sequence goes on along the minus strand of JAQUYE010000040.1, from coordinate 10,734 downwards.
CCGACCACTCCGTACTGTTTTTTACGCGGGCTTTCACTGTGGTAGTGGTGTTGAGCGGGAGAGCAGAGGAATAGCTTGCACCGGCTACAGCTCCGGTAACGGGTGTGCGCGGATCGGTGCCATCGGTGGTATAATAGATGGTACCTCCCGAACCGGTGATCTGCAGGTTCAGACTCTCACTATAGTTTCCTCCGGGATGGGAGAAGACAGGTGCGTCGATTGCCGGGTATATTTCGGCAGCACGCAGTTGACTCATAACCACATCGGTACGCTTGGGGAAGTAGTTGTTGAGCAGGGCATCGCGGCGTGGTATCCAGTGGTCGTTGAGGGTGTACGGATTGTAAGGTGCATACCAGTCGCTCCAGCGAGCCGACTCACTGATCATGGCCAGTTCAACCTCGTCGGCCATGGCCCGGTAACGACGCGCTACTTCGGCAGGGCTAAGTGCTCCGCCGGCATCGAGCAGGTGGTGTTTGATACGGTCGGCTACCCTTACTTTGAACTCAGGATTCTTTTTAAGGTACTGCATAAAGGCTGCCGGGTTGCCCGAAGTGCCGGTAATCACCAGGTTGTCGTTCAGACCGACCATCGATGTCTCGGCATCCCAGCAGAAGAAACGGAAGCCCTCGGTTTTGGTAATACGGTTACGCCCCACAGCCCAGTTGTTCTTGTCCCAGTCCTTGTTGCCGATATAGTAATTAATCAGCATATAGTCGATGTAGTTGTCCACCTCCAGCAGGTTGGGGTAGGAAGGGTTGATGCTTCCGTCGGCATTGCGTCCCTGTACTTTCATGTAGTTGGCCATGGAAGTGCCAACGCTGGTAATTTGTGACTTCAGACTGTTCCATGCTGCCATAGTTCCGGCAGTAGGAGTGGTGGTTTGTTGTTCTTTCACCACGTCGTAATCGTCTTCATCACCTCCGAAATAGGATTCCATAAAGTCCTTGTCGAGTTCTTCGGCCAGGTTATACACTCCCCAGTAGAGTCCGTTGAGGTAGAGATGAACAAACTTCTGGCGACCGGATACCTGTCCCATCTCCAGCTGGGTAAGCTTTGCAAAGGGATCCTGCAGGTACTGACCGAGTACCTGCTGTGTTGCAGCGTTTTTCACCCAGGTATTGTTGTAACCTGCACGAAGGATGAGGGAGTTGAACTCCTTGGCACTTCCCTTGCCGGGGAAGAGGTCGAAGTTGAGTTTCGACGGACCGTAAGCTGATTTGAATTCGAGTTCGAAGCCGTGCTTCGGACTGTTTGTTGGTCGCCGGCTATTGCCTCCGTGGAGTTGCAGGCGACAGTTAAGCTGGAATTCCTGTCCGCTGGCAGGGTCGTAGTATTCGACCGAGGTGGGGCGCGACCAGCTTTTACTTTCGGTATGAGGTAATCCGGTGTAGATATAGATACCTCCGGTAGTGGCACTTTCTTCCTTGGCGAAGAGGTTGCCCGGGGTGGTAACGATATGTACCACCGGCAGGGCTTTCAGCGAAGCTTCCATGCGGTCGGCATAGGCCGGACTGCCGGTTACCCGTGCATCCATCTCGTAGTCGGATGGAATCTGGGTTTTATTTTCAGCATCGTTCCAGTTGGCCGGATAGCCCGCCGGATTGGAAGGTTGCCGGATTACATCCTTAAGGAACAGGTAGCTATGGGTTACCACTTCGCTGCTGATGCCGGCATCGTTGATGACTACGGCACTCAGGGGAGTGGTGGTGGTAATGGATACGGGAGCTGTGTAGGCTGTTCCGCTGGTTTTAGTGGGACGAGTACCATCGGTGGTATAATAAATAGTTCCTTGTCCCCCGGCCACGCCAAGACTCACCGTGAAGGGTGTGTCTAAGTAGCCGCGGGTAACGCTGAACTGCGGGGTAAAGGGCTGATCGCCGGTTTGGTTTTCGGCACCGGGAGTAGGCGTACTGAAGAATACCTCCTGCTGGTGGTACAGTCCGTACGACACATCCTGACGTTGTCCGGGATAGAGTGGCGCGTAGGCATGCGATACGGAGGAGTCGGGCTCGCAGATGGCCAGGAACTCACCCGAGCCGGAGAGCTTGAAGTTGGTATGCAGTCGCCCTGCCAGATCGCGCCGGTCGTTACCCGAAGCGAAAATCACCAGGTAAGCATCCTGTTGAAGTACGACATCGGGGAATACCCATGTCCGCAGGTTGTCGTCCTTGTCGGTGAGCGACCATCCTCCGAGTGCGATGGCTTCGTTGGTAGCATTATAGATTTCAATCCAATCGGAATGCTGTCCGTCATCATCCACAATGGAGTTGGAGTTGACGGCCATAAACTCGGTAATCAGCACGCGGCCGCTCTGGGCCTGTAGGCTAAAAGAAGCTGCAAGCAGCACGACAAGGAAAAGGAATTTTTTCATGGGTGGTTATTGTACTTCAAGGTAATCGAATGAGAGTCCGTTTATCGCTTCGCCCGAGAGAATGAGCTTGTAGGTACCTGCATTAATAAAGGTACCGGTGGTTGTATTCATAATTCTCCATTTCTCGGGTGCCGGCGGGAAGGTAAGCACACTTTCGCGCATCAGGTTGCCATTGGGGGCTATGAGCTTCACATTCAGCTCGATGGGATCGGTGCCTGTATTCATATAATGGAAGCGCAGTGCATATACCTGTGCCAGTCCGGTGTTGATAGTCCAGGTGATGGATCCCGATTCCGCTTTCTTCGACTTCCCTTTTACCCATCCGATGCCATTGCGACGGCGAACCGTAACGGGGGCTGTGGTGCCGGTAAGTGCTGCTTTTTCAGCTTCGTACACTACACTTGCACGGGTAGGCATATCCTCAGGTAGTTCATCGGTTGGCAGCTTCCCTATGGCATCGTTCTGCGCTTTCGCCCAGTAGTCGGCCGGCAGGGTAGGTGCAGGAACCTGCACAGTCACCTGCTTCTCTGTAGCAATGGCGATGGCCGAGATAAGTGCCTGTCCCGCTTTCACCTCGGGGAAGCTGATGGTAAGCATGCCACCGCTGACACGGGCTTTTACGGTTTTCTTCAGGGCGCCGTCGTGACCACTTTCGGCCCAGATATCCAGGTCGTTGATCACTACAGTGCCGTTGATGGCCACATCGAAGATACGCCATCCTTCCACATCGGTCTTCTCGCTGCCACCGGTTCCGTGCCAGGGTTCGGTGAAGTAGAGCTCGACGGTATAGTCGCCATCGGGTACGGGGAAGTGGTAGGTGAGTTCGTGGCGACCAAAACGGAAGTTACCGAATAGTTGCCAGTCGCGCGTGCCACGAATCGGATCGCGGGTGATACGCTGACTTGCCAGGAAGGGGTTTAGTCCGTCGAACCGTTCGGCCCACGACCGTGAATAGATAGTGTCGTCCTGCGCCCATAGCTGTCCGAACTCGTCGGTATACGCATCGCCGCCACTGTTGACACGGTAGAGGTAGTGCAGTGTATCGTCGCCTTTCAGCAGGGGTGTATAGCCGGCATAGAGTTTTTCGTACCCATCGGCTTTGGCAAGCTGATCGTATACGAGCAGGTCCTCGGCAACTGCTTTACCCTTGTGGAAACCTACGGCGCGGATAACGCTGTAACGGATATCGGCCATTTCCCAGCTGAAGTGGGTGCCAATGCCCCGGTTAACGCGGGTGCCCAGGTAGGTTGCTCCGCGGTGGAGTGACTGTGGGTCGCCGGTTGCTATGCGGTTTGAGAAGGTCAGGTGCGCATCGTTGTAGAGTTGCACGCTGTCACAATTGCTATACACCTCGATGGTTGCCTTGCGGGGTGCAGTGAAGCGATCGTACCAGCTGTGTGAAACAAGGTATACCATCGGATCGTTGGCCGGGGATACATAGTTGGAGCGGTACATATACCAGGTGTCGGTAGGTTCTTCCCACGGGCTGGTCAGTCCTTTGTAGTTAAACGGACCCACCTTATCGATGCGTCGGAAGGCTTCGTCGGGTTGCTTGCGTCCGGGATTGTCGTGTGAGCTGTAGATCCACTGGAACTGACCGCTAACACTATCGCGTGCCGATTCGGCAAGGCGGATTTTCTGTTCCAGCAGCAGTGTGGCACGCCCTTCAGTCCAGTCGCCGTTCGCATCAAAAGGCTGAGGCTCCTGGTGGAAGCCAAGGGTACGCCAGGCTCCGTATTCGCCGTTCAGCAGCTGGTCGGGGCGTGACAGTTCGCTGGCATAGTTATAGAGATTGCCACCATAGGTTCCACTCCAGTTTTGCACCACGTCCCAGTCGGTACCGCTACCTCCGTTACAGGTGGTAATTACCCGCATGGTACGGGCTGTCGGGTCCATCGACCGGATGATATCGCTGCATTCGCGGGCGAACTCTTCGGGCAGCGAACTCTCGTTCTGCAGTCCCCACATCACCACTGAGGGTGAGTTGCGGCGTTCTTTCACCCATCGGCGGAGCATCTCTTTGAAGTTGGCGCGGAACTCGGGAGTATCGTACCAGATATGTGCCGACAGCTGGGTCCAGAACAGGATACCCTTTTCGTCGAAATGCTGTTGGTAGTCGAGGTGGTGAGGCTGGTGGGCATCGCGGAAGGCATTGAAGCCCAGTGCCTGGAATTGTTTTACGCGTGAGTTGATCTGCTCGTGCGAGAACGCATGTGATTGTCCGAACTGATGTTCGTACTCGCAGATACCATTAATAAATACCGGTTCGCCGTTGAGGAAGAAGCGGCCGTCGCCGTCGTTTCGTTTTACCGGCCAGCTGATGGTGCGGAAACCGAAGGGAGTGTTGATCTCGTCGGTGGTACGCCCCTTATCCTGCTTGATCATGGTGGCCAGCTGGTAGAGGTAAGGGCTTTCGGTGCTCCAGCGTTTCGGGTTGCTAATGGCCGTGCTCTGGCGGATAATGCGGGTCTCGCCGGCTTTCAGTCGCTCTTTTTGGGCGAGCCGGAAGAATCCGATACCCATATCGTTGTTCAGTTTGTTGACCAGTTCGATGTCGACATCCTCCGTGCCGTAGTTACGTATTTCGGTATCGATATATACGCTGTCCATCGCATCGTTGTGCCAGATATGCACGCCGAAGGGTTCGACACGTACGCTGTTGGTAATGTCGAGTACCACGGGACGGTAGATGCCGAAAGGTTGTGAACCTTCGCTGAAACCCCATTCGGAAGAACAGCCACCGCATACCCAGGGCATGTCGGAGATCATCTCGGGATGTTCGGCAACCACTATAAGTTCGTTGTTCTGTTCGGGTTGGAGGTAGTTGCTTACATCGAGGGTGAGGGTGGTGCGTCCTATGGCGTGGCGACCGAGTTGATGGCCGTTGAGGGTGATGGTTGCATAGGTTCCTACTCCTTCGAAGCGTATAAACAGGCGCTTGTCGGCACCATAAGCCGGTGTGCGGAAGTTTTTGCGGTAGGTGGCGGTGCCGTGCAGGTTCCCATGGGTAAGCTGACGGTATCCGTAGTAGTCGTCGAGGTTGTGAGGAACATTCACCGTACGGGTGATGTCGTTGTGGGTAACTTCCCATCCTTCGTTCAGGGAGATGCTGCTGCGACGGGCATTGCCGGGTTCGGGAGCAGGGAAGTGGAGTTGCGAGCGACCCACCGGTTTGCTGGTAGCTACGGCAATGCCGCGCTGGTCGTGTTTGTTGACAGCGCAGTAGAAATGATAGACGACACCCTCGTGCTTGATGAGGTAGCTTTTGTGAGCAAAGAGATTATCGTAGTCCTTCGACGGATAGATCAAATCCCCGCCCTGCCAGTCGTACCAGTTGATAAGGTCGTAACTGCAGGCAAAGGTATTGAAAGCCTTATAGGGACGGTCGGCGCGGAAAGCCGAGAAGTAGAACATCACATACACATCGCCTATCTTCTGGATATGTGCATCGCCGGTGATGCCTTCTTCGTGGGTGAAGACCGGATTGCCGGGGTAACGTTTCCACTTCTTCATATTTTTCGAAAGTGCTATCCCGATGCGTTCGGCTTTCACTCCTGTTTCGGGATGTACGCCGCCGGCATTGTAGAACATGACAAAGGGTGCGCCGAGGGTCTTATCCTTGTCGTGGTACACGGTGCTCTTGTACTGGGTAATGTTTTCGAACCACTGGTGGTCGTTGTCGTCGGGCGACATAAGGGGTTTGTCGTCGGCTTTCCATTCGGAAGCCTTTACCAGGTCTTTCGCCGATGTCCAGGCTAAGCCTATCTTCAGCGGACCGGTTTCGTAGCCCGGATTGGCACCTCCTATATAGGTCATCCAGTTTTTGTTCTTGTAAGTATTAAGCTCGTAGCTTCCACCCCATTCCATATCGGGAAGGGCAGGGAAGCCGCCGCGTTGACTGGCATCCCAGGTGTTGTCGCGGAAGGAGAGGATGCGTCCTTTGGTGGTCCAGTCGAGGAGGTTATCGCTCTCGGCCATCCAGGTTTCGTAGCCGCGACCGTCCTTGCCGCCTTTACCATCGTACACGAGGTAGGTCATATACCATTTCCCGTCTTTGCGGAATACGGTGGGACAGTCGATTTTGGTGTTGTTGGTAGCCGGAGCCACGGCCATTCCGTACTTGTAGGGAGTGCGTACTTCCTCGTATATCTTCGCCATGGTTTCCTGCGTCACTACGCGGGGCGAACCCGGCTTATTGTCGGGTGCTGTACCTGCATGCAGGGCCGATCCCAGTAGAATCAGCCCCGGCAGTACCAGCTTGTAAACTGCTTTAATCATGTAATCTTTTGTTTAATAGAACATCCAGTCCATTGTTTCTTCTGCTCCCGCACCTGCCAGTCCGGCATTACGGGCAGCGGGCACTTTGTCGGTAAAGCCCAGCACGAGCACCATCCCCGGAGGGAGGTTGAGTTCGTGACGACCTGCCTTGAAGGTATAGCCGTGTACGTTTACCGCGGGCAATTCGGCGAAGCGAATGGCGTTGGTGATGAGTGGGTCGGACTGGCCATAGAGGTTGGCAGAAGCATCGGTCTCGAGGGTCGGTGCCTTGGCATACTTACTCTGGTCGTCGCGGAAAAAGCCTACCAGCAAGGTTACTTCCTTATCGGTAGTAAACTGCAGACTGCTACCTTTCTTTTGCTGCTCCACACTGTAGGCAACGGCATTAAGTCCGGCCAGTTCGGGTGCCAGTTCCAGTACTTCGGAGGAGAGGTCGCTGAAGAGCGATACCCCCTGAGCGAGTTTAAGGGTAGTGGCATTACTCAGGTTCACGGCAGCCGGTTGGAGTGGTGCGATCTGCTCTTGCTCCTGAACGCTGTTGTCGCGACTCTTCAGCAGCGCAAGGTTGTTGCGGAAGTTGGTGAGTTCTTTCTTATAATGTACCAGCAATTCTTCCCAGTGTTTATTGTCACCGTCGTTACCTCCGATGGGAATACGGCGCTGAGCGGTCTGCATACTGTTCGCATAATGATAGCTATCGCGGGTAAGTTCCACTAGTTTTTCGTAGTGCTTCAGACTCTGCTCCAGCAGTGGGATGGCAGCATCGAGGTTGGCGATGTTCTTGCCCCACTGGTAGTCGAGTACCAGTTCGGCGGCCTTCACCTTATTGGCAAAGAAGTGTGCAAACTCGCGGTAGCTGTAGATGTCGTTTTTGAGGCGCAGAAACTCATCCTGGTTGCGGGTAACCTTGCCTACCTGCTCGAGGGCAGCAAGGGCTTTATCGCCGTGGACCATGGTCTGCGTGATAATATCGAGCGGCATTTCGCCCAGGTGCGGAATGTTTTTCCATTTCTTCTCCACATATTCGATCAGCTTTTCGCCTTCGGGGCCGCAGCTTTCGTAGAAGCCGGGGTAGATTTTGTATTTATAGGGGTTTACGAGCTGACTCATAAACATTCCCAGCAGGAGGGTCTGACGGTTTCCCTCGGTAATCCCGAAGCGACGCAGTAGTTTGGGAGCTATCTCCCCGCTTTCGTCGTAGGCATCCTGAATACGGCGGGCATCGGCATCGCTGACACCATAGAACGTTCCCAACTGACGATTCCAATAGTTGATTTCATCTTCGCGTTCGCGGCCTACCTTCCAGGCATAGCGCCCCCAGGCCTGGAACCAGATCCAGTCGCGGTCGATTTGTTTCAGGCGACTGCCATCGGCCAGCTTATCGGCTGTGTAGGGATAATCCCAGTAGGAAGCCTGCGGATAGAGGTGCAGGGCATTGGCACCGTGCACATCGTGCATGGCATGCATGGTTTTGTGAATAAACCAGGGTGAACCGTAGCGCCATGGCTCGAGGTTGGCGAGGATATGCACATTACTGATGTGAACACTTCCCAGTGAACTCAGGTCGGTGTGGATCTTGGTCCACGGTCCGCGTGGCTCGTAGGTAGTCAGACTCTCACCATTGTACTTGTGCATGGTGTAGAGGTTTTTGTAGATGGGCAGTGCGGCGTTCATCACAGCCGGTGCATCGGTATCGTGGGCACGCAGCAGGATGGGTGGTTCGTCGGTGCGACCCAGCGATTTCAGTCCGTCCTTCACTCCCGGGATAATGGTTTCGGTAAACCACATGATATCATCTTCGTAGGTACTCATGGCTTCGCCGAGGCATACCAGCAAGCCTACGTTCGGGTATTTGCGGATAAATTCGGCAATGCTCTTGCGGGTATAGTCTTTTAAGAGTGGAGTAATCTTAACATGGCGTTCCTGGGTAGGAATGCCGTAATGCTCGGCAAAGGGTTTGGAAACAAGGATGTTGTAGAACATCTGGATGACGAAGATACCGCGTTTTCCGGCTTCGTGGGTAAGGAAGGTGAACAGCTCCTCGTTCATTTTAAAGGTGGCATCGTCGACTTCAACGGCGAAGGGATAGTCGTTGAGTCGTACGAGCGATGCAAAAGGATGACCGTTCCACAGGTACACCGAGTTCATACGGTTGGCTACCAGCATATCGAGGTAGTCGATCCATTCTTTTTTATCGTACAGCCAGGGGAAGGTTTCGGGGGTATAGGGGTATTCGTACACCGTTCTGCCGGGGAGGTAGTAAGGTTTCTGTATACCGATAGCTGTTCCGCGCAGCACCATTTCGGGGGCATCGGTAAAGGAAGCGGGGAAGTCTTCCTGAGCAGCATCATTCAGTCGGTCGATGATCTCGCGGCTTCCGTAGATAACACCATTGCCATCGGCTCCGTAGATGAGGGTGAGTTTACCTTTTGTGCTAATATGAAAGCCTTCCTTTTTAAGGTCGGCAGGCACTTCCATCTTCAGGCGTTTGAGTATGCGGGCACTGTTTTTATCGGACTGTTCGACCAGTACGATGCTTCGTCCGGAGGGAGCAGAATTGCCCATGGTGCCGGTGCGTACCGAGTAGCCGGAAGTAGCCAGTTGCTTCGAAAGAATTTCGGCAGCATACTTTTCTTTTTCGGATGCTCCCTTTTGGGTAAGTACGTTAGCACGTTCACCCATTACAAGGGTGGTAAGTGTCAGTAGAATTACGGAGAGGATGTTGCGTAGGTTCATTGTATAAGAGCTTCTTTTTTCCTTTGATTTGTTTCTGCAATGACGGAAAAAAGAAGCTCTTGTACTCATAGGGAGCGGTAACGTACGGTCACAGGCTGGTCGCCGTCGATGCGCAGCTTATAGCTACGGTCACCGGTTTTCTCGGGGGTGCCGCGACTTGCTTTTGGTTTGGTGCGGCTTTCGAATGTAAGCCATCCGGTGCCTTTACCTCCTTCGATGCTGATGGTGCGTTCGTCCATGCGCAGACGGATATCTCCGTCGGGGGTAGGTACGCTTCCCTCCATCCATTTCAGTCCGCCCAGGTGCGGCTGCACGCTGTATTCGCTGTAACCTGCTTTTAGCGGCTGAATGCCGATGTAGTACTTGCCGAGGAGGTAGATGGGACTGGCACCCCAGGCATGGCAAAGGCTTTTGCCGTAGGGGCGACCGTACATGGCGAGGTGTTCGCGACCTTCATCATCGGGATTGTATTTTTCCCAGAAGGAGGTGGCACCCTGGTTAAGCATTCCTCCCCAGTAGTCTTTCATCTCTTTCATCACCCGGCTGTGTTCGCCCATGGCGCAGAGAGCTTCGAGTTCGTAGAAGCGCATGTAGGGGGTGGTGATCTTAAGGATGCTGTCGTTGAGCAATACCGAATGTTTTATTTGTTCTTTCTTTTCGGGTGAGAGGGAGTTGAAGAACACGGCAAACATGTTGGAGTAGCGGGTTACGGCCGACTGCTGAGTGCCGTCGATACGGTTGTGGACAAGGGCGCGGCTCTTGTCGTTCCAGAAGGCGGGTTCGAGTTTGCTGATAAGGGCTTTCGCCAGCTTATCGTAGCGCTTGCCGTTATCGGTGTCGCCGCTTACCGCTGCACATTGAGCCATGGTTTCCAGACTCTTGGCAAAGAGTACCTGCTCGTACGAGAGCTCTCCTTTTTTGTCGAGATAGCCATCGGCCCAGTCGACAAATACCCAGTCGCCGGTCATCCCTTCGACCATCCCGTTGGCATTGGTGCGTCCCAGCACATAGTCCATCATGCTTTGCATGCGGGGATAAATCTGGCGGATAAAGTTATCGTCGCCGGTATAGAGGTAGTAGTCGTAGATGGACAGGAACCAGTAGAAGGTGTAGTCCATGATGGTGTTGGTGTGACTGGTCACCGGGTCTTTACCGCGTAACAGCCAGATGGTGCTGCGCACTGTTTCGCTGTCGAAGTAGAGGTAATAGTTCATGAGGTAACTCTGGATGGCATCGCCACTCCATACCCAGCGGTCGCGCTTGATGCCATCGATAAAGAATTCGCGGGTGGTGAGGCGCATGGTGTATTCGCCGATATCCCAGATGCGGTTCAGTTCGTCGTCGCTCGA
>JAQUYE010000136.1 GCA_028691965.1 Paludibacter sp. | reverse complement strand
GATATTCTGCAGCCACCGGGCACGTTTTACTCCTTCGGCTCCCCACTGGTCGGGGACTTCATTACCCGAGCTCCACATTACGATGCTTGGATGGTTGCGGGTGGCGCGGACAAGGTTCTCGACATCCTGCTGAGCCCATTCGTCGAAATACAGGTTATAGCCGTTCTTTACCTTCGGGCGTTTCCACTCGTCGAAACTCTCGGCTATCACCAGGAAACCCAGCTCGTCGCACAACTCCATCTGTTCGGGCGAAGGCATATTGTGTGCCGAACGAATGGCATTGCATCCAAGGTCTTTCAGTATTGTCAGCTGCCGGCGCAAGGCAGCAGTATTAATCGCCGTACCGATTGGTCCGAGGTCGTGGTGCAGACACACTCCCTTGAACTTGGTTGACTGACCGTTAAGCTCAAATCCCTTTTCGGCAGTGTACGTTATATCACGAATCCCGAAGCGAATCGTCTCCCTGTCTTTTAACACCGACTGTTGGTACAAGCGCATTTCGGCGGTGTAAAGTTGTGGCGACTCCGGACTCCAGAGACGGGGATTGCGTACCTCCAGTTGCTGCTCCATTTCATCGCCGAACCGGACATCCGATTTCCCCTCGGCAACCACATTGCCTTGCGGGTCGCGGAGTATCGTTTCAACAGTCAAACCCTCGCCCTGTACCCGCGAACGCACAACCACCTTTGCCTGTGTGGCACTTACATAGGGCGTTGTAAGGGTTTGTCCCCAGTGCTGAAAGCTTACCTTATCCTTAATAATTAGCTGGACCTTACGGTACAAACCTGCACCGGGATACCAGCGCGACGAAAAAGGCTGGTTCTCCAATCGAACTGCCACCACATTTTCACAATCGGGCAGTAAATACCTGGATACATCGAAATAAAAGTAGCTGTATCCATAGGGACGGTTACCTACCCGTTCGCCATTAATATAAACCACGGCATTGCTCATGGCTCCGTCGAAGGTTAGCAAGGCCTGCTTGTCGGTCGTAAACCCGCTGATATCAGGAATCGTACGGTACCATCCCACCCCCACAAAGGGTAAGGCTCCGGTACGACCGGTCTTTTCGGTAGCATTTTGTTCGTTGTTTTGAACAATCTTCACCACCTGCTTGTCGATGTCCTTGTCGAACGGACCATAGATAGCCCAGTCGTGCGGCACAGTGACCGCGCTCCATTGAGTATCATCGAACGAAGGTAAAGCCGATTCAGGATCGTCGGTACGGGTAAATTTCCAGGATTCGAGATCCCTTACGATACGCTCCTGCGCCATGGTGAATGAACCAACGAGGAGTAGTGAGGTAAGTAGCAGTGGTAGTTTCATATGCTTTGTGGTTTTTCAAAGCCACAAATATACTGAATTTTATCAGGATAAAAAGAAAAGCTGAAGTATGACTTACATGACAACTAAAACGTTAATTTCCGGCAATGCACTTGTGATTTAGCTCACAATGTATATATTTGCATAAAAAATTAACCCCATGAAAACAGACTGCCAGCTTTGTCCCTACATATCGGATGCTGCCTTAAAGTTAGCCGCATGCGATCTGCACCAACTATCCGACAATCACATAGTGGTGAGTTTCAAGAAAGGTGACTCGATCATCAAGCAGGGAACCTATTCGACCAATGTTATATTTCTGCGTAAGGGACTGGTAAAGATTCACATCACCGGACCGTACAGCGAGCAGATCGTGAAGCTGGCTAAGCCACCTACCTACCTCGGACTTCCAACCACCGTAGGTGATAAAATAAACCAGTATTCAATTACGGCACTCGAAGATACGGAAGTCTGTTTTATAGACATGACCACCTTTAAGGACTTGCTGAAAACCAATGATGAATTTGCTTTTGAGATTATCAGGTCGCTGTGCCGGTACGAGATCGACTCATTCTGCAGGTGTGCCAACCGCATCCAAAAGCAAACCCGTGGAAATCTGGCAGAAGTGCTGCTCGATATGTCGGCTACCATCTTCGAGTCGGATACCTTCACCATTCCCCTCTCCCAATCGGAAGTAGGCAATTTAATTGATACGAGCCGCGAAAGCGTAAGCCGCATGCTCTCCGAATTCGAGAAAGACGGAATTATCCGTATGCAGGGCCGACAGATCACTATTACTAACAAACGCTCGCTGGAGCTGGTAAGCCAGAACGGCTAATTTACATTCTATTACATGGATCTTTTTCAACGTACCGGATTGCTGTTTGGCGACTCCTTTCTGCCACAGGCAGCAAGTAAGAAAGTGATTATATTCGGACTGGGAGGTGTAGGCAGCTGGTGTGCCGAAATGCTGGTGCGATCGGGTATTACACAACTCACCATCGTGGATGCCGACATAGTGGCCGGGTCGAATATCAACAGGCAATTACCGGCTACCACCACTACCGTTGGCCGACCAAAAGTGGAAGTAATGCTCGAACGACTGCAGGCTATCAATCCGGCTGCAGAGATTAAAGCCATACAAAAAATCTACTCGGAGGAAACGCATGCTTTCTTCGAACTCGACAGGTACGAGTATGTTATTGATGCTATCGACTCGCTGGAACATAAGGTGCATTTATTACAGCAGACCTGCAGGACGAAGGCCACGCTGTTTGCATCGATGGGTGCTGCACTCAAGACCGATCCGCTGAAGATACGCGTTGCCGAATTTAATCAGGTGAGGGGTTGTCCGCTTGCTGCAGCTGTACGCCGTCGCATCCGCTTGAAGGGCGGCGTCGATCGGAAGTTTCAGTGCGTATTCAGTGAAGAACAGTTTAAAAACCGGGGTATTGCCGAACAAGGGGCAGCTGCCGATACGGATGAAGAAGGTACTAATCCCTACAGCGAACACAAGCGAATCAATGGAACGACCAGCTATATGCCGGCTATGTTCGGAATGACGCTGGCTTCGCTGGTTATCCGGGATATTCTGAAACAGACCAGCGGGGAGAATGCTTAATCGAGCATTTCAAGTTTTGCGAACTTGAGCAATAAGGTTTTTATCCCTTTCGCACCAAAATCAATTTCAGCCTTCTCGTTGGCACCGGCCATACTTACCGCCAGCACCTTTCCTTCGCCAAAGAGTTGATGACGAACCCTGGCACCGATGGGCACCGACGATTGCGAAGGAGCCTGCGTAGTTTCCTGACGCGATATTTTAGTCAGCTTTTTGGAATCCAGCGGTTTTTCGTTCCAGGTGGGTTCGGTCGACTTAGGGGCTGCTGAACGTGCGGCCGGTTTCCTGTAGGACGATGCAAATCCGAAATCAGGCTCAAAATCATCATCGAACACAGTCTTACGGGCACCGAAAGGCGACTCGGCAGGCTGATCGAGGTAAGCAGGATCAATATCTTTTATGAATCGACTGGGGTTGGCAAAGTTAACTTTCCCGTTTTTAAAACGCGATTTAGCATAACTGATAAAGCAGCGCTCTTCGGCACGGGTAATGGCAACATAGAACAAACGCCGCTCTTCTTCCAGTTCGCGGGCCGACTCCATCGAAAACAGCGAAGGAAACAACTCCTCTTCCATCCCCACAATAAATACTACTTTAAATTCGAGACCTTTAGCGGCATGTACCGTCATCAGGGTTACCTTGTCGGTATCCGCTTCCTTGTCGGTATCCTGATCGGTGAGCAGCGATACTTCCGACAGGAAATCGGCCAGCTGAGCCGACTCATCATCGGCAATACGCTGATCGCAGAATTCATGGATGGCACTTAGTAGTTCCTGAATGTTCTCCTGGCGACTCATATTCTCGGGCGAGCGATCCGTATAGGTATCGGTAATCATCCCTGTGCTTTTAATTACCAGCTCCGTAAGCTGATAAGCATTCAGCACTTCCATCTGCTCTCTGAATACCCGGATCATATCGGCAAAGGCAGCCAGTTTCTTAGCGGTACCGGCGTTGACAGCAAGGTTGAACTGCAAAGGATTGTTGAGCACTTCCCAGGCGGGAACACCATGCAGCGAAGCCCCTTCCAGAATTTTGTTGAGTGTAGTATCCCCTATCCCACGGGTAGGGTAATTGATGATGCGCTTGAGTGCTTCCTCATCATTAGCATTAATAATGAGCCGGCCGTACGCAATAATATCCTTAATCTCTTTTCGCTGATAGAACGACAAGCCACCGTAAATACGGTAGGGAATGTAGTTCTTGCGAAGCTGCTCTTCCATTACCCGCGATTGCGCATTGGTACGGTAGAGGATGGCAATGTCCTGATAGCGATATTCGTTGTTGTGGTAAAAGTCGGCAATGTGATTGGCCACGACCTGACCTTCCTCAATATCCGAATATACCTGAAGCACCTTTATCTTTTGACCCGTATCCTTTGCTGAAAACACCTTTTTACGAATCTGGTTAGCATTTTTGTCGATCAGACTATTTGCAGCATTTACGATGGTTTGAGTGGAACGGTAATTCTGTTCCAGCTTGAACACCTGTGCTGTGCTGTAATTGTTTTTAAACTGAAGGATATTGTCGATGTTGGCACCCCGGAACGAATAAATACTTTGTGCATCATCACCAACCACACATATCCGCTGGTGGTGTTCCGACAGGCGTTTGATGATCAGGTACTGTGCATAGTTCGTATCCTGATACTCATCCACCAGGATATAGCTAAACAAATCGCAGTACTTACGGAGCACCTCCGGATGATCGCGAAACAGGATATTGGTCTGCATCAGCAAATCATCAAAATCCATCGCGTCGGCCTGACGGCACCGTTCGGAATAAAGCGAATAAATTTCGTGAAGCCGTGGCACCCGTGCCCCGTTATCTGCCTTAATCATGTCGATCGACGAAGCGTATGCAGCAGGAGTAATCAGGTTATTCTTGGCAGCTGAAATCCGGCTGTGCACCATTCCCGGGCGGTATTGCTTATCATCCAGCTTCAGGTCCTTAATAATTGATTTTATAAGCGAGTTGGAGTCGGATGAATCGTAAATCGTAAAATGCGATGTGAAGCCGATTCGTTCGGCTTCGGCCCTCAGTATCCGGGAGAATATGGAGTGAAAAGTCCCCATCCACAGGTAGCGGGCAGTACGTTCGCCTACCATG
>JAQUYE010000135.1 GCA_028691965.1 Paludibacter sp. | reverse complement strand
GAACTGTAACTTCTTCCCAAAATAAAAATGGCTCATAAATGGGAGTTCCACATAATTAGTGATTCGTGAATACCATCGGTTTCGTTCCACCCACGCTGCATATAATTAAGCTCAGCTTGTAAACCCATATGGTTTTGAGTGTTGTGCCTGAAAACGATCCCTCCGTGGTATCCCATCAGAAAGCTTTGATTCACAGCCGGTAAAAAATTAACCATCGAAAGTGTTGACCCTCCGTTTACTCCAAGAAATGTTTCAGCAGTAAAATCGTTGGTTTGAGCACTCATACCGGTGCTTGTAAGGAATCCAATCAGAAGAACCAGCACAATTGAGCGCCTCATTTATTCGTAGTGATTAAGTTGTTTGTTTATGTAGCCTCCCCGTGGCGATGCCTTCTCGAAAAGTATAGTCGACTGAATGCCATCGTGAGGGGGATAGTTGATGTTACGTGCTTCGCGGGGTAGATTGGCCGACCCGAAATAATAGTTCATTAAATCATACCCTAACAAATCATAGCGAGGTTGATCAGTGACCGGCAGCCAATTGAAAACTTCGCCAAATAATTGCATGTATTCTTCGTAAGCAGTATCCGGATACTCATTCCTGAAAATGGATAGGTAAAAGGAGGATGGCTTTTCAGTTTTGGATGATCTCCACGCATAGGGCTCATATATCTTTACCGCAAAGCTGTCGGCTAAACTTTTAAGCTGTCGTAATTGCGACGAAATAGTATTGATCCGGCTGGTATTGAAGATAAACAGGTTTTCTTTCGATGGCTGGATTGCATTACGGAGTGAGCTGGTGTTTTGCGGGTCGATGATCAGACTTTGAAAATCGGTACCCTTATTTCTAAGTAATAGTTTTAATTGTGCCACCAGTTGATTACTGTCGTCGCTAACGGATGCATAGGGATTTTCAACAAATACAAGATTTGTAGTTTGGGTTTCAGTGCTCAGAATCTCTGTTAGCTTCTGTAGCTCGGTATCGGGTCCCGGATTAAACTGAAATATATACTCGTTCGACTCCAGGTCGTGAATCTTTGATGTGAAAGGAATAATGGTTTTGACTTTATGTATTCTTGCAAAATCACATACCATTGCTACCTGATCGGCATAGGCCGGACCTACTATCAGGTCTACCTCAGTGAGAATACTGTCTCGCAATACTTCCATCAGGTGTAAATCGGATTTTTGGGTATCGAAGGTAAATACCTCAATATGCTTCCCACTTTGCTTGGCTTGCTGTATGGCAAGTAAAGAACCTGCGTAAAATTCAACAAACCGGCTGTCACTGCTTTCGTGTTTTTGTTCGAGGTTGAAAGGCAGTAAAAAGGCTATCTTAAAATGTTGTTTACGTGCACGAAGTATATTTGAAAACTTAACTGAATTGGATTCCTCAGCCTGTTTTTTTGCTTTTTCGTTTGTTGCTTTTACAGCAGTTGTTGACTCCTTTTTTTCTTTCTCCTGCAAATTAGAATCTGTTTTAACGGGTATCCTTAATACATCTCCCACACGTAGCGATCGTCCGCGAATCTGAGGGTTATATTCCAGAATTTCATCTTCAGATACAGCGTACATTTTTCGGATTCTGAACATGGTTTGTTTTTTCTCAACTACATGTTCTATGAATTGACCGGCAGTGTCAGGTTCTTCGCCCTTTACAGGGATCAATATTTTCATCCCTGCCTGTAGTCCGTCTTTTGCCTGTGGGTTGTATTTTATAACGTCCTCCTGACTGATGTCGAAATTTACCCTCAACCGGAAGAATCCTTCCCTTGGTTGAACAGTATATTCGTAATACTTTTTACCATCGATGGTGGTAACAGGATATTCCGGTTTCTGTGCATTTAATGCCTGGTAAGGAAGAATAAAAGTAAATAGCAGACTGTAAACAATCATCAGTGAAACCAGAGAAGGTGGAAGATATCTTTTTCGTATCATTACTTTCAGTTGTGATGGTTGGATTAACTATGCAAATGTACAAAAAAATACTTCTTTAAGGAAAAAGCAGTAATAAATTGACTGTTTTTTTGTTATAAGAAGTACTTTTGTGATTGTAAAATTAGGAAGCATGCGATTGAATACTTTAAAAATCATACTATCAGGTTTATTCGTGCATTTGTTGATGGTGCCATGGCAGGAAGCCGGTGCACAGAAAATAGCAATTGCAACCGGACAGGGGAAAGTATATCCACAGTATGAGAATAAAATTGACAACCTCGTTATTTTAAAAGGAATAACCGGGTCGACCGAACTGACAGTTGATTTAGGGGGTACTACATTGGCAGTCGAATGGTATGAGTATTTTGATGCTTCTTCAGTACCTGAATGGCATTCAGAGCCGGTGTTTCTAAGTAATCAGGCATCACTATCACCTGAAGATCACTGTGGTTATCTGGTGAAATTAACAGGAACAGTCGACGGTCAGGCTTACGCTAAGACATTGACTGTTTTTGTAATTGACTACCTCAGGTATCAACCGGAAGCTATTCAGCTCTTTCCTGAAGATGCTGCCTCTTGTGAACAGCTGGTGGTGCGCCTTGGTGGGGTGTTGCCTGAAATGCGGTATGCTACTCCTGCACTTGTGTATCCGATAGAACGTGAATGGATGTTGGAGTATGAATCACTGGAATGGCAGGATGGCTGGGCTGATGTGTCAATCAGTAAAAAGATAAAAGTTGAAAATAGTCAGTTTACAGTTACAGACACCCCTTTGAAAGATACCTATTTTAAACTGACAGGTGATCAGTTTACTTCCGATCTGGGAATGGATCCGTTCTCAACGAGTAGCTCTTTGTGTCCGGCCAGGCGGGTTGTGAGTAAAATAACAACAGAGGCCACAGTCAGAACCGAAAAGCACGAATCTGACCGGCCTGAATCTATAACTACCTTGACGGGATCAGCTCCACTCGAAATACGGTTTAAAGCCAACGGCAACGAGCCTGTTGCCAACTATTATAACTGGGGCATTTACAATGGTGAAACGCAGATTTTGTCGCGTACGGCTGAAGAGCATAGCTATACGTTCTCAACTGCCGGCACTTTTGTAGTAAAGGTAAGAGCTGAAAATGAAACCTGTTCTTTTACCGATTCGCTGGTAGTTACCATTTCGGAATCGGCCATATCGGCACCAAATGCATTTACTCCCAACGGAGATGAAATAAACGATGAGTTCAGGGTGTCGTACAAATCGATCATTGAGTTTCAGGGAGTCATTTTTAACCGATGGGGTAATAAGCTGTTTGAATGGACGGATATACAAAAAGGATGGGATGGCACTTACAAGGGAAAAGCCGTTAAGGAAGGGCCTTATTTCTATGTCATTCGTGCAAAGGGTAGTGATGGTATTGTGTACAACCTGAAAGGTGATATAAACTTACTTCGGGGTCGACACTAAAAAAAGCAGAGACGTTGATCAACGCCTCTGCCACTTCACACATTAGAAAATGAACCGATTCACATCGGAAGCATGCTTGTTAGAATTTTACATCATAGGTTGGTTCTTCAACTATTTCAGGAACCAACTGATTATATGTTACAATCCCATTTTCGTCGATAGCAACAACTGAACGTGCCATAAGGCCTGCCAATGGTCCATCCTGCATAAGTACTCCGTAATCAGTAGCGAAGGTATGGTAGCGGAAGTCTGATCCGGTAACAACCTTGTCAAGCCCTTCAGCACCACAGAAACGACCGTGAGCAAACGGAAGATCTTTTGACACACAAATTACTACTGTATTATCCTGACTGGAAGTCCATTCGTTGAACTTGCGTACTGAGGTTGCACAAACACCGGTATCCAGACTGGGGAAAATATTAAGAACTACACGTTTGCCTTTGTAATCAGACAGACTGATTTCGTTCAAACCACTTCCAACTAATTTGAAATCGGGAGCTTTTGTTCCTACTGCAGGTAATTCACCACTCACCTTTACTGGTGAACCTTTAAATGTTACTGTTGCCATTATTTATTCGTTTTATTTTTTTATTTGTACTGATTAAATAACGGTTCAACGTCGATTTTGTTTATTTTTGCGTAAAAATTCAATTATTCACTCCAACGTATATGCCTAAATTCACGATTTATCAGGTGCTGCCCCGCTTATTCGGAAATACCGTGAACCTTCCTGTTCATGCCGGTTCGATCACAGAAAACGGTTGTGGTAAGTTTAAGAATTTCTCCGGAAAAGCCTTGCGTGAAATTAAACAACTTGGTATTACCCATGTTTGGTACACAGGAGTAATAGAGCATGCTACACAGACTGATTATAGTGGATATGGCATTCGTCCTGATCACCCCGGAGTGGTGAAAGGGAAGGCGGGTTCAGCCTATGCAATTAAAGATTATTACGATGTAGACCCTGATTTGGCAGTTTCTGTTCCCGACAGGATGAAGGAGTTTGAGAATCTTGTCAGCAGAACTCACCGCGAAGGACTGAAGGTAATAATTGATTTTGTACCTAATCATGTTGCACGTGAATACCGATCGGATGCGAAGCCGGAGGGAGTTAGTGACCTTGGATCGGATGATCAAACCGATAAGGCTTTTTCCACTTCCAATAACTTTTATTACCTGCCGGGGCAGACGTTCACGCCTCAGTTTGATGCAGGTTCATATACTGAGTTTCCGGCTAAGGCTACCGGTAACGATCAGTTTACGCCCTCACCAGGCTTGAATGATTGGTACGAGACAGTTAAATTAAATTATGGAGTGGACTATCTGAACGGGAGAAGTACTCATTTTCATCCTGTTCCTTCTACCTGGCTTAAAATGAAGGAGATTCTTCTGTTCTGGGCTTCAAAGAAAGTGGATGGCTTCCGGTGCGATATGGCTGAAATGGTTCCTGTTGAATTCTGGGAATGGGCCATTGCAGCTGTTAAGCAGCACTATCCGGAGCTTATTTTTATTGCTGAGGTTTATAATCCTGCCGAATACAGTAATTATCTGTTTAAGGGGGGCTTTGACTATCTGTACGATAAAGTGGGATTGTATGATAGTCTGCGCAATATTGTGTGTTCAAACGATAGTGCTACCGGGATTACACAGGCCTGGCAATCCTTGCAGGGGATAG
>JAQUYE010000134.1 GCA_028691965.1 Paludibacter sp. | reverse complement strand
ATCCTGGTACTCTGCACCAGGATTACCGAGCCCTACAATCAGGTATTTCATAACTGAAATGTTTATTTCTTGGCAGCAGCAGCAGCGGCAGCACCTCTTGCAGCTCTTGTCAGTTTCACCTGGCAAACAACAGCATTCTTAGCATTTAACAGTTCCATATTATCAAACTTCAACGCTCCTACCTGGATTGATTTTCCTAAACCAAGACTGGTTACGTCGATATCAATCTTTTCAGGGAAATTGGTGTAGAGACCTTTCACACGAAGCTTACGCATTTCCAATGCAAGTTTACCCCCTGCTTTTACACCTTCGGCCAATCCGTTCAATTGAACAGGAAGTTCTACAACAACAGGTTTGTTTTCACTTACTTCCAGGAAGTCGATGTGTAAAACCTTGTCGGATACCGGGTGAAACTGAAGTGATTTCATAATCGCCTTGCATTTCTTTCCGTCGACAGTAAGATCTACAACAAATACATCCGGTGAGTAAATCAATTTACGCAGATCAGATGCTGTTGAAGTAAAATGTACATTTTCTGAGCCTCCGTACAATACGCAAGGCACATTATCTCCTACGCGATCTGCTTTAGTAGCTTTTTTACCAAGCTCCTTTCTAACTGTTCCTTTTAATTCGTAAACTTTCATTTAATTGTTTTTTTGTGTTACTCAAAATTTAAGCGTTTTATTATTAAGTGATTAGTCGCTTAATTTCCCATCACACTCTCTTATTCAGAAAAGCGGTGCAAAGATAAACTTTTTTTACGAATCTTCCAACAATCAGGGATTTAAATTGGCTTTTTGTTGGAAGATTAGCTCCATCATCTCTTCCTGTTTTAGAAAAAAATACCTACCTTTGCAGGTTCAAAAATCGAAAAAGTTGAAAGGAAAAGAAGACGACACTGCGATGAAATTCCGGGAAGCTATTGAAGTAACCGGAGCAAGGGTTCACAACCTGAAAAACATCGATGTAACTATACCCCGAAATGCGCTGACTGTTATCACCGGTTTAAGCGGAAGTGGAAAATCTTCACTTGCATTTGACACCATCTTTGCAGAAGGTCAGCGGCGCTACATTGAAACCTTCTCGTCCTATGCCCGCTCGTTCCTGGGCAATCTCGAACGTCCGGATGTGGATAAGATTACAGGGTTAAGTCCTGTGATTTCTATTGAACAAAAAACCACCAATAAGAATCCGCGATCGACGGTAGGTACTACTACCGAAATATATGATTTTCTTCGTCTTCTGTTTGCAAGAGCGGGCGATGCATACTCCTACCTGTCGGGCGAAAAAATGGTTAAGTATTCGGAAGATCAGATTGTCGATCTGATTCTTAGCGATTTTGAGGCTCAAAAAACCTACCTGCTATCTCCCCTGGTAAGAGGTCGCAAAGGTCACTACCGCGAACTCTTCGAAAATGTACGTAAAAAAGGGTATTTACATGTTCGTGTCGACGGTGAACTGAGGGAGATTACTCACGGAATGAAACTCGACAGGTACAAAATTCATGATATTGAGTTAGTGGTAGATCGGCTGCTGGTATCCTCCAAAGATCGGAACAGGCTGAAGCAATCGATGCAAAAAGCCATGCAACAGGGCAACGGGGTTGTTATGCTACTTACCAACGAAAACGAAAAAATAAGATACTTCAGCAAAATGCTGATGTGTCCTTCGACAGGTATCTCATACGACGAACCTGCACCGCATCATTTTTCCTTTAATTCTCCGCAAGGGGCATGTCCGGCCTGCAAGGGATTAGGAATAATCAACAAAATTGATATTGAGAAAATTATACCTGATCAAACTACCAGCATTTACAATGGTGGTATAGTGGCCTTAGGTAAATACAAGAACACTACTATATTCTGGCAAATCGAAGCTATCCTTGAGAAGTATGAGTGCACGCTGAAAACACCGATCAACCAATTACCCGAGGAAGCTATCGATGAAATTTTAAACGGAACGGACGAACGACTAAACATCAAGAATCAATCCCTGGGTAACTCCAACTATTTCCTTCATTACGATGGTATAATCAAATACATTGAAATGCAACAGGAGAACTCAGTTTCGGCAACTGAACAAAAGTGGGCCAACCAGTTTTCCAAAGAAATTGCCTGTCCCTCCTGCCACGGCTCCCGACTACGCATTGAATCGCTGCATTTCAGAATTCATGATAAGAGCATTGCTGAACTGGCAGCAATGGATATTAACGACCTAAAAGACTGGTTGGATAAGGTAGAGCCTTACCTGTCGGACAAGCAAAAAGCGATTGCCACTGAAATTCTGAAAGAAATACAGACACAGCTTCAATTCCTGCTCGATGTTGGATTAAATTACCTCTCGCTGAACCGCAGCTCCATCTCACTATCAGGAGGAGAAAGTCAGCGAATCCGGCTTGCAACTCAAATTGGCACTCAACTGGTCAATGTGCTCTATATTCTCGACGAACCGAGTATCGGTCTGCATCAACGTGATAACGAACGCCTCATTAATTCTCTTCAGCAACTCAGGGATACGGGCAATTCAGTTATCGTTGTGGAACACGACAAGGACATGATGCTGAAAGCGGATTATGTAATTGACATGGGCCCCATGGCAGGTCGACACGGCGGAGAGGTGGTATTTTCTGGCTCACCGGCCGACATGCTTCAGTCGGAAACGCTAACCGCAGCTTATCTGAACGGGGAACGACAAATTGAAGAAAACACTGCTCCACGCGAAGGGAACAAACACTTCTTAACCATTAAAGGTGCCCGGGGAAATAATTTAAAGAACATTGATGTAAGTTTCCCGCTTGGCAAAATGATTTGCGTAACAGGGGTTTCAGGTAGTGGAAAGTCGACCCTGATTAATGAAACCCTTCAACCGGCATTAAGTCAACGGTTCTACAATTCACTGAAAGATCCGCTCGAACACGACAGCATAGAGGGAGTTGAGCATATTGACAAAATAGTTGTTGTCGACCAGGCTCCTATTGGTCGCACTCCCCGATCAAACCCGGCAACCTACACGGGCGTATTTTCAGACATCCGCAATTTATTCGTATCCTTACCGGAAGCTAAAATTCGTGCTTACAAGCCGGGACGATTCTCGTTCAATACGGCCGGGGGAAGGTGTGAAGTGTGTAGTGGCAATGGGCACAAAACCATTGAAATGAATTTCCTGCCCGATGTGTATGTGCTTTGTGAGAGTTGCAACGGGAAACGTTACAACAAAGAAACGCTGGAAGTACGCTTCAAAGGAAAATCGATTGCCGACGTGCTGGATATGACGATCAATCAGGCGGTAGAGTTTTTTGAAAACCAGCCAAGGATCCTGAATAAAATAAAAACCATTCAGGAAGTAGGATTAGGGTACATAAAACTGGGTCAATCGAGCACAACCTTATCGGGAGGCGAAAGTCAACGTATTAAATTAGCAACTGAGCTTTCCAAAAAAGACACCGGGAAGACCCTGTACTTACTGGATGAGCCAACTACCGGTCTGCACTTTGAAGATATACGCATCCTGCTGGGGGTACTTAACAAACTCACCGACCGCGGCAACACCATCATCATCATCGAACATAATATGGATGTTATTAAATCATGCGATTATGTTATAGATATTGGTCCTGAAGGCGGACGGGAAGGTGGCTATGTGCTTTGCACCGGAACTCCACAGGAGATAGCTGCAACTACCACCAGTATAACCGGCCAATTCCTTAAAAAAGAACTTGAACATCACTGATAAAGTATGGAAGCAATTTTACAGTATATACTACAACTATTAACCGGCGATGAGAGCGGTGCCGGCATCAGCGCTATCGGATACACAAATGATCCCGACCGGTATAAGGATTTCCGTATCGTTATTAAAGCATCCGGATTTTTTAACGACGATCGTTACGGAAAAGCTGAAACTCTCCCCTCCCTGCCGCTCCTCCTCTGGGAAGATGTTCCCATCCTTTACGGGGAAAATAAGACTGAGATGATTGGCGACACCCTGGTGATTCATGCTGATATAGTGGCAGGCAGCTTTTTCATGATCACACGCTACGAAGAAATGATTCGTCCACAACTAAGGGATGCGCATGGTCGGTTCCCCGGCAAGGAGTCGCTCCCCTATAAGGCGGGATTTATTGATCGTCCTATCGTTGAAGAATGGGGGGTATTGCTTCGTTCGGCCATGAAAGAACAAAACCTCACTGTCAATGAACCTCCAGCCGAAATCAGTAAGGTATACCTGACGCACGATGTTGATCAACTGGCCCATTACCGCCGCACACGGGGTATGCTTGGGGGCTTACTCCGCGGATTAAAAAGAAAGAAAGAGCGTAAAATGGCACTCAAAAGTTATTTCGGAGGTGTCATCTTCGATCCGTGGTACACTTTTCCCTATTTGTATAAACTCGATACAGAACTTCAACAGCATCTTGGAACAGAGAAGTGTGAGATCATTACCTTTATTCGTTCGGGGGGTGGAAGGAAAAGAGAAGATAAGCCGGCTTCCAACCTGGCACATCCCGATTATAAGCTTCTCCTGAAATACACAAAGCGGAAAAAGGTTTCCATTGGCTTGCATACAAGTTACGAAGCGGGCATCCATCCCGAACTGGTTAGCAAAGAGAAAAAAGCACTCGAAGACTTTACGGGTACAGCTATACGATACAACAGGAACCATTTTCTGAACAACCGGGAGCCGGCGGATATGACTCATCTGATTGAAGCAGGAATTACTGATGATTTCAGCCTTGGCTATGCCGATATTGCCGGTTTTCGTCTCGGGACCTGTAAGGCTGTACGATGGATTAACCCAACTACCCGCGAATTAACCAATCTGGTACTTCATTCGCTTACCATCATGGACGTTACCCTGAGTGAAAAACGGTATATGTTTATGAATGCCCACGATGCCTACCAGTATTGTATCAGTTTGATCGAAACGGTAAAACGATTTAACGGAGAGATCAGCTTGTTATGGCATAATAATACTGTTGAGAAAAATGCCAGCCTGTTTCACCGTCAACTTTACAAAGACCTGTTGGAATACATTCATGGCAAAAAAAACTGAGCATAAACAGCGTATTCTTATTGTAGTTACCAGCGATCTTACTACCGATCAGCGGGTGCTGAAGATCGCCGACACCTTTCACCGGCACAATCGGGAGGTGTTACTGATTGGTCGGAAATTGCCG
>JAQUYE010000133.1 GCA_028691965.1 Paludibacter sp. | reverse complement strand
GAATGCATCCTGCAGGTACTGGTCGGACGCGTAGCTTCAGAAATTCTGACAAACCAGCTTGAAAAATTGGAAGGAGTGACGGTAGTTTCCTGAAAAATGAATACCTTTGTGGCCGGTGAAATTTAAATATGTAACAACCGATGCACAAGAGCCTTGTTTCAATAACTGATTACAGCAAACAGGAAATTTTGTCCATACTCGAATCGGCCCGCGATTTTGAAGTCAATCCCAACCGTAAGACACTCGACGGTAAAGTTATCGCCACCTTATTTTTTGAACCTTCCACCCGTACCCGCCTGAGCTTTGAAACGGCAGTAGTACGTTTAGGGGGTTCTATAATCGGTTTTTCCGATGCGGCGACCTCCAGTTCCTCGAAGGGAGAAACCCTCAACGATACGATTCATATGGTCAGCTGTTATGCCGATGCCATTGTGATGCGGCATCCTCTCGAAGGTGCTGCCCGCTATGCTGCCGAAGTCTCGCCGGTACCCATCATTAATGCAGGCGACGGTGCCAATCAACATCCTTCGCAAACCCTCCTCGATTTGTATTCCATTCTTAAAACACAGGGTACACTCGAGAACCTTACCATTTGCCTGGTTGGTGATCTGAAATACGGTCGCACCGTTCATTCACTGATTCAGGCCATGTCGCATTTCAATCCCAGCTTTAAGTTTATTGCTCCCGACGAACTGCGCTTGCCCGACGAATACCGGGTTTTCTGTCGCCGTAACGGAATACCCTTTACCGAAGCTTCGGAGTTGAACGACAACTTCAACGATGCCGATATCCTGTATATGACGCGTGTTCAGAAAGAACGCTTCCTCGATCAGATTGAATACGAACGGGTGAAGAATGTATATACCTTAGGCAACGATATGCTCTCCGGTTCGAAACCCAACCTAAAGAGCCTCCATCCGCTACCACGGGTGAACGAGATAAGTATGGATGTTGATAAAAACGAAAAGGCATATTACTTCCAGCAGGCGCAAAACGGACTCTATGTTCGTCAGGCCATCGTGTCGAAAGTGTTAGAATTAATAGATTAAGGTATGGAAAAAGAACTTAAAGTAGCAGCCCTGCGCAACGGAACGGTGATCGACCATATCCCTGCCGACAAACTTTTCCAGGTGGTGTCGATTTTGCAGTTGAAGAATACGAACTATCCCATTACCATAGGTAATAACCTCGAAAGTAAACATATCGGTACCAAGGGTATCATAAAAATTGCCGATCGCATTCTTTCCGAAGACGAAACCGGAAAGATAGCCCTTGTTGCCCCGAATGCTACCATTAATATTATAGGAGAATACAAGGTAATTGAGAAGCGACCACTGGTTCCCGCCGACGAGGTTCACGACCTGGTGTATTGCGCCAATCCTGTCTGCATTACCAACCATCAGCCGGTACCTACCAATTTCTATGTGCTTAAAGACAACGGACATGTCAAGCTGAAATGCAGGTACTGCGAGCGGGAATTCCTGCGCGAAGAAATTAAACTGAAAAAGAAATAACATGCCCGAATCCGCATCCCATATCTCCTGGAAACCGGGAACCATGATTTACCCTTTGCCGGCGGCACTGGTATCCTGTGGCACCGATCCGGAGAATTACAACCTGATTACCATCAGCTGGATGGGTACCCTATGTACCAATCCGCCGATGTGCTATATCTCGGTGCGCCCCGAACGCCATTCGTACAAGCTTCTGAAGGAAAGTGGTGAGTTCGTAATCAACCTTACCAACGAAGCGATGGCTTATGCGACCGACTGGTGTGGAGTTCGCAGTGGAAAAGACTATAACAAATTCAAAAAGATGAAGCTCACCCCGGTGAAAGCCGAACTCGTGAATGCTCCTCTGGTAAAGGAATCGCCCCTCTGCATTGAGTGCCGCATCAGGGAGATCGTTCCCCTTGGATCGCACGATATGTTTATTGCTGATGTGGTGAACGTTCAGGCTGCCAACGAATTTATCGACCCTGAAACCGACAAGTTCGATCTCGCTGCTGCCCGGCTTATTGCTTATTCGCACGGACATTATTACAAGCTGGGAGAGGAGATCGGTAAATTCGGATGGACTGTTAAAAAGAAGAAATAATATTACAATATAGATAGGTATGAAAAGAGACACTGTAATTTTTGAGATTATCAACCGCGAGAAAGAGCGGCAGTTAAAAGGAATTGAGTTGATCGCTTCCGAGAACTTTGTAAGCGAGCAGGTGATGGAAGCAGCAGGTTCGGTACTCACCAACAAATACGCTGAAGGATATCCCGGCAAACGTTACTACGGAGGTTGCGAGGTTGTCGACCAATCCGAGCAGATAGCCATCGACCGTATTAAGGAAATCTTTGGTGCCGAATGGGCAAACGTACAACCGCACTCAGGCGCACAGGCCAATGCGGCAGTGTTCCTTGCTTGTTTGAATCCCGGTGATACCTTCCTGGGACTTAACCTGGCTCATGGTGGTCACCTTTCACATGGTTCGCTGGTGAATAGTTCAGGTATCCTGTACCGTCCAACCGAATACAATGTAAGTCAGGAAACCGGATTGGTCGACTACGATCAGATGGAAGAAGTGGCATTGCGCGAACAGCCAAAACTGATCATTGGTGGTGGATCGGCCTATTCGCGCGAATGGGATTACGAACGGATGCGTGCCATTGCCGATAAGGTAGGTGCCCTGTTAATGATCGACATGGCTCACCCTGCAGGACTTATAGCCGCCGGTTTGTTGAAGAATCCGGTTAAGTATGCTCATATCGTTACTTCTACTACCCACAAAACCCTTAGAGGTCCGCGCGGTGGTATCATCCTTCTTGGCAAAGACTTCCCGAATCCCTGGGGTAAAACCACACCGAAAGGCGAAGTTAAAATGATGTCGGCATTGCTCGATTCAGCCGTATTCCCCGGAACACAGGGCGGTCCGCTCGAACACATCATTGCTGCCAAGGCAGTAGCTTTTGGCGAATGCATGCAACCCGAGTACAAGGAATACCAGGCTCAGGTACAGAAAAATGCTAAGGTATTGGCACAGGCTCTTATCGAACGCGGGTTTACAATTATCTCAGGAGGTACCGACAATCACTCCATGCTGGTCGACCTGCGCTCCAAGTATCCGGATCTTACCGGTAAGGTAGCCGAGAAGGCATTGGTGGAAGCCGATATTACCTGCAACAAAAATATGGTGCCATTCGACAGTCGTTCGGCATTCCAGACTTCAGGAATCCGTCTGGGTACTCCTGCTATCACTACCCGTGGTGCAAAGGAAGACCTTATGCTGCTGATTGCTGAACTTATCGAAACTGTTTTATCCAATGTCGACAACGAAGCTGTAATTGCATCTGTACGCAAACGCGTTAACGAAACAATGGCCGGCTATCCGTTGTTTGCATACTAAGCTAATTGTTAGTTCTTAATTGTTAATTGTTAATTAATGGGTGAATTTGTCTACGAGCTCTCTGAACACACGGATGTAGTAGTGTTCTTTGGTATGAACAATGCCAACCTTCACTTGCTGAAGAACCTGTTTCCGCACTTGCGGATTATAGCAAGGGGACATGCCATCAAGCTGGAAGGTGATCCTGAAAAAGTAGCTCTTATGATGGAGCACCTGCAACGACTGGAGCAATTTTGCGTAGAGAATAACCAACTCACCGAATCGAACATTGTCGACCTGGTTAAAGGCAACGAACCGGCCGAGGTTCGATTCGATAATCTGATTCTGCACGGGGTCAGCGGGAAACCGGTGACTGCCCGTACGCAGAACCAGCAAAAGCTGGTAAAGGAATTTGAGACCAACGACCTGCTGTTTGCCATCGGTCCTGCCGGTTCGGGTAAGACCTATACCGCCATCGCACTGGCAGTTAAATCGCTGAAGAACAAGTCCGTTAAGAAAATAATTCTTAGTCGCCCCGCCGTTGAAGCAGGCGAGAAGCTGGGTTTTCTTCCCGGCGATATGAAAGAAAAGATTGATCCATACCTGCAGCCTTTGTACGATGCGCTGCAGGATATGATCACTCCCCTTAAACTGAAGGAATACCTCGAGAACGGAACGATTCAGATTGCCCCGCTGGCCTTTATGCGCGGGCGAACCCTCAGTGATGCGGTGGTGATACTCGACGAAGCTCAGAATACGACTACCCAGCAGATTAAGATGTTCCTTACCCGCATGGGCTTAAATGCCAAGATGATCATTACCGGCGATATCACGCAAATCGACTTACCCTTGTCGCAGAAATCGGGACTTATCGATGCGCTGCAGGTGCTGGGAGGAGTCAAAGGTATTGCCCGTATCGACTTCGATACCAGCGACATCGTGCGTCATAAGCTGGTGCAACGCATTGTCGAAGCGTACGAAAAACGAGAACAAAAGCAAAAGGAATGGAAAAAAGAGTCGTCGTCATCGGCACCGGCAACGTCGCCACTCATCTGACAGAGGCCCTGCTTTCAGCCGGATTACCTGTAGCGATGCTGTTTAGTCGCACACCCCGTCATGCTGCCGAAGCAGGACAGCGCTTTCAGTTACCCTATACCTCCGACTGGTCGGAACTGCCTTCCGATGCCGGTTATTATATCTATTCAGTAAGCGATACGGCCCTTCCCGAAGTGCTGGAGCGTAAGCTGGCTCCCGAAGCTATCCACCTGCACACAGCGGGGAGTATTGGGATGGACGTGTTTGGTGCTACTAAACCCCGCCATGGCGTGCTGTATCCGCTGCAGACTTTTTCCAAAAACAAGGCACTTAATTTTAAGGATGTTCCCTTATTTATCGAAGCCTCCTCTCCGGAAGTGCTTGGCGAACTGAATCAGCTGGCTTCGCTGTTAAGTACTAAGGTGCGTACCATCAGCACCGCTCAGCGCCGTCAACTCCACCTGGCAGCAGTATATGCCTGTAACTTCGTCAATCATCTTTATGCGGTAGCCGACGAGTTAGTACAGGATTCGGGCTTGCCCTTTGAAGTGTTAATTCCGCTAATCAACGAAACAGCCGCTAAGGTGAGTGAGCTAACTCCACGGCAGGCGCAGACCGGTCCGGCGCTGCGTGGCGACCAGGGTGTAATGGATAAGCACCTGGCCCTGCTTCACGATCACCCACAGTTCCGTGAGCTGTATACACTTCTGAGTAAATCTATCGCCGACAAAGGCAGCTCCAATCTGTAAATTTTTCAGCAGTTAAGGTAATTTTCATGGCAGTATGTATAAACAACTACTGCTTTACCATCTGTGTACTTCTTTTTCCTAGTTTTGCGGTGCTAACCCTAACCC
>JAQUYE010000132.1 GCA_028691965.1 Paludibacter sp. | reverse complement strand
AAACATTGATAGCGTAACTAAGAATGATAAACAGAGTCTGATGGATGCTATCTCTATAAACGGGGCATCTAAAATGATGAAATCTGCCATCTTCGGACAAATAATTATTCTGATTGTCTTTATACCTATTTTATCCCTTACTGGCGTAGAAGGTAAAATGTTCCGACCCATGGCATTGTCGTTCAGTTTTGCAATTATTGGTGCAATGATTATGGGACTTACCTGGCTGCCGGTTGCATCCTCGCTATTTCTTAAACCTTCTCTTTCCAATAAAAAGAATATCTCAGATAAATTAATGTCGTTTGTTTATCGTACTTATACGCCGGTTATTAAATGGTCTTGTTCGCACAAACGTAGTGTATTAGGAGCTGCAGTACTATCTTTAGTGCTAACAGGATTTCTGTTTACACGGATTGGGGGAGAATTTGTTCCTACGCTGGATGAAGGCGATTTTGTGATTCAACCGGTACTTAAGACTGGCACATCCTTGTCGAAAACGATAGAAACAACTACGCAGATGGAGCAGATACTCATTGAGAACTTTCCTGAAGTAGATAAAATTGTAAGTAGAATCGGAGCTGCTGAGGTACCTACTGATCCGATGTCGATGGAAGAAATCGATATGATAATCAAATTGAATCCTGCTAATACATGGGTTAGTGCCCGTACTAAAGAAGAACTTGCTGATAAATTTAAGAATGCCTTGTCGGTTATTCCCGGAATTGAGTATGAATTTACTCAGCCTATAGAAATGCGCTTTAACGAATTGATTACAGGTGTAAGATCCGATATAGCGATTAAAATATTTGGAGATGATCTTGAATACATTGATCGTAAAGCTGTTGAAATAAAAGAACTGATCAGTGGCATTCCGGGAGCCAGTGATGTTATTTTAGATAAAACAGCAGGGTTACCACAAATCAAAGTTGATTATGATAGGGCTAAACTTGCTTATTATGGAATTGACAATAAAACTATTAACGACTATTTAGCGGCTGCTTTCGGTGGACAAACCACCGGAGTGGTGTTTGAAGGTGAACGACGATTTGATTTGGTGGTTCGTCTCGACGATAAAAGCAGAAAAGATATAGAGGATGTACGAGAGCTCAGAATTCCGTTGCCTCAGGGAGGTCAGGTGCCATTGAAAGAATTTGCCACTATTGAGTATGCCGAAGGACCGGCAAAAATTTCACGCGAAAATGCGCATAGAAGGGTAGTAGTTAGTGTAAATGTTAGAAATAGGGACTTGCAGTCGGTGGTGAAAGATATTCAGAGTGCTGTTGATGAACACATTTCGTTACAGCCCGGAACATATGTTACCTTTGGTGGGCAATTTGAGAACTTGCAAAATGCCTCTAACCGATTGTTAATTGCTGTTCCGGTTGCATTGTTGTTGATTTTTATCTTCCTGCATTTTGCCTTTAAATCATTGAAAGATGCTCTGATGATCTTTTCGGCTATTCCTCTTGCTACGGTTGGAGGCGTATTGCTGTTGTGGATAAGGGGGATGCCTTTTAGTGTTTCAGCCGGTGTGGGTTTTATTGCTCTTTTTGGAATAGCAGTATTAAATGGAATCGTACTAATTGAACATCTTAAAGAGCTAAAGAACGAGGGGGTTTTAAGTATGAGAGAATTAATTTTAAAAGGTACAAAAGATCGACTCCGTCCGGTATTGCTCACTGCCGGTGCTGCTGCGATGGGATTTTTACCTATGGCAATTTCGACAGGTGCAGGTGCAGAGGTTCAGCGACCGTTAGCTACTGTTGTTATCGGAGGCCTGGTGACATCTACTTTATTGACCATGGTGGCATTACCCTTACTATTTGAGATTTTTTATAATGTTACATCGATTCGGATATTCCCGCTGCGTATCAGTCGAAAAAACACCATTTTATTACTGCTACTATTAGGTACGACTTCGATGTCGGTATTCTCTCAAAATAATCGTCTCACGCTCGACGAAACAGTAGCCATTGCGATGAGTAATAATCAACTGCTTAAAGGGTACTCTCTGAAAGTCGACGAGCAGCAGATGTTGGTGAAATCAGCCTTTGATCTGGATAAAACAACCATCAGTTACGGAACAGACCAAAACAATATTGCCGAAAATAATTATCCGCTTAAAGTATGGGGTATAAGTCAGAGTTTTAGCTTCCCAACGCGTTATAGTGCCGAAAAGAAAGCCAGGAGGCTTGAACTAACCATAGCAGATGCTGAGCTTAAGCTACAACAGGAAAAAATAATACACGAGTTAACTTTTGAATATTGCAATCTTCAGGTTTTAACCAGAAAAAAGAACATCTATTCGAAAATCGATAGCCTGTATGCTTCCATTCTGCAACAGGTGAATATACAAAAAGAAAATGGGTATGTGAGTCAATTGGACGTATTGACATTGCAGGCTAAAAGAAAGGGAATGTCGATGCTACTTAGAGAGATTACAGATGAAATAAGTAATTCATACCTGGCATTAAAAGCTGTAATGGGTAGAGATACTGTTTTTGAAGTAAGTGATGAGTTAATTTTTATTCCACTAATTCCAGGGGATGTGGAATTGACGCCTTACTCGTTACGATTGGCCGCAACAGCAGAGCTTAAGCAAGCGGCTGTACGAATTGAAAAGTCAAAGTTGCTTCCCGATTTTTCAGTAAACTATTTTATTGGTACCAACTATTTTGAAAATGCCCGCTATTATCATGGGTTCGAAGCAGGTGTTTCAGTACCGTTGTTTCCTTCTGCTCAGAGTTCGAAAATTAAAGCTGCCAGGATAGCACAAGATGCCTCATGGCAATTTGTACGTTACGAAATGCAGCAGTTAGCAGTTAAGAAAAAGGAATTGGAATCAGCTCGTAAAAGATTATCAGAGCAATTAACGTACTTCGACGAAAGTGGCATGAAACTATATGACGAGATTCTTCGCACGTCAACACTTGGATTTAAAAACGGAGAAATAGACTTTATTAAATTTGCATTGAGCGTGGAAGCAGCATTGCAAATCCACCTGGATTATTTAAAGAATTTCAGTGAATATACGAAGGTAACACTTGATTTAAATTATCTTTCAAATTAGACAGTATGAAAAACAGTAAATACCTTGGATACTCTATTTTAGGGTTATTGATTTTAACATCATGCCAATCGAACTCACCTGCTGAAGAAGCAATATCCAACCTGATTGAAATTACAGAAAAACAGTTTGTTACTGATCAGATGCAAGTGGGGATGGTTGAAGAAAAAGTGTTTGATAATCTTGTTAAATGTAACGGATATGTGGTTCCACTACCTGAAGGCAAAGCTACACTGAGTGTGCCGATAAGTGGAGTCGTTAAATCAATTGCTGTTCAAAATGGTCAGATGGTACGTCCCGGACAGTTAATCTTTGAAATAGCAGGGAATGAACTAATTGATATTCAGCGTGAATATGCCGAAATAGCCGTCACCTATAAACGATTAAAAAGCGAATACGACCGGGTGAATAGTCTTTATACACAAGAGGTAATAGCCGAAAAGGATTTTCGATTAGTTGAAAATGAATACTTTTCTTCATTAGCGATGTATAAAGGGTTGAGAATGAAGATAGAACGGATCCATTTGTCTGCCGACCGGATTGAAAACGGGGACTTCTATGCTTCTTACCCGGTTCACTCACCATTAGGTGGGACAATTACCAATCTGAACGTAAATTTAGGTAGTTTTGTTACTTCCGGACTTGTTTTGGCAGAGGTGATAGATACTCGTCGTATGCAGATTCAACTCTCGGTTTTTATTAACGATAGTAAAAAGATAGAAAAAGGTCAGACTGTACGTTTAAAAGATGCTGGCATGAATGAGTTTCAGAGTGCTGTGATCCATTCTGTAGGAATTGATGTGAAAGATGATACAAAAACCGTTAGCTGTTATGCCACTCTTACTGATCCTTTGGTCTCCCGATTGATAGTGAATCAATACCTGGAATGTGAGATTGTAACTTCGGCAGATACGGTAAGTGCTATTCCTACTGAAGCAATTCTACGTTCTGAGTCAGGAAGTTATGTGCTTAAGGTCGATAAAACAGAAGGTGGTACTTACGGATTATCAAAAACAGAAGTAACAACCGGGAGGCAGTACAATGGATATACTGAGCTATTATCGGGTGCTCCCTCATCTGAAATATTAACCAGGGGAGTTTATAATATTGTATTGTAACATAGTATCTTTGTAAAAAAAGCATTGCAATGGAAAGTATTACCTCAATCTATAGAATTGGAAATGGTCCTTCGAGCAGTCATACAATGGGACCCAAAAAAGCGGCGCAACTCTTCAACGACAGGCACAAGGAGGCGGTATCGTTTAAAGTACATTTATATGGTAGTTTAGCAGCTACCGGGAAAGGTCACCTCACTGATAAAGCTATAACTGATGCCTTTCATCCAAAATCGGTTGAGTTCGTATGGTTGCCCGAAATTTATCTGCCCCTGCATCCCAATGCCCTGAAGCTGGAAGCACTCAACCGTGCTGGTCAGCTGCTTGACGAGTGGGTTGTATACAGTGTAGGAGGAGGAAAGATAATCGATGAAAGTACCGACCTATACGAAAAGCAGGTATATGAACACGATTCAATAGTGGATATAATGAGTTGGGTCGACAGAAGGGGGAAAACCTATTGGGAATATATTCAGGAACGGGAAGATTCGGACTTTTGGGATTATCTCAACGAAGTCTGGAAGGCTATGCAAGAATCAGTCAAAGAAGGATTGGAGAGTGATGGAGTATTGCCGGGTGGACTGAATTTAAGGCGTAAGGCAGCTTCCTATTGGATAAAAGCAAAGAGCTATAAAGTAAGCCTTCAGAACAGGTGTCTTATAATGTCGTATGCATTGGCTGTGTCGGAACAAAATGCCAGTGGAGGAGAAGTGGTAACTGCACCCACCTGCGGAGCTGCGGGTGTATTACCTGCAATTCTTTACCATATGAAAACCTATCACGAATTTTCAGATAAAAATATCTTGCAGGCAATTGCTACTGCAGGCTTATTTGGCAACATCACCCGTAAGAATGCATCAATTTCAGGAGCTGAAGTCGGATGCCAGGGAGAAGTAGGTACAGCCTGTGCTATGGCTGCAGCTGCTTCGAATCAGCTGTTTGGAGGATCTCCCCAGCAAATTGAATATGCTGCAGAGATGGGACTTGAACATCATCTGGGACTTACCTGCGATCCGGTATGCGGGTTGGTACAAATTCCGTGTATTGAAAGAAATTCGTTTGGTGCTTTACGAGCGCTGGATGCAAATATGGCGGCAATGCTTTCAGATGGTAAGCATATAATCAGCTTTGATAAGGTAGTTGTAACAATGCGGACAACCGGACAGGATCTGCCAAGTTTGTACAAGGAAACCGCTTTAGGAGGGCTGGCC
>JAQUYE010000131.1 GCA_028691965.1 Paludibacter sp. | reverse complement strand
AATAGCTTGCCTCTTCGGTGCCGAAGACGATAATTCCAATAAGATAAGCACTTCCCACCGCCACAGCAGTAGCTACCAGTACGTAAATGCCGTAATTGATGATCCGTAAGGTAGAAGGAAGGGCGTGAAGCCGGCTGAATCGCACAACATTTAAAAGCGGAGGTGCAAGTAATCCGCATCCTAGTGAATGAAGCAACGAGTCGGGAAGTAGTAGCCAGAAACCGGTTTGGGTAAGAGGCAACAAGGCCAGGGTTTGCAAAAAGGCAAACCCTGTCAGCAATAGTGCCGGAGCAATTAATGGTCGGATTCTCAGTTGCATGAAGGCCTTGTGGTTATCCGATGATTTCTCCTCCGCCAAACACACATGCGCCCTTGATGATTAACCGTCGACTACTATCCACCGGTTCGATAATTCGCCGGCGATCTTCAAAACCACCAAACACAGCATCCATCTGGCTCACCACTGCCCAGTCGCCCGGAATATAAAGAGTTACTCCGCCAAAAACAGCGTTTACTTCGAGATAACTGTCGCCCACCGGTAATTTAGTGCGGCGTAAATCCAGTGTCATTCCACCAAAGATAGAGTTGATTTCACCTCCCTTAAACTCCTCATCCAGAATGATGTGTTCACCACTTCCAAATACACTGTTCTTTTCGAAGCTACCGTAAATGCGCGACGAGCTATGTTTGCCCGGTTGATGGATTTTTTTTCTCCAATGCCCGGCATCAAAAAAGTCGGAGAAGAAATACCGGAATACCAGAAATATAATTCCGGCGAAAATCAACAACAGGGGCCAGTAAGTTGCAGCGAAATGCTCAACTCCCGGGAAATACATCGGGAAAACCCTCGAAAGCTTAGGGATCATAAAAAAGACACCTACCGAAATAAGGGTAATCCCCCCTGGAATCTGATGTCGTTGTCGCAGGTTAAAAATACCAATTACAATGAGCAGCATTTGCCAGGAGAAAATGATACTTCGCATACCCTGAGGAAGAGTGCCGAAATTGATGGCTAATAATATTGCGCCAACTACGATAAGTGCCAGTCCGAAGAAAAGACCCGACCGGCGGCGGGGTGCAGGTGTGAAATTGGTAGGGGTGTCCATATACTTTTTTAATTAAGTGATGAGGCAAAAGTAGTGACTATGAGTCTGAACTGCAAGCATAAATCGACCAACGAAGGTAAAAACCCGATGAACGCCGATGGTTTCTACGGTGAATACCCTACCCTGGCCCTTATCTGTAAGAATCATTTGATAAAAATATTAGGTCATGTTTTGTGATAATCCAAAAATGTGCTACCTTTGCAACCCGTTTTTCGCCCAATCTCTGACAGTTAAGAGAGAGCTGTGAATATTGCGTGATGGCGTTTATATCTAAAAAGTGAAACAATGGATTTAATTAAAGTAGCCGAACAGGCTTTTCTGGTTGAGAACAACCACCCTGCATTCAAGGCTGGTGACACTGTAACTGTTGCTTACCGTATTAAGGAAGGTAACAAAGAACGTATCCAGGAGTTCCGTGGAGATGTAATCCGCGTAGCTGGTCATACGGGAAACAAACGTTTTACAGTACGTAAAATCTCTGGTAACATTGGTGTTGAGCGTATTTTTCCGCTCGATTCTCCGTTTATCGAAAAAATTACCGTTAACAAATATGGTAAGGTACGTCGTGCTAAGCTGTACTACCTCCGTCAACTTACCGGTAAGAAAGCCAGAATTCAGGAACGTCGCGTATAAGTCGATGCTTCCTTCACAATTTAAAAAAGAGAAATCCGGATTACCGGGTTTCTCTTTTTTTATATCTACCTCAGGGATCAACTCCAACCATCCCGCTCTAACCAAAAGAGACATAACTGTCTGCTGTTTCTCCCTGTTATGGTGATGGGTTGTCGGATTCGGCTGTATGAACCGGTTTTGACTATCACTAAAAAAATGTATCTTTGCGTTTTTAATACTCCCTTATGAAGATTATTCATGAAACGGGTAAGTATGTACTTCTAATGAAGCGTGTGCTTGTACAACCCGACCGTTGGAAGATGTTTTTCCGACAGTTCCCGAAAGAGCTGGAAAAGCTGGGGCTAAACTCTATGCCTATTGTTATTATCATCTCGGTATTTATCGGGGCGATTATGACTATACAGACCAAGCTTAATACTGAGAATCCGCTCCTGCCAACCTATAGTACCGGTCTGGTTACCCGCGATACCTTATTATTAGAGTTCTCGTCGACTATCCTCTGTCTTATCCTTGCCGGAAAGATCGGATCCAATATTGCATCCGAAATTGGAACAATGCGTATTACCGAACAAATCGATGCGTTGGAAATCATGGGGGTTAATTCAGCGAATTACCTCATCCTTCCTAAAGTGATTGCATTTGTTGTAATGATGCCTTTCCTGGTGATTTTCAGTATGGCTATCGGACTGGTAGGCGGATATGCGGTAGGCTTGTTCTCCGACATTATAAGTACGGCCGATTATCTGCTCGGCATTCAGTATGCCTTTATACCCTATTATGTGTTTTACTCCATCTTTAAATCCATCTTTTTTGCCTTTATAATTGCCTCTGTGGCATCCTATTACGGATATTACGCTTACGGAGGGGCGCTGGATGTAGGTAAGGCAAGTACCAATGCAGTGGTAAACAGCAGTATCCTGATTCTGTTTTTCAACATTCTGATTACCAATATAATGCTTAATTAACCGACGATGATTACTGTAAAGAACGTAAATAAGACTTTCGGGGATAATCATGTATTGAAGAATGTTTCTGCCGAATTTGAAGAAGGACGTACGAATATGATTATAGGTGCCAGCGGGTCGGGTAAAACGGTGCTCATGAAGAGTATTATTGGTTTACACCGCATAGATACCGGTCGGATTGAATATGATGGTCGTAACCTGCCCGATATGCGTATGAGCGAGATTCGTATCCTGCGTAAGGAAGTGGGAATGCTGTTTCAGGGTTCTGCATTATTTGATTCGCAGTCGGTACTCGAAAACGTGATGTATCCCCTGGAGATGTTTTCAGGCACCAGCAAGGAGGAGATGGTCGAACGTGCCCTGTCTTGCCTGCGTCGGGTTGACCTGCCGGAAAAATCCTACAAGCTTGCTCCATCGGAGATTAGTGGCGGTATGCAAAAGAGGGTGGCAATTGCCCGTGCCATTGCACTACAACCTAAGTATTTGTTTTGCGATGAACCAAATTCAGGTCTGGATCCCAAAACCTCGTTAATTATCGACCAGTTGATTCATGAAATCACCCGCGAATTTAATATGACTACCATTATTAACTCACACGATATGAACTCGGTGATGGAAATTGGTGAAAAGATTATTTTTATCAACAAGGGGGAGAAGGCCTGGGAAGGAAGCAAGGATGATATTTTCCATGCCGAAAACGAAGACCTGAACGATTTTGTGTTCGCATCGCAATTATACAAGAAAGTCAAAAAAGCTAATACATAAACTACATGAAGATAATATCCTACAATGTAAATTGTGTGAGGGCAGCAATGAGTAAAGGCCTTATTGGCTGGCTAAGGGAGGAAAATCCCGATGTGCTTTGCCTGCAGGAAACCAAGGCTCAACCCGAGCAGATCGACACGATGGCTTTTGCCGAGCTGGGATATACTACCTTTTTGCATTCGGCTGAGAAAAAAGGCTATAGTGGGGTGGCCATCATAACTAAACAAACTCCCGACGATGTTGTAATAGGAATGAATAATCCGCGCTTTGATAGCGAGGGACGGGTAATTCGTGCCGATTTCGGCGATGTGTCGGTTATCTCGGTGTACATTCCCTCCGGATCGTCGGGTGATGAACGCCAGGCATTTAAGATGGAATTCCTGGAGGCTTTCCTTCCTTTTGTCGAAGAAGTTCGTAAAACCCGCCCCAATCTGGTGGTATGTGGCGATTATAATATCTGTCATAAACCCATAGATATCAATCATCCCGAACGACAAGTAGGTGTATCGGGATTCCTTCCCGAAGAGCGTGAATGGCTCGATCGCTACCAGGCCAGCGGAATGGTAGATAGTTTCCGCGAGTTCGACCAGAGCGCTGAGAAATATAGCTGGTGGAGTTTTCGTGGAGGTGCCCGCTACCGGAATGCCGGATGGCGTATCGATTACCATTGGGTCAGTGAATCGTTGCGCAATCGCCTTACCGATGCCCGTATCCTGGCTGATGTGGTGCACTCCGATCATTGTCCGGTTACTGTTGAGTTATCTTAAAAAACATAAATATTATACTGACACGCTATAACACCACTATTTTGTGGTTACTTTTGCATTCCAAAATCCAACTCAATGAGATCCACCTTGTTTAAGTTTAGCATACTTCTGATCACTGTCACCATCATGAGTTCCTGTTTATGGAACGATGAGGAGCAGGAACTATCATCAAATCCCAACTTCTATTCGCTGAAGTTTGCCAAGAACGATAGTATCCCTAACCTGGAATCTGCCACCTTTACCCTGGAGTATGATTCCATCTTATCCGATTCAGTGATTGTAAACCTCGACTCGCTACCGTATCAGACTCGAATTGATAGTGTAAACCCGACTTTTACCTTTGTTAGTTCGTCGGTTGCCTACCTTATCCTGCGCGACTCATTGGGTATCGGAACCGATACAATTGCCATGACCGGTAAGGATACGGTCGACTTTAACCTTGTTGTTGGAGTGAAAAACGTTGCTGAAGATCAGCTTGCCCATCGTACTTATCCAGTTAAGGTAAATGTACACCAGGTACAACCTGAATTATTTCACTGGAAGCAACTGTCGCCGGCCGTATATACTCATTCGGGATCAGTGCAGCGGGTTGTGCTGTTCGCCAATCAATTCTTTTACTTCGCGAGTTCCGGCTTAAATAATTACCTGTACACCTCGACCGATGGAGCAGCCTGGAAACAGGAAGAGTTGCAGGGACTGCCTGCTGATATTGTTGACCTGCGTTCGCTGACCATCTTTAATGATGCGTTGTATTACGTTCATGAAACCGGTGATTTATATTCATCTGCCAATGGAGTGGTGTGGACAAAGCAAACGGTGGATGCCGGCACTGCCAGTCTTGTGAATCTCTTGTTTGTGCTGGAAGGTAAG
Source organism: Paludibacter sp. (assembly GCA_028691965.1). Classification (GTDB taxonomy): domain Bacteria; phylum Bacteroidota; class Bacteroidia; order Bacteroidales; family Paludibacteraceae; genus Paludibacter. The sequence continues at coordinate 333 of JAQUYE010000131.1, read as the reverse complement.
TTGTGGGCGACCGTAAAAAGTACAGTTACTTCTCAGCATTACTTTGCTACCTCTACAAATGGTACCTCCTGGATGATCGGTGAGCCCTTACCTTCCACTTTCCCGGTTGGCGATTATGCTTCCTTATCATTTAAATCACGTACCAACAAACCCAAAGCAATTGTACTCGGCGGATTTTCGTCGACAGGTACCTTGTTGCGAAATGCCTGGAGTGTGGAACGCAATGCGTACAACGAATTTAAATGGGTTGACTTTAGTCTGGATAACACCAGCCTGTCGTCGCTCGCCGGTGCTTCGCTCGTGAGCTACGACGACAAACTGCTGCTCTTCGGA
>JAQUYE010000039.1 GCA_028691965.1 Paludibacter sp. | reverse complement strand
CACCGGCAGCATTATGAAATACTGCACCAAAGCCAGGAGTAGGATCTACATCAAGTACACCGTTGCCTACAACAGTTGCAGTTCCCAAACCAAGTTCAAAATCATTGAAATAAAGAAGATCCTGAGCTGTTGAGCCAACAACGCCCATCATTACAAAAAGCAATACGTAAATTTTTTTCATGGAAGTTACATTTTTTGTGGTTATACGTTTGTTTAATAACATTTACAAAAGTAAATAGTTTAAATGAGTTAGATGTGGAGAAAAATGCAAATACAGTGGACTAATTTGTATTCATTGTATTGCAATCAATTCTTTATTTATGTTAACTTTTACATATTTTAGTTATATTTACACCTAATTGGGAGGCAACTGATACATTGCATTGATTTTTTGCTTTCCTTTGTACCCGAAAGAATGGGTACTATACCGTAAGATATATTTCTTCTCCTGTTTTATAACCGGCTCTGAATTACCTACGTTATTACACTTCTCTTTTATATTTATTCATCAATTTACAGTTTTTTTATGAACATTTACGTAGGTAACTTAAGTTACAAAGTGAGAGAAAACGACCTTCGGGAAGTTATTGAAGAGTACGGTCAGGTTGATTCCTGCAAAATCATCACCGACCGCGACACTCGTCGTTCAAAAGGTTTCGGTTTTGTTGAAATGCCGGATGACGAAGCAGCACGCAAAGTGATTGCTGAACTGAACGGTGCTGAATTTGACGGCCGTCCGATGGTACTGAAAGAAGCGTTGCCACGCAGCTAATCTTTTAGAAAAAAGACACTGAAAGCCACTTATCTTAACCGATAAGTGGCTTTTTTAGTTTTTGCCGGTAAACAATGATGTAGAATGGTTGTTATGAATGACGAACAATTATTCCATCTATATGAAATATCTTTTTATCATCGTCCTTCTTTTCTACTCTACTTATAGTATCTCTCAATCATCATCCTTCAACATCCCTAAAGAATATAGTCTGGAAGCTGGTTACCGTCATGTGTTTCATGTTTCTCAACTTACCAACAAGGCTTCCAATGGATACGGAGTTCTGTTTGATTATGCCTGGCAGCTAAGCGGTTTCAATGGCACATCACCCCGTTCGTTTATATCGGTACCTATGGGCTACACTGTACATATGCCTGATAACTCTCTATCGGTGCGCACTTCTATGTTAAACTACGGGTGGACTGTGCGGCATGAATTAAAAAAACCATCTAAATGGGTTCCTTTTGTAGGTTATGGCCTCTTGCTTAACAATCTCCGCATGGATGGTACTGAGGGCTCATTATTCGGACATCAGACTCAATTTGAATTCGGGTATAACCTGCGTACTTCCGGACGAATACAGTACTTTGCGAAGATACAATACAGCTACACTTCCTATCCCCGCTTTAATAACCCGACCCGAATCCGGTATCATTTCGCTGATCTCAGGGTAGGAGTACGTTATTAATTGTAATTTTCATCAGACTTGCTTACTTCAGGTTATTTTTGTTTATTTGCGATGAAATGATACTGCTCGTTTCAGACTTGTGACTCAACTATTCACCTTAAAATCGCTTTCAAATGAAAACATTCTTCATCAGTTTAGTTCTCTTAGCTACGATTCCGTTGTCAGTACTTGCCGGTGAAAAAGACAAGGACAATCAGCTGATCATGAATTTGCAGCTTCGACCGCGTGCCGAATACCGAAACGGCAGTATTAATCCACGAATGGGCAGCGATGATGCTGCTGCTTTTATAAATAACCACTCCCGATTGTCGCTCGGATATACTACCGATGGCATGTCGATGGGTTTTTCCATTCAAAATGCGGGAGTGTGGGGACAAGATCCTCAGGTTTCAAGGAATCCTAACCTGGGTATCCACGAAGCATGGGCACAACTCAACTCACAAAACGGATTTTTTGTAAAAATCGGACGACAAACACTCGTTTACGATGATGAACGATTGCTGGGAGCACTCGACTGGAATACGGCAGGAAGGAGTCATGATGTACTTAAAACAGGTTTTGAAACTAAATCACATAAACTACACCTGGCACTCGCCTACAATCAGAACGCTGAGCATATAAACGGAGACAGCTATTACAATTCCACCGGCCAGCCTTATAAAACGATGCAAACACTTTGGTACCAGTACAATGGCTTTTCACAAGTTTTCAAACCTTCTTTTCTGTTTATGAACCTTGGGCTGGAAAATGGTAACCCCATTACCCGGGTGTCCGAATTGGCTTATATGCAAACTTTTGGTACTTACATTAGCAGTAGTAATAGTAATGGATTTGGAATTAATCTCTCCGCTTACTTACAAACGGGAACTACCAGGAGCAACGAGACTATTTCGGCCTGGATGATTTCAGCAAAGGGAAGCTTTGCAATCAACAAGAAATTCACATTTGCAGTGGGTAGTGATTGGTTAAGTGGTGAAGAAACAACCAATAATAACACCAGCTACAATGCATTTAATCCCTTGTATGGCACTCATCATAAGTTCTATGGAGCAATGGATTATTTTTATGCTTCCTCGTTTGCAGGAAACTTAAACCCGGGACTATGGGATAATTACCTTGGCATTAGCTACAAGCCGGCTAAAAACCTTTCAGTTTCGGCTACTTATCATTATTTTGCCATCACTGCCGACATTGCCGATAGTAACAACTCCTTATATAATAAGGGCCTGGGATCTGAAATTGACCTTCAACTCGATTGGGTACTCCGAAAAGACGTACGTTTAGCCTGCGGCTATTCAAGCTTTTTTGGAACCGGAACGATGGATCGCATGAAAGGGGGTGACCACACCAGCTGGCAGGATTGGGGCTGGATATCCATTAACTTCAATCCGGAACTACTAAAACTAAAATTCTAATAACAACAAAGCCGGCTGTACAGCCGGCTTTGTTGTTATTAATGAAGTAATAATTCGTAATGTCCGGCTCTCGACTCCACAAAGCCCATTTTCGACAGAAATCGCTGTTGTACTTCTTTGTCGGATTGTTGCACCAACAGTTTTATACCTTCCTTCTTAAAAAGGTCAGAGTGTTTATATACAAACTCCCCTGTTTTTAGATCGCGATAGGGAGCAGTAACATAATCAATATAAACATGCAAAGTAGATCCGTTGCGCTTTCCTACGAGTATACCCGCCAATTGTGCATCCCGTAATAACAACAATACCCAGGAGTCACTCGAAGCACCAACTTCCTCCATTACACGCTCTGCATCGGGGAAAAACTTCAAAATGTCTTTTTTATAAAAATCGAAGTAATACTTCAGATAAGAATCGTCGACGTCAGTTTTCATCGCCCTGAATGCCTCTTCGCGGGAATAGATACTACGAAGGTAATAGAGATTTACAAGAACTATAAACAGATTCAGAATTCCTACCGGTAGAGAACCAATCATAAAACCATAGAACGAAAAGATAGCTGAACCCACCAGGTTATACCAACGTAAACGAACAATTGACCGCATGGTAAGCGAAATTGCGACAATGACTGAACTAAGATACCCTATCCATTCCAGCCAGGTTATATTCAACAGCATAAGTTGTAAGTATTAAAATGAATGTACAAATATAAGATTTATATTGATGATTTTTTGAATTAAATGTTTACATTTGCAAATAATTTCATCCATTTGAATGTGAACAAACAACAAAAAGCTCATAAACAAGCCCTGAAAGTTATATCATCGGATCGGGAACGCACAAATATTTTGCGCAAATACGAGCAAAATCTGATTGCCTACCTCGTTCAACGAATTCCCTCATGGATTAGTTCTGACATGCTCACACTAATCGGCTTTTCAGGAAGTATTCTAATTTTCTTTAGTTTTTTTCTTGCCACCTATGTTCACCCGGCTTTACTTCTACTCGGAGTGGCCGGCTTTATGATCAGCTGGTTCGGCGATTCACTCGATGGTCGTGTAGCCTATTATCGAAAGATTCCAAGAAAATGGTATGGATTCGCACTCGATATTACTGCAGACTGGCTGGGAATCATTCTTATGGGTCTGGGATTTATAGTCTACGTACCCGGCTCCTGGGAAATGGTGGGGTTTGGATTTGTAGTAATGTACGGATGGGAAATGATTACAACCCTGGTAAGGTATAAAATTACCGGTAAGTACTCCATCGATTCAGGAATCTTAGGTCCAACCGAAGTACGAATTGTATTAAGTATAATCTTTACCATCGAGGTTTTAGTTCACCACTCGCTTCTGTACATGTCTGTTATCGTGACTTCTGTTTTATTAATAGCCAATATTGTTGATACTTTAAAACTGCTCAAACTTGCCGACGAATGTGACATCCGCGAAAAAGAACAGTCTGCTCAGAAAACTAATTAAACAGCTGTTTACATTTTCGAAAGCTCAGGTAGCAGCATTTTCGGGAGGTCTCATCGACTACCTGATAATGATTGCATTAACTGAGTTTGCGAACATTCACTACACCTACAGCATTGTTATCAGCGGCATCATTGGAGCCTACATTAATTTCAGGGTGAACCGGTCGTGGACTTTCCAGTCGAACGATTTCCCGTACAAGAATTCAACCAAGGTACAGATTTGTAAGTTTGCAGTAGTGGTACTCAACAGCGTGCTAATGAAATCGTACGGAACTTATCTGATCACCACCTTTATGAAAACCGACTATTATATCAGTCGAATCTTTACCGATGGATTCGTATCGCTGGTTTTCAATTATAACCTTCAGAAGTACTGGGTATTTAAAAAAGATAAGAATATTATAGAAGAGTAATCCTCACCAGGTATAGTTGGCGAGGATTACTGAAACAGTTAAGGTTCAATTTTTTAAAGACAGGCATCTTTAATAGTATCTTCAAATGCCGAAAGAGCAGCTTTCGCACCCTCTCCCATCGCTACAACTATTTGCTTATAAGGTACTGTAGATACATCACCTGCTGCATAGATGCCATTAACATTAGTACGGCAATGTGAATCCACTACAATTTCACCATAAGGTGTCATCTCAACCAGGTCTTCAAATACAGAACTATTGGGTTTAAGTCCGATTTGCACAAACACACCATCCGTAGCAAGTTCATGAACCGTGGAGTTTATTCGATCCTTGTAGACAATACTTTTCAGTTTTCCGCCCTCCCCTTTCAATTCCTGTGTTTCAACGTTCGTAATCACCCGCACGTTCGAAAGTCCGGCTAACTTGTGCTGTAACACCTGATCCCCTTTTAGTTCGGGCAGGAATTCCAGCACATTTACCTCGGTTGCGATGGATGATAAATCAATAGCAGCTTCCAGACCAGAGTTTCCGCCTCCTACCACAACTACTTTCTTTCCTTTGTAAAAGGGCCCGTCGCAATGCGTGCAAAAAGCTACACCTGAACCGATGTGCTCAACTTCGCCAGGTACGTTCAACCGTCGCCAGCTGGCACCGGTTGCAATTATCAATACAGGACTAACGAGTAGTTCACCCAGTGAAGTTGTAATATTTTTATATCCATTCACAACAGATACTGTAACCACTTTACGGTTCAATAACAGATCTACCGGATACTCACCTAAATGCGAAAACAAATCTGCTGCAAGCTTGGTTCCGGTAGTCATTGGTACGGAAATCAGGTTTTCTATCCCTGATGTTTCACTTACCTGACCGCCAACATGCTCTGCCACTATTGCTACCCTGAATCCTTTGCGGGCTGCATAAATAGCTGCTGCAACACCTGCAGGTCCTCCACCGGCAACTACCACATCAAACTCCTTGCGCACTTCTTCGTTGGCAAGCTCTTCCACACCGCATTTCTCTTCCAGTTTGTCAACCAGCTCACCCATGGTCGCTCTTCCAACATGCGCAACAGTACCATTTACAAATATTGTAGGTACAGCCTGTATCTTCAAGAGTTCTACTTCCTGTTCGTGAATACCTCCATCAATAATCTCATGTTCCACCATCGGGTTGATGATAGAGATTGCATTCAGGGCCTGAACCACATCGGGACAATTCGTACAGGTAAGCGAAATGTATGACTTAATGAGTATCGGTCCGCGTAAAGAGTTGATTTTACGTATCAGTGCTTCGTCGGGCAGGTTCTTGCCTATACCCTCCTGATTCAAAATCGCCAACAGCAAAGAGGTAAATTCATGTCCGTTGGGCACAGCCTTGAAAACGAAGGATGAAGGCTGACCGTCTTTCGAAATTCGGAATTGAAGTCCGGGAGCCTCCTTAACATCACAGCTTACTTGAGGTGAGCAGGAAGCTACATCCTCCAGCAACTCCAGCAACTCACTACGTGAAGGGTGTGCTGAATCTACTTCAATCTGAAACACATAATTCGATTTCAGCGAAGCAAATAAACCCTTTATCTGGTCTTTTAATGATTGATCTAACATACCGTTTGTTTATAAAAAAGGGAGAAGCTCAAAAAGTTTCTCCCTTGTTTTTGTTGTGTATTACTTAAATTTTTCCTACAAGGTCGATGCTAGGCTTCAGCGTTTCGCCTCCTTTTTTCCATTTAGCAGGACAAACCTCTGCCGGATGACTATCCACAAATTGAAGTGCCTGAATCCGACGGAACAGTTCATCTGCATTTCGTCCGATATTACCTGCAACCACTTCGTATGACACAATTTCACCCTTTGGGTTTACGACGAATGTACCACGCTCTGCTAAACCGGCTTCTTCGATCATCACATCAAATCCACGTGCAAGCACACCTGTCGGGTCGGCCAGCAACGGATACTTTACTTTTTTGATGGCAGCAGACGTATCGTGCCATGCCTTATGTACGAAATGAGTATCGCAGGATACTCCATACACTTCAACACCTGCTTCTTTAAATTCAGTGTATTTATCAGCGAGATCTTCCAATTCGGTCGGACATACAAAGGTAAAATCGGCAGGATAAAAGAAAAACACCGACCATTTACCCAACACATCTTCTTTGCTTACTTCTTTGAAACCATCGTTTACAAAGGCCTGAACTTTAAAATCTACGATTTGTTTTCCAATTTGTGACATACTGTTTATTATTTTAATAGAGTGATTAATTAGTTTGATTCGACCACAAAGGTACCCTTCAATTCCACCTCATGCAAACAGAAAAAAACTATAAACCTATTAATTTTGTCGATACTGCTTTTCAGTGGTTGGCAGTAAATAAACTAAAAAATATTACCTTTGCCTTTCTATAAAATACCCATGTTATGAATCTGCTTAAAACGTCATACACTTTTCAGGTTTCTCCACAATCAGTTGACTTCAGGTACAAAATAACCCTGCCTGCATTAACCGATTTACTGCTTACAGCAGCAGGTTACAATGCCGACGAGAACGGGTTTGGGATCCGTACCCTGCAACAAAACAACAGCTCCTGGGTATTGTTGCGACTGGCCATTGAGCTGCACGAATTCCCCGAACAATACGAAGAACTATCCATTGAAACCTGGATACACGACATCGGCAGAGTAAATACCTCCCGTAATTTCCGAATTCGTAACAATCGACAGGAAATAATCGGTTATGCCATTTCCAACTGGGCTATGATCGATATGCAGACCCGCCGTGCAATCGACCTGAATAGTCTTCCTACAATTAAGGCATGCGTAGCAGGCGACCCCGTGCCTATCGAGAAACCGGCAAAGCTGGGTCCTGTCGAAGGAGAACCCTTTGAACAACTAAAAGTAAGGTATAGCCACATCGACATTAACCAACATGTAAACACCATGCGGTATGTTGAATGGATATCGAATTATTTCGACCCTGTACATTATACGTCCCATCAGTTAAAGCGCTTTGATATAAATTTTATGAGCGAGCTCGTATTTGGAGATGAAGTGGTTGTCACTGGTCAAAGTACTGAGCAACACGAATATTCATTCGAAATAAAAGGAAACAACAATACAAGTTGCCGGGCACGATTGCTTTTCCAACCAATTCGTCCAAGTCTCTGATTTTTATCCTACATTTGTATTTCTATTTATCAACGACATATTATGGCACCCAGAAAACCAGTACGAACTATCAACGAACCAAAAAAAGAATCGAAAACCATTCCTCTGGAAGTTGAGACTGCGAAAAATACCACCCGCCGGAAAGCTCCTGCCAAAAAGAATGGCCCGGGCATGTGGACTCAGCTGATTCAGTTTATAAGGAACGATACTTTTCACTTCGTAATTGGGTTGTTACTTATGCTGGTAACCATCTACTTTACTGCAGGCATGATTTCCTATTTCTTTACCGGAGCCGAAGATCAGAGTAAGATGGAATTAACCTTCAGCGAGTTACATGCCGAACGTGGTGGTATCAGCAATACCACCTCCTTTGTCGGGGCGCTTAGTTCACATCAACTCATACACCGTGGTTTTGGTGTAGGAGCTTTTGCTCTTCTGTTTTTCAGTTTTACACTAGCATTACGACTAATGAAACAGCGTACCTTTTCGCTGTGGAAAACTGCTATCCATTGTTTCTTCTGGATGCTCTGGCTTTCGTTGGTACTTGGGATGGTCGATACCTACCTGAAACCGGGTATCTTCTTTTTATTGGGAGGAGCACATGGGGTTGCAGTAGGAAATACGATTGTATCGTATATCGGAGAACTGGGTATTCTGCTTTTGCTGGCAGGAACGATGATAGTATACAGTATTATTTCGTCGCCCCGGACACTACCCTATCTGCGCAGTTTATTTTCAAAAAAAGCACCAAACAATCCGGTCATCCTCGACGAGGAAGGTGAAATAGACGAAGATAATGAACCGCTGGTAGCCGTGGGCACCGAAATACTACCCGATGAATGGGTACGAGGGGGAGAGAAAAACCCGGTTGAGCTGGATGAACTGGAAGATCCCAACGAACCCGACGAGCACACCGAACATTCGGACGATAGTGTTGGCTTTGAAGTAACCCGACCCGTACACGACGACAATACCTCGGTGGATGCATCGGAACGGTCGTCGCTCTCGGAAGAAAATTCCGACCCCAATTACAATCTCGACAAACTGGGAAAGTACGATCCTACGCTCGACTTATCACATTATAACTTCCCTACGCTCAACCTATTGAAAATCTACGGCACTGACAACGAGACGCAGATTGATATGAAGGAACAAACAGCCAACAAGGAAAGGATTACCCGAACACTCCAACATTACGGTATTGAAATCAAAACCATCAAGGCAACTGTAGGCCCGACCATAACACTCTACGAGATTGTTCCAAAAGAAGGAGTACGTATTTCGAAGATCAAGAATCTCGAATACGATATTATGTTAAGTCTCGCAGCAACCGGAATTCGTATTATTGCACCAATCCCGGGCAAAGGTACCATTGGGATTGAAGTACCCAACGCTGATCCTCAGATTGTATCCATGCATTCGGTTATTGCCTGCAAAAAATTTCAGGAGTCAAAGTACGATCTTCCGGTGGCCTTCGGAAGGACCATTACCAACGAAGTGTTTATGGTCGATCTTACCAAAATGCCTCACTTACTGGTTGCCGGTGCTACCGGTCAGGGTAAATCGGTAGGGTTAAATGCTATTATCACCTCCTTACTCTATAAAAAACATCCTGCCGAGCTGAAGCTGGTATTAATCGACCCTAAAAAGGTGGAATTTAACATCTATGGTGGTATCGAAAAACATTTCCTTGCCAAACTTCCTGATGGTGAGGATGCAATTATTACCGATACAACCAAGGTAGTAGAAACCTTAAGTTCAATTTGTAAAGAAATGGACGATCGGTATGATTTACTTAAAAAGGCACATGTAAGGAATATAAAAGAATACAACGAAAAATTCCTTAACCGCCAGCTGAATCCTGATAAAGGACATAAATTCCTACCCTATATAGTGGTGATAGTCGACGAGTTCGGAGATCTTATCATGACGGCAGGCAAGGAAGTTGAATTGCCTATTGCCCGAATTGCACAACTTGCCCGTGCAACGGGTATTCACATGATTATTGCTACTCAACGTCCTTCTGTAAACATTATTACCGGAGTTATCAAAGCAAACTTCCCCGCCAGAGTTGCCTTCCGTGTATCATCGATGATCGACTCTCGCACGATTATTGATGGACCAGGAGCAAACCAGCTGGTAGGACGTGGTGACATGCTCTTTACATCCGGCAACGAACTGATTCGTGTACAGTGTGCCTTTGTGGATACTCCGGAAGTGGAAAACGTAGTGCATCATATTGGCGGACAACAAGGCTATACTTCTGCTTTCTATCTCCCCGAATACGTAGGACCCGACAGCGAAGGAAAAGATTTAAGTCAGGTGGATATGAGCAAACACGATCCGCTGTTCGAAGAAGCAGCACGATTGATAGTTTCTACTCAACAAGGATCAACATCCAATATTCAACGCAAGTTTTCTATTGGATATAACCGTGCAGGCCGGATAGTGGATCAACTCGAAGTAGCAGGAATCATCGGACCAAACGAGGGAAGTAAAGCCCGACAGGTACTGGTAATGGATGAAATGCACCTGGAACAGCTATTAAACCAATTACGATAAGATGATAAAAATTATTTCTATCTTACTATTAATAAATTCGATATTCACACTCAACGCACAGAAATCATCTGATGCTGAGAAACTTATTAAAGACTACCTGCATTCGGTGCAGACCGGAGCCGTTCAAACAAGTTTCAATTTGAAAGTGATTCCAAAAAATAGCGTAAATTCGCAGTCGATTACCGGAAGCATGATTATGAAGGGAAATCAGTTTTCGTTGACAACGGAAGATGTAAAGGTATGGTTCGATGGTAAAACGCAATGGGCTCTTTTTGAGCAAAACCAGGAAGTGAACATCACTCAACCCAGCCAGGAAGAGCTTACTGAAACGAATCCAATGGCCATACTTTCATCGGCTGTTGCCACCAGCAAGGTTAGCTTCGGCAACGCACAGAACACATTGAGCCGGACAGTGGTACTTACTCCCTTAAAAGCGGGCTTTCCATATACTAAGGTGTTGGTACAATTGAGCAAACCCGCAAATCAGTTACTGTCGATTCAGGTGTTCAACAAAGATGGGAGTCGCCATGAACTGACTATCGTTGAGTATCGCTCAAAAGCCGGGGTAAATTCCTCCACTTTCAGATTTGATAAAGCGAAGTATCCAACGGTAATCGTTAATGATTTACGATAAAATTTTAAAAATCAACTATATGAACGAAAAAGTAAGATGTCTGATCATAGGATCAGGACCAGCGGGATATACCGCCGCTATTTATGCAGCCCGTGCCAATCTGAATCCTGTACTGTACGAAGGAATGCAACCCGGGGGACAATTAACTACCACTACTGAAGTGGAAAACTTTCCGGGTTACCCTACCGGAACTACCGGACCCGAATTGATGGAGGATCTTAAAAAACAGGCAGAACGCTTTGGTGCCGATATTCGCTTTGGTTCTGCCACTGCTACCGATCTTAGTTCAGCTCCTTATAAGGTGACTATCGACGGTGAAAAGGTAATTGAAACCGACACGCTGATTCTCTCTACAGGTGCTACTGCTAAATACCTGGGACTGGCTGATGAGAATAAATATGCAGGATCAGGAGTTTCGGCTTGTGCTACCTGCGATGGATTCTTCTACCGCAACATGAAGGTTGCTGTTGTAGGTGGTGGTGATACTGCCTGCGAAGAAGCAATTTACCTTTCCGGATTAGCAAGCAAGGTATTCATGATTGTTCGTAAACCATTCCTGCGTGCTTCGAAAATTATGCAGGAGCGTGTACTGAATAATCCAAAAATTGAAGTATTGTTCGAACACGAAACCCTCGGACTCACGGGCGATAAGTTTGTACAAGGTGCCACCTTGGTGAAACGACGAGGACAAGCCGACGAAGAAAACGTACAAATCGAAATTGATGGTTTCTTTCTGGCTATTGGTCATACTCCAAATTCGAAAATTGTTAAACCATGGATTGAAACTGACGAAGTTGGGTATATCAAAACTATTCCGGGCACACCACGCACTAACGTACCGGGTGTATTTGCTGCCGGTGATGTTGCCGACCCACACTACCGTCAGGCCATTACTGCTGCCGGAAGTGGATGCCAGGCAGCCATGGAGGCTGAACGCTTTTTATCTGAAAAAGGTCTTTGATAGTTCAAAAACTTTTGCTACATTTGCACCCGCAAAGCGAAAGCGGGATGTAGCTCAGTCCGGTTTAGAGTACTCGTCTGGGGGGCGAGTGGTCGCTGGTTCGAATCCAGTCATCCCGACTTAAAAAAGAGGGCTGTTCCAATTAAATGGAACAGCCCTCTTTTTATTCGTTAAGTCTGTTACTTCACATTGAAAGCAATCCGTAATTCATCAATTTCCTTATCGCCCATCGGTTGTAGCGGTCCTACGGCCGATGCCATCACCAGCGAATTGGCCGAGAACTCTGCCACTTCGAGGTAATCAAAAGTATTCAGCAACTTATCACCGGTTACAAACACACAGTCGTTCTCAATTAGAACAACACGATTCGACTGAAAGAGTTCCGCCATTTTTCCGGGATCTCCGAAGGTCACACCAAAGGGCATGGAAGGAGCATCCTGAAGGAATATCCAGCTTTCAGGAATGGTACGAACATCAAACCGGGTATGACTAACGGCATGGGCCATCAGGTTGACCGACTGAGTTGTAATAATCGAATTAATATGCGGGTTCAGCTGATAAATACGATGATGAAGGGCCACTGAGCGACTCGGCACCTTTCCGGCCTCAGCCATTCCGTTACGAATCTGAACAATATCACTGGGCAGTATATCCCAGCGGGCTACGTCGCGTGGAGTAATCAGAAAGTCATTTTCTCTCCATCTCACTGATACAGTACCATAGGTAGAAATCATTAGGCCCTGATCACATGCACGGCGGATAATCCGAACCATATCGGTACGTAGTTCACGTTCGTCGGATGGATAATCAACATCCATGAAATGAACTATATTTTTGGGAAAATGATTTACGTATTTTGAAATCTGATCGTCGGTAAGGGTTTTAGCTGTACCTATTCTACCGGCATTGATTTGTGTGCGACAACAGAATTCAAGGGTCTCGAACCGCTGATAAGCATCCATCATATCGGTACCACCCAACACTACCCCATGGTTTTCCATGATTACGGCTTTGTAGGTTCCTTTTTTAAATTCAGTGGCAATTTTATCACCCAACTCTTCACTACCGGGACAACCATAGGGTGCAAAACCAATTTCACCACAGATATTACGGGCCTGAGGTACAATATTCGTGTCAGGCACTTTACGGGCTATACTAAACGCCACCAATCCGGGAGGATGAGCATGAATGATAGCAGTAAGTTCGGGACGGGCTTCATAAATTGCCTTATGAAAGGGGTATTCAGAAGAGGGCTTGTGTGGACCTACAACCGAACCGTCGGTTTTAACGCATACAATATCCCTGGTTGTCAACGAACCCTTATCCACCCCCGAAGGAGTAATCCAAATATCACCGTTTACATCGCGAATGGAAATGTTACCTCCCGAGGTTGTCGTCATTCCACTTCTGTAAATCCGGCCAATAATCACGTTGATTTGCTCGGTAGGGTGCATTAAATTAACATCTAACTGCTTCATATTCTATACTTTTAAAAAATTACTAAGATCGACACAAAGGTAAGTCATGCCCCTAATGTAACCAAATCATTTCATAAAAATAGAACAAGCTAATTGGCAGAATTACTTTTAAAAATGACCAAATCAGTTACCAAGGAACAACAATATCATACCGATTACCACCCCTACCATATCAATAGCCTTCATCTTCAGGTGCTTATCGCCCATCACAAAAGCTCCGTACATAAACGGAACCACCACTCCGGCTCTGCGAATGGTCGACACCACAGAGATGAGCGAGTCGGGCATTGTCAGTGCATAAAAGTAAGCAAAATCAGCAGCTACAAGAAATAGTGAAATCATGGCGATTGACCATCGAAACTGGAAAGGTGTCGTCTTTTTGCGGGTAGGATACCATAGGAAAAGAGTTATCAACCCCATAATGGCAGCCTGATAAAAAGTATAGTAGGTCTGCACTGCCATGTGATCGTAACGATGCAACAGAAATTTATCGTACAGGCCGCTTACAGCACCGGTTAGCGTTGCCAGTATAATAAACCACAACCACTTGCTGGTACGAAGTGAGAACCCCTCTTTCTTCCCTGCAAATGAAAACATAAAAAAGGAAACAAGGGTTACCAGTACACCAGCCAGTTGAAAACCATTTAGCTTTTCACCGAAAATTAACACACCACCCACTACTACCCATACCGGCTGTGTGGCTTTAATAGGCGAAGCCAGTGTGATAGGCAAATGCTTCATGGCAAAATAAGCAAATAACCAGGAGGTAAGCACTATCACTGCTTTTACAATCAGGTAAAGATGTGTTGTCAGATCGACAACCGGCACAAAAAAAGGCGTCCCTTCCAGGAGCTGCGGTTGAATGCGCGAAACCACCAGGAAGGGAAGCAATATACCCGAGGAGAATAGTACCGAGATGACAAGGACGGGAATAACCGCATTTCCCTGCACCGATACCTTTTTACTTACATCATATATTCCCAGCAATAAGGCTGAGATAAGGGCCAACACTAACCACATAGTTCTTTCTTATTTTTGAGCTGCAAAAGTACAAAGAAAAAACCATATCCGGCCCCGTTTAAGAAGAGAAGTAAACTATAGAACCAGTAATGGTATTACAGATTTTTCTCCAGTTGAATTGATTTAGGAAACAGAATATTGTTTTCCAGGTGAATATGTTGATGGAGATCTGCTTCAAACTCCTTTAACATGGCCAACGACACCTCGTAGGTACGACAACCATCTGCCGGAGTCTGATAATTATCAGTTAGTTCAGCAATTCTGCGGAATCGTTCTCCTTCGTTTTCGTGTTCCGTTTGCATGGTTTCAGCAATGTAAGCTTCCAGCGACTCAAAACCAACCGGCTGAGGAAGCGGATCACCTGACTTGTAATTCACCAGTTTCTTAATGTACGGGAACAACAACAACTCTTCCTTTTGCATGTGTTGTGCCAATGCAGCCGCAGCACCATCAAACAATTCTTCTACCTCGTGCAACTCAGGATGACGATCACCGTGTACATCCGCAATTTTCGATAAGAAAGGTTTAATCTCAACCGACTTTGCAGTTACATAGCGGTGATGTTTTTTCTCTATATAATCAATCAGTAAATCAAGTGGCCATGATTTATAATCCACCGCCCCTTCCTGCTGCGCACTTGCTACATCTTCCAACTGGAACAATAATTTACTTACTTCTATTTTATTCTCGGCACATGCTTCTTCAACCGGTCGATTACCTTTACAGCAAAAATCGATTCCGTGTGCATGAAATACCGACGCCATTCTATAATCAGCGGCTACTAACTCTCCGATAATACTTTTTTCTGATACTTTCATTGTTCTCTGTATTTAATAATATATACCACTACCTAATGGTATTTACATATTAAACAGAATGACGGCACTATTGTTTAGCTTACAACCTACAAATTATGTTAATAAGTAGAATGATATTAACTACCGCGGATTTATTTACTCACGAATCCCGGTACTGTTACGGTATTCCATGGGGGTGAGTCCTGTTCGCTTCTTAAAGAAGACAGGAAAGTAATCGGGGTTGTCAAAGTTCAGGTTATAGGCGATTTCCTTTACCGTCATAGCCGTATTGGAGAGCAGACGTTTGGCTTCGTTCAGTTTAAGTTCTATGATGTACTTCAGGGGCGATGTGCCGGTAAACTCACGGAAAGCCCTGCGGAAACCGGAATAACTTATGTTCAACTCATTTGCTATCTGCTCCGGACTAACCGATTTATACAAGGATTCGCGCATTATCACTTTCGCTTTTTCCATTTTGCGAATCAGTTCTTCGTCCTGGAAATCACGGGTTTTATCCCTGTAATACATGAGGCCAATAATATGCATTACAATACCCGAAAGTGCCTGCTGATATCCGGCACGCTCTTCGTTGGCTATTTCGATGGCTTTATGGTACAAATCAACTATTCGCTCATTGAGACCTATCGTAAATACCGGGGGACGGTTGATGAAGAAACCTTCATTAACGATTCGGTCGATCATGGGCCCCTTAAAGCCTATCCAGTATTCGTTCCATCCCGAATTTGGTAAGGGCTGATAGCTATGCCATACACCGGGCATCAGAAAGAACATTTTACCTTCGGTTATAAAACAGCTTTGTTTTGATAAGGTCCCAAAATCGAAGATTCCGTTTCCGTTGGTTATGTACAACAATTGATATTCGTTGAGAACCCTACCCTTCTCCGGGTTAAAATAGTATTCACTTGGATGATTTTCAGGAGGGTATTCCTGACCTTCCTCAATTACCTGATGGCCTACTGTAGTCACGGTAAGCCCCCACAGTTCATCCTCGTCGGAGGTAACCATGTAATTGATTTGCTTATTCAGAAACTGATGCATACAAGGAAGGTTTATTTGACTGCAAATATACATCATTTTTTCTATGGGAGCAGCAAAAAAAGAGAGCTGCAATCCGAATGCATCAGATTGCAGCTCTTTAACTACTTACACAGCTTATTAGTTCTGCAGCAGAGTTGGTAATACCAATGAGAAAATAAGTATCAACATACCAATTACCAGCACTGTAATTGTCTTAGACCCTGCACCCTTCCATTCTTTAAGAATGATTCCCCACACATTACTAAAGGTAACGTTGAGCGACATAAGAATACTCCAGGAGAAGGCCATCATTACACTACCCTCATCAAAGAAACTCTTACCAAGTGCAAGTCCGAAGAACTGCGAATACCACAAGATACCGGCCAGGGCAGTAAATAACAGATTATTCACCCACACAGAACCAGATACCGAAGTGTAATCCTTCAGGGTTTTATTCTTGACATTCTGGAACAAACAATAGATGGCATTAGTTACAAAACCACCCATGGTAACCATGAGGATAGCCGGTAAACCTGCATACAAGGCATCTGTGCCCAGCTCAACAGCTTTCAGGCGAATCGGCTCAGCAGCTTCCAGTCCAAGATTAAAACTGGCACTCATCACACCGGCCAGCAGGGCAACCAACAAGCCTTTTCCTAAAGCAAAGTCTTTTACGGCAGCCTTCTTCTGTTCGTCGGTCATATTTTTAGCGCGCAAACTTCCGGCATATCCGATTACGGCTATACCCGCAATTGCAACACTCACCCCAATCAATAGAATAAGTCCTTCACCCGTAAACAGATCAGTACCTGTCATCAGTGCAGGAATCAGGGTACCAAAGGCCGAACAGGTTCCCAACGCAATCGACTGACCCAATGCGATACCAAGGTAACGCATACTCAGACCGAAAGTCAGACCACCAATTCCCCAGAGTACACCAAAGAAGATTGCCTTCCAGGCGGCATTATCACCGGCAGAAAGCAGTTCGCCCAGTGAATGTCCGTCGGGGATAGCCAGCAAGGCTCCCAGGTAGGGAAACACCAGCCAGGCAAAAACACCCTGAACCAGCCAAAAGCTTTCCCACGACCATTCCTTTACCTTTTTAATAGGCACGTAGGAGCTTGATTGCCCCATACTGCCTATTGCTATAATCAGCAGACCCAAGAGGACTTCCATACCTTATCGTTTGATGGTAACTTCCTGTTCGTACTTTTGAATATCTGCAATGTATGCTTCCGAAGCGATAACTCCGTGTTTGTTACAGTAGTAATCGTATACAGCCGACCAGGGAAGCGATTTAGCTTCTTCGAGTAAGGCAAGACGTTCGAAGTACTGTCCGTTGGCTTCAAAAGCACGTAACTGAGCGATAGGTTCGAGCAGGGCCTGTAACAACGCTTTTTGAGTTGCACGTACGCCGATTACATACGCACCGATACGGTTAATAGAAGCATCAAAGTAGTCGAGACCAATATGTACGCGATCGACAGCATCAGCACGGATAATTTCCTGCGTAAGCGCCAACAACTCGTCGTTCTGAATTACTACGTGATCACTATCCCAACGAACACCACGACTTACGTGAAGCATGATTTCGGGAGCAAACAAGAGTAAGGAAGATATTTTATCAGAGATAACTTCAGTCGGATGGAAGTGACCTGAATCCAGGGTAATCATTTTGTTGTTAGCCACGCCATAACCCATGTAGAATTCGTGTGACCCTACAGTATAGCTTTCGCTGCCAATACCGAACAATTTACATTCAATACAGTCGGCCATATACTCATCGTTGGTCTTGTATTCGAAGATTTTATCCAGCGAGTCCTTCAGGTTTTTGCGATACAGGTAACGATCAACTGTAAGATCTTTTGATCCGTCGGGAATCCAGATATTATGGATACACTTGGAACCAAGCTGACGACCCATCTCTTCGGCTATCTTACGACTACGGATAACGTGTTCGATCCAGAACTCACGTACCTTGGGATCACGGTGCGAAAGTGTAAAACCATCGGCCGACATATCGTGAGAGAAGCAGGTACTGTTAAAGTCCAGTTTATAGTTTTTTTCTTTCGCCCAGTCAATCCAGCTTTGGAAATGCTTTGGTTCAATTTGGTTACGGTCTACCTTTTCGCCTTTGAAGTCACCATAAAATGCATGGATGTTTACACGGTGGTCACCGGGAATCAGCGACATAGCCTTATCAATATCGGCACGCACTTCTGTTATGGTACGGGCACGACCCGGGTAGTTACCTGTAGTCTGAATACCGCCGGTAAGTTCTCCATCGCCGGCTTCGAAACCCCGCACATCATCAGTTTGCCAGCAATGCAGCGATATAGGCAGTTTATCCAACTGAGCCATTGCATTTTCTACGTCAATTCCTAACTCAGCATAACGCGCTTTTGCAAATTCGAATGCCTGGTTGATTTGTTGTTCTTTCATGGAAATAATATTTGAATAATTGAATTAATAAATTTACTGCAACAAAAATACCCGAATGCCGGCAACAATGAGCTGCCAATCTGATATTATCACCACACTTTTTGATAAAACGAGCTGGAATGTAACTTGTACTCTTGCGTTACTATTCCATATAAAATAACTCAGGAAGCTCGATGGATACCGGTGAGTTATCCGGATTGGTTTCCATTATGTCGGCCATATACGCCCACCACTTCTTAACTATCTCAGTAGATCCAAGGTCCTGCGATCCACCTTCACCACTCACTTTCTGCACGGCAAATAAGATATTAGTGTCTTTGTCCCAGAAAATGGAATAGTCGGATACACCCGACTCCTGCAACAAGGCTTTTAGTTCGGGCCAAATTTCGTTATGACGTTTTGCATACTCAGCTTCACAGCCCGGTTTAAGAAACATTTTAAAAGCAGCTCTTTTCATGATATATACTATATTAAACGGTTAGTAGATGTAGATTGCAAATGTAACTAAAAAATAAAAACAGTTTTGCCACTTCATATGTTACAATCATTTTTTACAGGAATTTGACTTATCTTACAGGAATTTGCTTTTACAAACGACAGGAAAATCCTATCTTTGTTAAATAATCGACTAACATAAATCATTACCCGGGATGAAGACTGACATAGAAATTGCACACGAAGTTGAACTGGAGAAAATTGCTAAAGTTGCCGATAAGTTAGGCATCAAAAAGAATCAGATAATATCGTATGGTCCTTACATGGCAAAGATTCCATGTGAGATGATAACTCCGAAAAAAACCAGGAAAAGTAAGCTAATCCTGGTGACAGCTATCACCCCTACCAGGGCCGGTATCGGAAAAACTACCGTATCGATCGGACTTAGCCTCGGACTTAACAAGATCGGACGACTTACCTCTGTTGCGCTGCGTGAACCATCCCTGGGACCGGTATTCGGGATGAAAGGTGGAGCTGCCGGCGGTGGATATGCTCAGGTACTGCCCATGGAAAACATAAACCTTCATTTCACGGGCGATTTTCATGCTATTACATCAGCCAACAACACAATAGCTGCCCTGCTCGACAACTACATTTACCAACACCGCGACCAGGCCGACGGTATTAAACAAGTACTCTGGAAACGTGTACTCGACGTAAACGACAGAAGTCTGCGGCAGATCATTACCGGGCTTGGCGGACTCACCAACGGGATCCCTGCTGAAACCGGCTTCGACATTACTCCTGCCTCCGAAATTATGGCCATCCTTTGCCTGGCTGAAAATCAGGATGATCTCAAACGCAGAATTGAAAAAATCCTGCTGGGATATACCTATTCGGGTAAACCTTTCACCGTAAAAGACCTGGGAATAGCCGGCGCTATTACGGTATTACTGAAAGAGGCTATCCACCCGAATCTTGTACAAACAACCGAAAACACACCTGCCTTTATTCATGGCGGACCCTTTGCCAATATTGCACATGGTTGTAATTCGGTAATTGCTACCAAGATGGCTATGAATTTTTCAGAGTTTGTAGTTACCGAAGCCGGCTTTGGAGCCGACCTGGGTGCTGAAAAGTTTTTGAACATTAAATGCCGTAAAGCCGGCATCCAACCTGCGCTTTCGGTATTGGTGGTTACCTCACAGGCTCTAAAAATGCACGGTGGAGTAGCTGTTAAATTGATTAAGGAACAAAACCGGGAAGGACTAATAAAAGGGTTTGAAAATATGGACCGCCATATCGATAACCTGAAGTCGTTCGGACAAAAAGTACTGGTTGCCTTTAACAAGTATGATTTCGACTCCGACGAGGAAATCGGCCTTATAAAAGCACATTGCGAACAACAGGAAGTGGGGTTTGCCGTCAATGATGCCTTTGCAAAAGGGGGTGAAGGTGCTGTGGAATTAGCTCAGAAAGTAATCGAACTTACCGAAGAAAAAACGCATAAACCAATCCACTTTACCTACAAGGATACCGATAGGATTGAACGAAAAATCGAAAAGATAGCACAAAAGATTTACGGTGCCCGCCGGGTGTTATTCTCTGAAAAAGCACTGGCTATGATTCCGAAATTCGAGGCCATGGGTGCCGAACAGTATCCGGTATGTATAGCTAAAACCCAATACTCCTTCTCCGATGATGAAAAAGCTTACGGAGCAGTGCGTGACTTTGATTTTCACATCAACGACCTGGTGCTTAACAACGGAGCTGAGTTTATAGTGGCGATTGCAGGTAAGATCATGCGCATGCCGGGATTACCCAAAGAACCACAAGCCAAAAACATCGATATGTTCGACGGTGAGATTGTTGGATTAAGCTAAATAATTATATATAAATTCTATATTCATATCGCTATATTCTGTTTGCATCTATAAATAAACTGGCGTATCTTTGTTTCATCAAATAAAGATAAAACATAAAAAAATAAGCAATATGAAAACATTAGATTACACAAAATTAAACGGAGCTGCTGCAGCTCAGACAGTAAAAAGTTTACAACAATTATTAGCCGATTTTCAGGTTTTCTATACCAACCTGAGAGGATTTCACTGGAATGTAAAAGGTAAAAACTTCTTTCAGCTTCATGCACGGTTTGAAGAGATGTACGACAATACAGCTGAAAAAGTGGACGAAATTGCCGAACGCATCCTAATGCTCGACGGTGTACCTGCTCACAATTTCAGCGCATATCTATCCACTAATAAGGTTAAAGAAACCGGTGTTGTCAGCGATGGAGATGCTGCACTTAAAAATGTATTGGAAACCTTATCCCTCTTGATGGAATCCGAAAAAGCAGTGCTTGCTGCTGCAGCCGAAGCAGGCGACGAAGTAACTGTTGCTATGATGAGCGACTACCTGAAAGAGCAGGAAAAAACGACCTGGATGCTGACAGCCTATTTTTCAAATTAATTGTTAATTGTCAATTATCAATTGTTAAAAAGAACTAGCCGTTTGATCTTGTGAGGTGAGATTTTTATATTCTGACAGGTTCTCACCCTCTTCAGAACGACTAAATAGACTAAAAAAGGAGAAGAAGCTCTATGCTTGTTCTCCTTTTTTAATATTCGTGCTATAATTTTCTTTCAATTAACAGTTGACAATTAACAATTGAGCTGAATGGTTTGGCGTAATCGGCTGTTATGCAGTACCTAACTGACCCGCACGCAAGGTGTAACTGACCCGCACGCGAGATGTGGCAGACCGGCACGCGAGATGTGGCAGACCGGCACGCGAGATGTGGCAGACTGGCACACGAGATGTGGCAGACTGGCACACGAGATGTGGCAGACAATCACGCGGGATGTGCCGGACAGTTATGCAGGGCGTGACGATCAATCACATCCTGCATAACTGTCAATTAGCTTTAAGTGTTTTGATAATATCCCGGTAGGCAAAACAGCGAATTAGCTTACCGATTTGGGGCCGGTCAAAGAACCGGGCGCAGAGATGCTACCTGCAGGAAGGAAGTTGGGAGCGTTGCCTGCCACCCTGGATAGAGGCCGGTTACAGGAAATGGACAAACTATCAGTTTGGATCCGGTTGATTGTCTGACTGAAAAACGACTATCTGTTTCATAAAATATAGTCTGCACAGGGCATACTACAGCATGCACTTCCGGTTTGCTTACCGCATAAAGCAGTCTGCCGAAACCAACCGAAACAATCAACAGAAGCAGAGATCTAAACAGAACAGGGTACGACTGCTCACCGAATGAATTAGCCGTAGACATACGCTCGTTAATAAGCGGGAGCAATCGCAGGATAAGAACAAGTATCAGGAGTAGCGATTTCATAGCGACAAATGTAAGGCAGTTAACTCAAAATAAATTGCACAATTGTGGTCAATAATTGCACAAATGTGGTTTATTGTGGTCGCACTGCACCTACTTTCATCCGGAACAGAAAGTCAATTGTTTATATTTCTTAAAAATTAAGTGCTACTTAATTTATTAACCAATAGTTTTATCTATCTTTGCAGCAAATTAGGAAAATGAACAGAATAGGTGAACGTATAAAGAGGAAAAGGGAACAGTTAAAACTGAATCTGAATGAGCTATCCAGGCTGGTAGGAATCAGTGCGAGTGCCTTGTCGCAACTCGAAAACGGCAAAGCCTACCCTACTCTTATTACAATTAAAAATATTGCGGAACATTTAAATACGACTGTTGGTGAACTGATCGGTGAAAATGAAAACACTCATATACCTGTAATTCGCAAGAAAGAGGCTAAACTAATTACCACCAACGACTTTGGAGCCGACGTTGTAGGTTTATCCTACGACGAATTAAACAAGCTGATGGACACCTTTAAAGTCCGTTTTCCGGAAAAATCGAATAGTATTGGTCTTTTCAACAAACATACCGGTCAACTTTTCGGTTATATGTTGAAGGGAGAATTGCAACTGGAACTCGACAACCAGACCTATCACCTCGAAGAGGGTGACAGTGTCTATTTCAACGCTCAGCGAAACTTCCAGTTTTCGAACCCCAGTAAATACACTGCTGAATTATTATGCGTCACATCTTTCAAAAATAATTAAGCACTACTTAAATAAATTAGAAAACAATAATCAAGGTATACAACCACATCATGAACCAGTTTATTACATCACTAGAAAAAAGGGGGATTATACTACCTCCGGCGACCATTGACATATTGACCAATTGTCGTAGTTTGACAGTCTACAACTCCGTACACGAGCTATCAATAGCTGCATTGGGAGGTGACGACCGCAACGAATATGAGGTTCGTTACGACATCCCCGGCAAGGGCGAAATCACGGAAGCCATCGTACATCGTGTGCGCAATGGTGTAGCAGCAAACTATGTTGATCCTTACATGCGGCGACGCGACCCGGACACAATGGCGATAGCTGATGATGAGCCTACCGACAAGGAAACCTTTCGTGAACGGTTTAACTACGACTTCGCCGACCTGAAACAGGAAACTTTTGACTGGTTGAAAAATCAGGATATTGCTGTATTTTTCTACTTTGCCGGTCGTGCCGGAATCGGAGTAAGTGGTATGGCTATAGCTCCTGCCAATGCCGGTTTCTTCGCTATGGGGCTTGCTATGTTACAGCAAATCATCCCTGTCGATGAACTGCCGGGTAATATGGAACTCGACTCCATTATATACGTAGCTCCTACCTTCCGTCATACTCATTTCGACGGAAAGCAAATAGTAGTTCACAACCGTGATGGCAACCGTCACGAAATCTATTCATACAACCTCTACCCGGGCCCGAGTGCCAAGAAAGGATTGTACGGCGCACTTCTTACAAAAGGTGAAAAAGAAGGCTGGATTACTGCGCACTGTTCGACAGTGCAGGTGGTGAGTCCGTACGACAACATGACTACCTTTATGCACGAAGGTGCCAGTGGTGGCGGAAAGAGCGAAATGCTCCAGCATATACTGAGAGAACCGAACGGCCAGGTGTTAATCGGAGAAAATTCGGTATCGAAGGAACGTCGTTTGATTAACCTTCCTCTCTTTTCCTCTTTTCATCCGGTAACAGACGATATGGCTCTTTGCCATCCTTCCATTCAGAAAGACAACGGAAAACTTACCGTACTGGATGCTGAAAACGCATGGTTTATCCGTGTGGATAGTGTACGGGAATACGGTGATGATCCGTTCCTGGAAAAAATCACCCTTAAACCACCTACCCCATTATTGTTCCTTAATTTGCAGTCGCATCCCGACAGCACTGTACTTATATGGGATCACGTGGAAGATGAACCGGGCAAACCATGTCCGAACCCCCGCGTTATTCTGCCCCGCGAAATTGTACCGAATGTTATCGGAACACCGGTTTCGGTCGACGTAAGGAGCTTTGGAGTACGCACCCCGCCGACTTCACTTGAAAATCCAAACTATGGTATTATCGGTATGTTCCACCTGCTTCCTCCGGCCCTGGCCTGGTTGTGGCGACTGGTATCACCGCGCGGACATGCCAATCCCAGTATTGTAGGCGGAACAGGAATGGGATCGGAAGGAGTTGGATCCTACTGGCCCTTTGCAACCGGTAAAATGGTAGAACATGCTAACATTCTGCTGGATCAGATTCTGGTCACTCCTGCTACTCGTTACACCCTCGTTCCCAACCAATTTATAGGAGTATGGAAAGTAGGTTTCAAACCACAGTTGCTGATGCGCGAATACCTTACCCGTCGCGGTAATGCACGTCTGAAACGTGAACAATACCAGTCGGCCCGCTGTCCGCTTTTAGGATACGAACTGAACTACCTTACCATCGAAGGCGCTAAAATCCCGTCCCGTTTCCTCCAGGTTTACAAACAAACCGAAGTAGGAACAGAAGGATACGATAAAGGCGCTGATAAACTCTATGATTTCTTCCGTGAGGAATTGCAACAATACCTGACTCCGGAACTGAATCCGCTTGGTCGTCAGATCATTGAAGCCTGTCTGAATGGGGCATCGGTAGAAGAATACAATAATTTTATTCCGATGGAGTAACTCTTTTGATGATATCTTCCAGTTCGGCATCTTTGTCGTTCAGGAAGATATCATTATGAAAATGATCTAATTTTCGCATCAGGTAAGAAAGGAGGTTTTGCTCTGTAGTTGTCAGGTTTCCTGCTACTATCTTCGAAACCACATTCATCCTGGGTAGTATAAGCATAAGCTCCCGGGTTCCTTCTTCCGTAATCTTTAACAATTTGCTGCGGCGATCTTTCGCTCCGGCAAATTGTTGTATATAGCCCTGTCGTATCAGCCGGTTTACAATCTCTATCCCCGAAGTTTTTTCTAATACCTGCTCCTTAATCAATTCCTGCTTGGAAATGCTTTCGTGGGTCAACAGGGTAATCAGCATAGCAAACTCATCCACAGTCTTAATCGGACTATCCTTTAATGCCTTTCGGGAATACATCTTAGCATACCGGAACAGCAAACTGATCAATATAGACACATTGGTAGCCATTTTATCCTGGGCATGTTGTGTCGCTTTCCATGATTCACTACCTCCTCTTATCTTGTCTTTATCTAATGTATCCGGCTGGTGAACTGCGTTCAGATACCCAATAAAATCGGTGGTTGAAAGCCTGGAATTACCTTCCTCACTCTCTTTTTCGAAATCATCCAGGTAATTTAGTAAATCAAAAATTATTTGCTTTGTTCGCATACGTGAAAATGTTAATGATCGTACAAAACAATCAAACTATTATTTTAATGCAATTAGAACAATTTTGTACCAATTTTGTTTAGATGATATGAATTTGTACTAAATTTACAACCATAAAAGCAAACAAATGGATTTGTACGAAAAAACATCCTTTGAGGCATCAAAACTGATTGCAAGAAATTACAGCACTTCCTTTTATATGTCTTCCAACTTATTGAAGAAGCATCAGAAAAGGGCTATTTTTGCAATATATGGTTTCGTAAGGATAGCCGACGAAATCGTAGATACCTTTCATGATTACGACAAGCAGTCGCTTCTTACCACATTTGAGGCGCAACTGAAGGAAGCACTGGATAAAGGCATTAGTACAAATCCTGTACTTCATTCTTTTCAGAAAACCGTACACCGTTACAACATTCCTTACAGTCTGATTGCCGCTTTTCTTAAAAGTATGCAGATGGATCTTGAAAAACGGGTGTACAGCAGTCGCGAAGAAACGGAAGAATACATTCACGGATCTGCCAATGTGGTAGGTTTAATGTGTTTGAAAGTGTTTACCGACAACCGGGAAGATGAATACGACCTGTTGAAACTGCCAGCCATGAAACTGGGATCGGCTTTTCAGAAGGTGAATTTTCTACGGGACCTGAACGCTGATATTAACGGACTGCACCGCACCTATTTCAGCAAGTACGACTTCAACCAATTCGACGAGAGAGCAAAAAAAGAGCTCGTGGAAGAG
>JAQUYE010000038.1 GCA_028691965.1 Paludibacter sp. | reverse complement strand
AACTACATTTGCAGCCTGCTGAACATGAGAACTAATATGCACACGGGAGCTGAACGACTTGCCGGCAGCCCTGCGAAGTGCACCTTCAGCCAAAAAGCCTCCGAGAATGGCGATAAGGGTCCATGAAAGTAAGCCGGGCATATCAATATAGGCCTGTGATCGTTTCATTAGGGCACCGATACCCAGCGACGGACCCGACAATACTTCGCCAATGATGATGGCACGCCATCCAAAACCCACAGCAGTGGCTAGTCCGGCAAACAGCAGTTCTTTCCCCTGCAGGAGATAGAGATAACGAAAACGTACAAACAGAGATTTGTGATGAAACTTTGCCAACTCTACCAGGTGCTTATCGGTGTTTTCCCAGGCACTTAAAAAATTCTGGTAAAGTATGGGTAGCATTGTCAGACAACCAATGGTTACCGGCAGGTGACGGGGGTTTAAGAATAACAGGGCAATTAATACCACAGCAATCACCGGTATGGAGCGCAGGGTAATTACAATGGGAGAGAAGAAGCTTTTCCAGAAAGCTGAATGTAAAGCTGCTACCGAGGCCGGTACCGCCAGCAACAAGGCAATGAGCAGTCCGCCCAATGCCCGTGCAATCGTAATTGAGAAGGACTTGTAAAAGGCAGAAGATCCGAGAAGTACACTTAGTTCGTGAAGTAAATCAGTAACCGAAGGAAACAGCGCAGGATGGTTGATTTTGATTGCAGCCAGATGCCATACAATCAAAACTGTTGCCACACTGATCCATGCCGGTGAACGTTTAATCTTCATGAAGGATAAAATTCTTATCAGGTAGTTTGCCTCCCAGGCTGGTTGGGTCAAAGGTATAAAACAAATTCAGAAAACTATAAATTTCTTCCTGTATTTCAGGTGCACTTACAAAGTTGATATTACACAACGGAATTGATCGCATGGCTGTGCCTATATCATCCGTATAGTGATGTTCATATAGCATACGGGCTACTTTCTCGGGTCGTAGTCGTGTTAACATGCAGCTTG
The DNA here is from genome assembly GCA_028691965.1 of Paludibacter sp. Lineage (GTDB taxonomy): Bacteria > Bacteroidota > Bacteroidia > Bacteroidales > Paludibacteraceae > Paludibacter. Next base: position 25,882 of record JAQUYE010000038.1, on the reverse strand, counting down.
CTTCTATATGCGCCATAATTTTACGGGTCATTTCAGGATGCCCGGCAGCAAAATCGGCATTCACCAGTAGGGAGGTTTGTGTGAACATATCATTTTTAAGGTTATGTTCACCCGATTCGATGGTTAACTCACTGATGATACGTATCCGTTTGTCGCGGCTAAGAAGCATACTTACAAGGGGTTCGGAGACGATAGCTGTACGGGCAGTTGAATTTAATAAAGCCATGGCTACATCCTGGTTGGACGAAAAGCTATAATCAATGTGAAGGTTTTTCAATTCCTTACTGGTCGAATAATACCTGAACAGTACATCAGCCGTTGCACCTTGTCCGAATATATGGATTGTACGATCGTGCAGGTCGCTGGTGTCGTGAACCGAGCTGTCGTTGGTAACTACATATAATGTACCCCATACCGGGATAGCCAGTAGCCGGTAGTCTACACCTTTATTATACAGATTTGCAGCCATGACAGTTGGCAGTATGGCAAAGTCAATCTCCTTCTGAACCATCATAGCCTGAATCTGCAGGGGTTCCGGTTTTACAAGTAGTTTCACCTTTTTCCCATCCACAACAGGAGGTAGATCGATAAGCTGCATCATGCTGATTACCGAGGGGCCGTCGGGAATGGCGATGACGATTTCATCCTTGCCTGATTCGCGACAACTACTCAATCCGGTCAGACCGAATAACACTACTAAACTGTATAGGAGCAGTTTTTTCATTTAGTAGTAGCAGGTATTAAGGTAATTACCGTGATCTCGGGGCGTGAAATGCCAATACGAACAGGAATACCAATGAAGCCAAGTCCCCTGGTAATGTAGAGATGCTGATCCCCTTCGGTATACAAACCATCCCATTCCTTATACATCCAGGAGGAAGGAGATACTTTCTTTCCGTAAAAATTAAATGCAAACTGAGCTGCATGGGTATGTCCTGCCAGCGTTAAAGCCAGGTCGGGATGATTCAGGATTTCACCCTGCCAGTGAGAAGGATCGTGCGAAATAAGAATCTTGGGAGCACCCCGGCGTGTACCCTGCATGGTTTTTTCAAGACTTCCGTATTTCGGGAAGGGCGGTTTACCCCAGTTTTCAACCCCGAGCAGTTCGAGTGTAGCACTGTCTCTGTTCAGTTCAACCGATTCGTTTAAGAGCAATGTAAATCCAAAATCCCTGATTTGCTGCTTTATGGCTTCCAGGTTAGCTGTCTTATGCTCAGGAGTTTCCCATGTCGAGTAGTCACCGTAATCGTGGTTACCTAATACAGCATACTTACCTTCCTTTACCTTTAGTTGTTGAAAAAGGGGAGCCCATCCTTTCATTTCTTCCTGGTAGTTGTTTACCATATCGCCCGAGAAAATAAGCAGGTCGGCTTCCTGTTCGTTAACCAACCGTACCACAGGCTCGAAATAGCTGTGGTTTCCACCCCAGCTACCCAAATGGATGTCCGAAATATGTACCAGCTTATAATTGCGAAACGCTTCCGGTAGTCCTTTAACCGGCACCTCCACTTCACGAACCTGAGGGTTTTTGGGATTTACAAACGCACCATGTGCCATCAGTATAACTGAAAACATAGCCACCAGAACTCCTGCATACCGAATAAGGTATATCTTTTCCCTGAGGAATAAATTGAGCAGGTAATTTAGAAAGTGGAAGAAGATATACAGCAATTTGGGCACATACACCAGCATGTACGCAAAATTAATCCACATGAAAATGCTGAATGTACGGGGATTATAATTCTCATCGCCGGCAAACTTCATCACAAGGAAGGCTACCAGGAAAAATAGCGCCGGTAAAAAGTTTAACACTATTAATAAGGGCTTTGCCTGATGTTTTTTTAATTTAAAGTAAAAAAACAAATCCGGCAGTATTACTGTAAGTAACAGAAATACAAGCGCCAATGTATAAAAACGCATATATAATAAGGGTTATAATTGAGTCGACAAAGATACTTTTTAATAATAAATTTTCAAACTATTTCGTGTATATGCACATTTTTTATATTTTTGTGCCTTTAAAGCAAGACTTTTATCTATTTAACTTCACCATTGAATGCATACGCTGCTTTTCGCTTTATTGCTTGTTGTTCTTACTGCTGAATTCAGTTTGAACCGCATTTTATCCGCCTTAAATGTCAAAAACTCCAGACTTGCATTACCTGCCGAACTAAGCGATAGTTACAATCCTGACACCTACGCCCGTCAACAAGCGTATTTTCGCACCAATTCGTTTTTCAACACTATAACTGCGAGCTTCAATTTTGTGCTCATAATGGCTATGTTTATCCTTGGTGGTTTTGGATGGCTGGATTCATGGACAGGCTCATTCACTTCAAACGAAATTGTACACTCCTTATTGTTTTTTGGTAGTTTGTTTGTGGTAAGTTCCCTGTTAAATCTTCCGTTCGACTATTACGATACCTTTGTAATCGAAGAGCGTTTCGGTTTTAATAAAGTAACTCCCCGTCTGTTTATCATCGATCAGCTTAAGTCGTTACTGCTGATGGTCCTTTTCGGAGGTGGTGTGTTGACGCTTGTGGTAGTTATCTATCAACTTACGAATGATTATTTCTGGCTGATTGCATTTGGTGCCGTAACCGGGATAGGGTTGATTACCAGTATGTTCTATTCGGAATTGATAGTTCCCCTGTTTAACAAGCAGACTCCGCTCGAAGAGGGCGAACTTCGGGATGCTATTGCATCTTTTGCGACTACATCCGGTTTTAAACTCGATAATATTTATGTGATCGACGGTTCAAAGCGTTCGACCAAGGCCAACGCATATTTTTCGGGTATTGGTCCCAAAAAGCGCATCGTACTTTACGACACCCTGATAGCGCAAATGACAACCGAAGAGATTGTAGCGGTGCTGGCCCACGAGATCGGACATTATACCTACAAGCATGTTCTGAAAGGTTTTTTGTTGTCTTTGCCGTTTAACCTCTTATTGTTCTTTCTGTTGGGGTTCACCCTGAAAAGTGAATTGCCGGCCCTGGCCATAGGTGGAACTGAAGCCTCTTTTCACTTAAATGCATTGGTTTTCTTTACCTTATACACTCCTGTGTCGATGGTGCCCGATCTGCTTGGGAATATTTTTTCGCGTCGCCACGAATACCAGGCCGATGCCTTTGCAGTTCAGTATGGATACGGTGCAGCCCTGATATCAGCGCTTAAGAAACTATCTTCATCTTCCTTGAGCAATCTGATGCCTCATCCGCTCTATGTGTTCTTCAACTACTCACATCCAACCTTATATCAACGCATTAAAAAAATCAACGCATGACTGCAATCGGATTGATGGGAGCGATGCCCGAAGAGATGGATCAGATAGTTGCCATGATGGACCAACGGGAAGAAATCATGCATGGTAACAGGGTTTATCACAAAGGACTTCTGTACGGTATGCCCGTTGTAGCTGTTTTCTCACGGTGGGGTAAGGTAGCGGCTGCCAGTACAGCAACTTCCCTGATCGAAGTCTTCGGTGTGAATAAGATCGTGTTTACCGGTGTGGCCGGTGGTATAGCGCCTGACTTGTCGGTTGGCGATGTAGTAATTGGTGAACGACTGGTGCAACACGATATGGATGCCCGTCCGTTGATGGCCCGATATGAAGTGCCGCTTACCAGTCGCGTGTTCTTTGAGGCCGATAAACAGCTGATGGCTGACTTGCAGGATGCTGCCCGGGAGATGATTAAACAGGAGCAGGATTTTATTCAAACGCTGATCAGAGAGGGATTGACACAACCGAAACGTTGGGTAGGCGATATAGCAAGCGGTGATCAGTTTATAGGAAGTACTACTCAAAAAGAGGAAATTGCAAGCAACCTGCCTTCTGTACTCTGTGCCGAAATGGAGGGTGCAGCGGTGGCACAGGTTTGCCACGACTTCGACGTGCCGCTTGGTATCGTGAGGGTAATTTCCGATACAGCTGATGAATCGTCGCATGCAATGGCTATGAAATTTGTCGATTTGCACGCAGCACATTACCTGCAACTACTGGTGCACCATTATTTTGTTCTTCAATTCAACAACTAATTTATCAACCAATCTAATAGTTTAAAGCATGGAAAAAGTCATTTATTTTGTACCAATTGCCTCCATTGTGGCCCTGGGTTTCGCTTATTATTTCTTCCGTCAGATGATGAAAGAGAGTGAGGGAACTGATACAATGAAAAAAATCGCGCTCCACGTTCGTACCGGAGCAATGGCCTACCTGAAACAGCAATATAAGGTAGTTACCATGGTATTTGTAGTGCTGGCTCTTGTTTTTGCCGTGATGGCCTATTTTAACCTTCAGAATGCCTGGGTACCCTTTGCCTTTCTCACCGGTGGATTCTTTTCCGGTTTGGCAGGGTTTTTTGGAATGAAGACAGCTACCTATGCTTCTGCACGTACTGCCAATGCAGCTATGCACTCGCTGAACAGCGGACTGCAGGTGGCTTTCCGTTCGGGTGCTGTAATGGGACTTACTGTGGTTGGATTGGCATTGCTCGATATTTCGGTTTGGTACCTTGTGCTGGATCATTTTGTCGAAGATGTGGATCCTGCTCATAAAATGATTTATATTACTACTACTATGCTTACCTTTGGTATGGGTGCATCTACCCAGGCTTTGTTTGCCCGTGTGGGTGGTGGTATCTACACGAAGGCTGCCGATGTGGGTGCCGACCTGGTAGGGAAGGTTGAAGCCGGTATTCCGGAAGATGACCCGCGTAATCCTGCTACCATTGCCGATAATGTGGGCGACAATGTAGGCGACGTGGCCGGTATGGGTGCCGACCTGTACGAGTCGTATGCCGGTTCTATCCTTGCTACTGCTGCACTGGGAGCCTCAGCATTTATGGCGAATCCTGAAATGCAGATGAAAGCGATATTTGCTCCCATGCTGATTGCTTCCGTGGGTGTAATTCTTTCTATTATTGGTATTTACCTTGTACGTACCAAAGAAGGTGCAAAAATGAAAGAACTGTTGTCGGCCCTCGGAAGAGGTGTGAATGCAAGTTCCGTTTTAATTGCCATAGCCACCTTCGGTATTCTGTATGCTTTACAGCTGCAAAACTGGGTAGGGATTTCGTTCTCTGTAATTGTAGGGCTACTGGCCGGAATTATTATCGGCCAATCCACTGAATATTATACTTCTCATTCTTATCGTCCCACTCAAAAGGTAGCGGAGAGCTCGAAGACCGGTCCGGCTACTGTGATTATTTCCGGACTTGGTTTGGGTATGGTTTCCACCGCTATTCCTGTAATTACCATTGGCTTTGCTATTATCCTGGCTTACATGAGTGCTATTCAGTTCGACCTGGCCGATTACCTCTCACGCGAAAACCTCAGTCTGGGTCTTTATGGAATTGGTATCGCAGCTGTCGGTATGTTATCGACGCTGGGTATCACCCTGGCAACCGATGCCTACGGACCTATAGCCGACAATGCAGGTGGAAATGCTGAAATGAGCGGACTTGGCAAGGAATTTCGTTAGCGTACCGATGCGCTGGATGCGCTGGGTAACACCACAGCAGCTACCGGTAAAGGTTTTGCCATTGGTTCAGCTGCACTTACAGCGCTCGCCCTGCTGGCTTCCTATATTGAGGAAATTAAAATTGCCCTCGTTCGTATTGCCGAAGCAGCATCGACCGGAATGGCAAAAGTGGGATCAGAACTGCTGGATGTAGAAGCTATTAAAATGTCGTCGTTTGCCGACTTCATGGAATATTATAATGTAACTCTTATGAATCCTGTTGTTCTGGTGGGAGTGTTTCTGGGTGCTATGATGGCCTTCCTTTTCTCCGGAATTACCATGAATGCCGTTGGACGTGCAGCTCAGAGTATGGTTGAAGAGGTTCGTCGCCAGTTCCGCGAAATTGAAGGTATCATGGAAGGTAAAGCCGAACCTGATTATGCCCGTTGCGTTGAAATTTCAACCAAGGGTGCCCAGCGTGAAATGATGTTACCTTCTATCCTGGCTATTTTAGTGCCGGTGGTGGTAGGGGTTATCTTTGGAGTTGCAGGTGTTTTGGGACTTCTTATCGGTGGATTAGGGTCCGGATTTGTACTCGCTATTTTTATGGCCAACTCGGGAGGTGCCTGGGATAACGCTAAGAAATACGTTGAAGAAGGAAATCTGGGTGGTAAGGGTTCGGATAATCACAAAGCTACGGTTGTAGGTGATACAGTAGGCGATCCTTTCAAAGACACTTCGGGTCCGTCGCTCAATATTCTTATAAAACTGATGAGCATGGTTTCGATCGTGATGGCCGGACTTACTGTTGCCTGTAGTTTATTCTGATTTGGTGTAGCTAAATAGGCTGTTTTAAAAAAAAATACCCCCTCCTAAATCGTAAATTTACGATTTAGGAGGGGGTATTGGTATCAAACTGGCCCGTAAACTATAGTTATCTGATCTATTTGCCTTAGTTGTAGTGCTCATCACACCAGGTCATATTGACCGGCTCGCCTTATGTAGCAGACCCGCATATGTCATATTACAAACCCGCATATGTCATATTAGAAACCCCCATATGTCATGTTACAAACCCCCATATGACATATTACAGACCGTCATATGACATGTGCGAACCTGTTACATGACATATGGGAACCTGTTACATGACATGTGCGAACCTGTTACATGACATATGACGGTTAAAAAGACCCTGACCGACGAATCAAAAACGCCTGATTGAAATCACAAAAGAATTTAGGCTTTTCGCACTGTTTGTAGTAAGCGAAATAGTCTGTTGATAGGACTATTTAAGCGAAATGGTTGTGGGATTCAGGCGTTTGGCATAGGGCTGCGAGAGGAGCTGGTTAGCGGTTATAATGCCAAAAATGCCGGCCATAAGGAGGTAAGCCGGCGGGTGAGAATTACTAAAGGAGGAAGCAGAAGTTGGGCCTGTTGAATACCGGGAAGTGTAATTGGGGTATGGTACTTGTATCGAAACTGGTAAATACAGATTCATCCCTGAGCACACACTCAACCAGCTGCCGGAAACTATCTCGACAACCAGCATAAAAAACAGGAGCAGGAGTTTTGTTATCATGGGCACAAAGATAGAGCAGACTGCAAGATAAAAATTGCATGTTTGTGGCCAAAAATTGCAGGTTTGTGGTAAATTTATACTGCTTTAGGGAAATTAAAGCCCGAAAACAAAATTACCTTTCGATCTCTTTCAGGCTTTCCATTTTCTTTTTCTGAAGAAATCCGTAGATGTCCTCGAGGTGCGGAATTACCTTTCCACCACCGAACTCATACACCCTGGATGCAAGCCCGTCGAGGAAGTCACGGTCGTGCGAAACCACAATAAGGGTACCATCGAATTCCTGCAGGGCTTGTTTAAGAATGTCTTTCGTACGCATATCCAGGTGGTTGGTAGGTTCGTCGAGGATAAGCAGGTTGACGGGTTCGAGCAGTAATTTTATCATCGCCAGCCGGGTGCGTTCACCCCCCGAAAGGACTTTTACTTTTTTAAAGGAGTTCTCTCCGCCAAACATAAAGGCACCGAGTAAATCCTTAATCTTAGTACGTATATCACCTTCGGCTACATCATCAATAGTTTGAAATACAGTCAGATTTTCGTCGAGCAATGAAGCCTGGTTTTGGGCAAAATATCCTATTTTTACGTTATGACCGAGTTTGAGCATGCCTTCATGCTCCATTTCCTGCATCATTATCTTTACCATGGTCGACTTACCTTCACCATTTTTACCAACGAAGGCTACCTTGTCGCCACGTTCGATCATGAAATTGGCATTCGAAAAAATAGTATTCTCACCGTAGCTCTTTCCAACCCCTTCGGCTATTACCGGATAGTTTCCCGACCGGGGAGAAGGGGGAAACTTCAAACGTAAGGCCGAGGTATCCTCCTCGTCGACTTCCAGAATCTCCAGTTTTTCGAGCATCTTTACCCTCGACTGAACCTGAAGGGTTTTGGAATAAGTTCCTTTGAAGCGTTCGATGAATTCCCTGGTTTCGGCAATCATCTTTTGTTGTTCGTCGAATTGCTTTTGCTGTTGAGCCCTGCGATCCTTCCGCAGTTCGAGGTAATGCGAATAGTTAGCTTTATAATCATATATACGTCCCATCGTAACTTCAATGGTACGGGTAGTGATATTATCCACAAAGGCGCGGTCGTGCGAAATAACTACAACCGCTTTTGCTGAATTAATAAGAAAATCCTCCAGCCACTGGATGGATTCGATGTCGAGGTGATTGGTAGGCTCATCCAGCAGAATCACATCAGGACGACGAAGCAGAATCTTTGCCAGCTCAATACGCATACGCCAGCCACCACTGAATTCAGTAGTCTTCCGTTGGAAATCTTCGCGTTTAAACCCAAGGCCCAATAAGGTTTTCTCAATATCAGCATCATAATTTATTTCTTCGATACTGTAAAACTGCTCGCTAAGTGTCGATACCTCCTCAATCAGCTGCATATAACTGTCCGACTCGTAATCAGTACGCTCACTCAGTTCCAGGTTAATAGCTTCAATGCGCTTTTCCATGTCGTTGATGGCCGAAAATGCAGTGGCAGTTTCTTCAAATACCGTGAGCTTGTCTTCGAGCAACAAATGCTGAGGCAGGTATGCGATAACTGTTTCTTTGGGATAGGAAATCTTTCCCCGTGAGGGTTCCCGTAATCCGGCAAGGATTTTTAATAAAGTAGATTTCCCTGCGCCGTTTTTACCCATCAGGGCTATCCGGTCTTTTTCGTTAATAACAAAGGAAACATCTGAAAAAAGAGTCTGACCTCCGAATTCTACGGTCAGTGCATCGGCTGTAAGCATGAACTAATAGTGTTTGTTTTTGAGCCCGCAAAGATACGCTTTCCCTGCTGAATACGGAAGCACTAGCGATGCGTGATTGTAAAGATTCCTTTCGCTGGTCAATTTATCCTGCTTTTCCGATAATTTATCCTCTTCTAAACTGCGGTATGTTTTCTATCTTTGCAGCTCATCTTTTTTATAGTTTAGACATGAATTTTTTAAGATTATCGGTCGTAGGAGTACTGCTTGTTTTAGTTAACCTGGTTTCATCTGCTCAGGAAGTACCTGCTTTTCCGGGTGCAGCCGGAGGTGGAATGTATGTAACCGGAGGCAGGGGAGGTAAGATATTGTACGTAACATCACTGGCCGATGATGGAACCACCGGTACGCTTCGCTGGGCTGTGAATCAGAGTGGTGCCCGGATTATTATGTTTAAGGTTTCGGGTGTTATTAGCTTGCGCAGCCGACTGCAAATTAAAAACGGAAATGTGACTATTGCAGGGCAGACTGCTCCCGGAGATGGTATATGTCTGAAAAACTACGAGATGAATATTGATGCCGATAATGTGATCATCCGGTTTATGCGGTTTCGGTTGGGCAACGAAGTGCTCACCAACGAGAGTGATGCTATCTGGGGACGCTACCGTAAGAATATAATAATCGACCATTGCTCTATGAGCTGGAGCATTGACGAATGTGCATCGTTTTACAGTAACGAAAACTTTACCCTTCAATGGTGTGTGATTGCCGAATCGCTCAACAATGCCGGACACAGCAAGGGTGCTCATGGTTACGGAGGGTTGTGGGGAGGTAAGAATGCATCCTTCCATCACAATTTACTGGCACATCATACCAGTCGCAATCCCCGCTTCAACGGCTGGAAACGTTCGGGTTTAGGGTATGTGAATCCACAGGACGAAGAGCGGGTTGACTTCCGGAATAATGTTATTTATAACTTCGGGGATAATAGTTCGTATGGCGGTGAAGCAGCCGGAAAATACAATATGGTAGCCAACTACTTCAAATACGGACCGGCCACAAGGTCGGGTATTCGCTCTAAAATAACACAGATCGACATTGATAATTCAACTACCTATCAACCTCGTTTCGGGACTTATTATATTGCTGATAATTATGTATATGGTGATGCAACTGTTACTGCCAACAACTGGCAGGGAGTTACGTTTAAGTCGGGCGTGAGCCAGACAACCAGCAAGGCTTCTGTGCCCTTTGAGGTGACCCCGACTCCTACTCATTCGGCTGAAGTAGCTTTTGAAAAGGTGTTGGGCTATGCAGGAGCTTCGCTTAATCGGGATGCTGTGGATGCCCGCATTGTGGAAGAAACGCGCACCGGTACTGCTACCTATTCGGGTTCAGTTACTAAACGTCCGGGGATTATCGACAAGCCTTCGGATGTAGGCGGATATCCTGCGTACAATCAAACCGAAGCAGCTGTTGATACGAACAACGATGGAATTCCGGACGGATGGCTGGAAGCCAACTATCCCGGTAGCCAGGCCAACGAGCTGCACGAAAGCGGGTATACCTTTGTTGAAATGTATATTAACAGCTTAGTGGAAGAGATTACAACTGCTAAGAATCAGAACCTGTTACCTACTTCTGTCGACCGGCCTGTTGGTATCGACAATGATGTTCGGGTAACTCTGAATGCCCCTGGTCAATCCATTTCTATCGAAAGTACCGAACCAATAGCTTCTGTTGTGATGTATGATATTTCGGGTCGTATTTTAATGGAGAAGGCTGCCGGTTCGACAACGGTGGAGCTACCCGTTCAGGGACTGAAATCACAACTCGTAATTGTGAAAGTCCGATTGGTTAATCAGAACGAAAAAAATGTAAAAATGGTGCTCTAAAGCTTGTTTTTGGAGAATCTATAGCTATTTTTGCATTCCTGTCGCGAAGCTTAAAGCTGTTTCGTCCGACTACCTGATATGGCTAAATTACACGAATATAATTTCCTTTACGGTCTGGTTAAGCGATTTGTAATTTTTACATTTCGTCAGTACTATGGTGAGTTTGTTATCAAGGGGAAAGAGAATATCCCTGCTGATGGTCCCGTTATTTACACCTCCAACCATACCAATGCCCTGATGGACCCGCTGGCTATCATGTCGGTAGTTCCACCCCGCACACCGGTAGTTTATTTAGCTCGTTCGGATTATTTTCGCAATAAAACCATACGGAAACTGATGTATTTTTTTAAGATTCTTCCTGCCTTCCGTCAGCGCGAGGGAATAGGGTCGGTTGAGAAAAACTACGAAGTGTTTGACCGTTGCCTGGAGGTGCTGGAACATAATCGTCCTATTGGAATTATGCCCGAAGGGAGTCAGGGCTTTACAAAACAAATCCGCCCTCTGGTGAAAGGGACCTTCCGCATTGCTTTTGCGGCACAGCAGAAATACGGTTTGGAAAAGGGAGTTCGTATAGTACCAATAGGAATTGACCTGGAAGATTTTGAGAAGTTCGGGAAACGTATCATCATTAACATCGGTAAACCGATTGAAGTTTCGGATTATATGCCGGAGTTTCAGCAGAAACCCTCTGTTGCTATTAACCGACTGCGTGACCGGTTGCGTCACGAACTGATTAATCTGACACTTCATATCCCATCGACGCACTACTACGACACCATCGAAACTGCAGCCGAAGTGGCTAACGGATCGGTTGCCAAAATGTTTAACGTGGTTAATACCACGATTGCCCGTTTTACTGTAAAACAGAAAATAGCAGAACACTTATCTAACCAGGAAGTCAACGAACCTGAACTGGTGCGTAAACTCGAACAAACCTGTTCCGATTACCGCCAACAACTGGTTAAACTGAACCTGCCTGACTGGATATTTGATCAATCATCAAAAATAACCGGTTTGCGTATAGCCGGGATAGTGTTCTTACTGATACTCTCATTCCCGCTCTTTATCCCCGGAATGCTATTGAACTTAATTCCCTTCCTGGGACCTGATTTCTTAATCAAGAGCTTTAAGCTGAATATGCCGGGTGGATTAAGTTCTATTCGTTTCGGACTTGGGTTGTTGATTTTCCCAATCATGTATTTACTTCAGGGTTTTATTATCTACAAGAGGTTCGAGGCTACCTTAATGCAGTTCCTTTTACTGTTGCCCTTACAGTTCTTTTTGGGGAAGTTTGCATTCCGTTGGTATCAGCAGTTGCAACGTTTACGCTCGATGTTACGGTTCCGCCGACTTAAACATGATCATTCCCAGGGCTTGATTGAAACAGTAAAACTACACGAAGAGATTTGCAGGTTAGTGGTATCAGCCTAACCGCAAAATTTCTGTAAATACCTCTTATTTGACGCTACAGTCTACCGATTTAGCTTTTTTTACACCACAAAGTTACACATCTTCGTCGTATCTTTGAGCTGTTGTAGCACCGACAAGTATGATAGTAAATCTGTAGCATGAAAAAGGTAGTTTTTTATTTTCTGTTTCTATTCCTGATAATGCCCGGGCTACCTGCTCAGCAACTTACCTCGCTTCCCACACTCTATATAACAACCGAAAGCGGAGCTCGTATTGCCGATGGGGTTAACTGGATTCCGGGAAAGGTAATTGTAGAAAGTTCCGATAGCAGTGAAAACCTATCCGCTACAATGACCATTCGTGGTCGTGGAAACTCAACCTGGCGACTGGCAAAAAAACCTTACCGTATAAAATTGAATCAAAAAACGAACTTTCTTAACCTGCCTGCCCATGAGAAAGATTGGGTGCTGCTTGCCAATCATGCTGATAAAACCCTGATTCGTAATGCCCTTGCCTTTAAGATTAGTTCCCTCCTTGGTTTTGAATTTACTCCTGCTGTCCGTTTTGTTGATGTAGTACTCAATACCAACTTCATTGGTAACTATATGGTAACCGATCAGATTGAAAGGGGAAAACTACGGGTTGATATTGATAAGCTGGACTCAACGGATTTGGAAGAGCCAGCAGTGAGCGGGGGGTATTTAGTAGAAATTGATGGTTTCGCAACCAGTGAACCGGTGTGGTTTTCAAGTAGTAAGTCCGTGCCGGTAACCGTTAAGTATCCCGATGATAAGGATATAACTCCCGAACAATTTAAGTACATCCGCAATTTTACCAATCGCTTTGAGAGTCGGTTGTTTGCTGATGATTTTACAGATCCCCATACCGGATACAAAAGCATGGTTGACACCACTTCGCTGATCAACTGGTACCTGGCAAGTGAACTCACCGGAAATCCAGATTATCTGTGGAGTACCTACCTCTATAAGCGAAGAGCTGAAGATAAATTCTACTTCGGACCGCTATGGGATTTTGATATAGCTTTTAACAACGATCACCGACTGGGTGATGCAGTGAACTTATTAATGAGGAATCATGCTTTTAATCCCCGTCAGTGGATGAATCGCTTTTGGGAAGATGAATGGTTCAGGAATGCTGCCTACCTGCGCTGGCAGGAGTTGGTAGATAACGGACTGCAGGATAGTTTAGTTAACTATATACAGGAAACTACCACCTTAATAAATGCTTCGCAACAACTCAACTTTAATCGCTGGAAAGTACTTAACCAGCGGGTCTATAACGAACCTTTTTTATTTCCGACTTACCAGCAGGGAGTGGAATTTCTCAGTGCCTACGTTAGTCAACGCATCGCATTTCTAACGACCAGTCTGGCGAAAACACAAACCATCCATACAGCACTTGACGAAGGAATTATGGCCGAATCCTTTGCCGTATATCCTAATCCGGTGAGTGATAAGCTTTACATTGACAACAAAGGTTCGGAAGAGAAAGCAATTAGCATTTATTCCATGGACGGACGCCTGGTGTTTACTTCGAGGGTGGCAGCCAGCGATAGGAGTATAGTCGACTGCAAATCGCTTCAGCTTAGGTCGGGAATCTATCTTGTGAAGGTAGGTGCAAGTGTACAAAAGATATCAGTAACAAACGAATAATTAACTACATATATAGTATTACCAATGAATTTACATCCAGCAGTTAACCTTTCCCTTAAAAGTAGTCGAACGAGAATTGCCATCCTGTATGGTTTCTTTGTGATGGCTATCAACGCTTCGTCGCAAGTAGTAACGAATAAAGCAGGAGAGGGGTCTGAACCGGAACAGGGACTGCAACTTCATTACACCTTTCAGCAAGTAAGCGGGTCGACCGTTGCAGATGAATCGGGGAATGGATACCATGGCAGTTTGCAGAACGGAGCAAGTGTAAATACACGGGATAAGATGCCGGTGCTGAACCTGGGATTCAATAATGGCTACCTGGATATGGGGAGCGCTACCGGTAATCTAATCGCATCGTTGAATGATTTCACGGTAGCCACCTATTTGTATATCGACCCGGCGAGTTCCATAACGGGAAACGGAAATTTTGTATGGGCTTTTGCTACCCATTCGGCAACTACACAGTATTCAGGTAAGTATATCGCCTACAGGGTGAACACGCAACGCTACGCTGAGAGTCTCTCCGGATGGAGTGGTGAGTCGGCTGTAACAATAGGCTCTCCGGCTCCGAAAGGAGTATGGCAACATATTGTATACACACAGACGGGTACAACCGGAGTTATTTACTTAAACGGACAACTAACTAAAGTTGGAAACATTCCGGTAACTCCTTCTGCAATTGGTGAAGCTACAGGGTATAACTGGTTGGGACGACCACAGTTCTCAGGCGATGCATACCTGAAGGGAGCTTTGTATGCCGATTTCAGAATTTATAACCGGGCCTTAACAACTACGGAAGTTCAAACCTTAGCACAAGGATTAGCCGATTTGAATTACGAGGCCGATTCGATAGCAGTAGAACAGGCCAGTCTGGCACTGAATCCCGAAGGACTGGATGAAGTGCGAAACCATCTTAGCTTGCCGGATGTTGTGGGTGATAATGTATCAGTAAGCTGGTCGTCGGGCGAACCCGGCTATCTTGCTGCAGATGGAACTGTAACGCGTCCGCTTGCCGGCGAGAACGACGCTATAGTAAACCTGACAGCTACCCTGTCGAGAGGGAAGTACAGCACCTCCAGGTTATTTACAGTCACCATCAGGGCCCGTCTCAGCGATAGTGCTGCAGCAGCCTATGATGCCCACCATATTACGCTTCAGAATGACAGGTGTTTTTATCAGGGTACTATTCACTTACCAGCTACCGGCATCGAAGGTTCGACCATCAGGTGGAAGTCGTCGGAGCCCGATTACCTAACCGACAGCGGCAGGATCATTCAACTTAACAAAGGAGGTGAGGGAGCGCGATCGGTTGCATTGACGGCTACCGTTACAAAGGGCATCGCTTCCAATGATAGTGTGTTTACACTTTGTATTAACGAAGAAGAACCGTATTCAGCTTATCTGTTTACCTATTTTATAGGTAATAATTATGCCGAGGAACAAATATTCTTTGCCTTGAGTGAGGATGGTTATAACTATAAAGCACTCAACGAAGGAAAAGCTGTACTTTCAGCTGATACGATCAGTGCGAAGAAAGGTGTTCGGGATCCGCACATTTTACGTGGCCCCGATGGAAAATACTACATGGTGGCCACCGATATGAGGGCCAACGAAGCTAATTGTAACTGGGCCTGTAATTCGGGGATCGTGCTGCTTAAATCGGACGACCTGGTTAACTGGACGCATAGCAGAGTAGATGTAGCAACACGGTTTCCTGCTGAGTTCGGGAATGTGATTCGTGCCTGGGCCCCGCAGACTTACTACGATCAGGAGCTTGATAAGCTAATGGTTTATTTTTCGATGAAAACTACCACCTCCGGTAGTTATGATGTTATCTATTATGCCTGGGCCAATGCTGATTTTACCGATCTGGAGACAGTTCCGCAGGTATTGTTCGACAACAACGTTTCAGCAATTGACGGTGATATTATCTATCACGATAACAACTTTCATTTGTTTTTTAAAACCGAAGGTGCAGCTGATAAAGGCTATATGAAAGCTGTCTCGCAACAGTTGACCGGCCCCTATACCTTGCTCGATAAGTACCTCGATCAAACGAATGATGCTGTGGAAGGAGCTTGTGTCTTCAGGTTGATCAATCAGGATAAATACATCCTTATGTACGATGTGTACACCCGGGGCAGGTATGAGTTTACTGAAAGTGATAACCTGGAAGATTTCACAGTGGTGAATCAATCGGTAAGTATGGATTTTAAACCAAGACACGGAACTGTTATGCCTATAACCGCTGAGGAAGCTACTCGTTTGAAGCAAAAGTGGGGCGGACTGACCTCCGGATTACCTTCGGCAGAAACAACGACCGACAAAGGAGAGCTGCTCCGCACTGAAGTATATTCACTTTCGGGATACAGAGTATTTTCGTCGGTTGCATTAACAGAAGGGATCTACATTTTCAGAAAGCTGTATTCGAGCGGTAGTGTAGTTCACCAAAAAAGATTTTTACAAGCAGGTGAGACGCTATAAGTGTCAGAACTGTATTCTTCCTGAATATCGATCACAGGGATTTGGAAAAGAGCAACTACGACATGTTATTGAAACAATACAACTAAATGGTTATACTACAGTTAAAGTATCTACCGGACAACAGGAGTTTTACTATCCTGCTCAAAAACAATATGAATCAGTTGGGTTTAAAGAAATTAAAAGAGATGTCATGAAAAATCCTGTTAGTGACCAGTTAGGGATGATCTACTACGAACTCAGTTTAATTTAAATTCCTAATGAAACCGGTTTGAGTACACAACTGAATGTGTACCCAATTAGTTAGACCTTTTGTTGATAATATACACTCCCTGTGGTAAAGTAACAGAAGTTGTTCCGGCATCTATAAGCTTATGATATACCAGTTTTCCAGCAATAGTATAAATTCTTACATCTGCAGGAGCTGCAGAGCGTAAAATGATAGAACCGGCATGCTCAGAAGTAACAAAAACTGTATAGTTACTTCTGTCCTTCAGTGTTAAATCAGTTAATCCGGTAACTTTCAGCGGTTCGTAGCTAAGCGTGAAATGATCGGCGCTCCACCACTGGTTTTGTAAAGAGCTTGTAAGTCCGATGCGTAAACGCTCTCCCCGGCGAATAACAACCGAAGGCAGGGATACTTTATTCCACCCGTTCAGGTACGGGGAACCGGCAGGAGGTAGTACTCCTGTACCCACAAAATTAACCGCAACTTCTTTTGTTGCACCCTGGTCGCGCGATGCGTAAAGTTGTACTATAGCACCCGACGAACAGCGTACTAAGGCACTGAAGGTATAGGTCCCTTCGGGTAAATAATCAAGGTCCTGATACATCGCGGAAGTGTATGCCGACGACGACCACTGATCCCAGTAGTTATTTGTAGTCACTCCGTCGAAGGCTTCGCCTGATTTACTATCAACGTTAGTAGCCATCCATCCGTAAAGATCTTTCCTCATACAGTCGGGGTTGATCACTACTCCGCTGGCATCGGCAATTGTGTTACCTTCATTCCATACAAAGAGCTGTTTGTATCTGGTATCCGACTGCTCAGTGATCTCTTCTTTGAATGCATCCTGTCCTTCTGTAATTATGTCATTTACAGAACCCAGGTGACGAAGTTTGAATTCATCTCCTCCTGCCCAACGCGCTGTCATTTCTCCAATATTTTTTATGCCGATACGAAGTGTTCCGTTTTCAACTATAATACGTGGTATTACTTGTCGGTTTTGCGTATCTAATTCGGCATCATCGGTTACAGGAGCAAAATATTCAAGCCCACCGGACTGAGCATATAATCCTACACGTCCGTTTACCTTGTCGCCGGCAACCCCGTTTGAACTATTAAAACACGCAGCCGATAATTCGTATACACCATCAGCCAGATCAGTTATTTCCTGGTAATAGTCGAAATACATTCCTTTTGCTGTAGCATCCCACACTTCAAAATAGCTGTCGCCCGTCGCCTTTGTAAATCCGTTGGCAGCCGATTTTATACATGTCCAGCCGTCAACAGCCGACGTGCTGTTGGTTATAATGTCAGGATTCACAATATAAGCCAGACTTGTCTCGCTGCTGTAGGTTTCGCCTCCGGAAGTCGTTTTGACATACAACCGGAATTCATCTACTTCCAGATCAACATCATTCTGGTCGAAGGTATAGGTATGCTCGTTGGAATCGAATACAGAGCGATTTGTTTCGGAGTAAAAATCCAGGTAGGTACCGTTGCTCGTTTTTCGTTGGATTATCATCTTCTCTGTCAAGTCACCGTTTGTGTTTTTTACGGTAAACTCTAACTTTCCCGACGCCGAATTGATTCTCGTCCTCAGTTCAACCGGCTTCAAACCCGGAGTCCACCAGGTGGGAATATACTGAACATCGGCATTGTATGCGAAGGTAGACTTGTTGTCACGGTACACCTGACCGGCAGGAGTAACCCAGCCATCATCGGTGTTAATCATGGCGCGATAATACGAATCCCAGTTATAAATAGAGTAACGCTCGATAAAGCTGCAGGTATCAAGCATGTTCAGAATTTCTCTGATAGCGTTTTTGTTTTTTTCTAATTTCTCGCCGTATCCCGATGGCCAGCTTTCAGTAGTCCAGGATGCTCCGTTGTTCCATTCGGTGATCCATATCGGACGTTTTGTTGCGTTGTAAATTGCTTTCAGACGATTATACCAGGCCGTGGCATTAGCCGCTTCATTGGTACCCCAGTAGCAATGCATAACAACAAAATCGCAGCGGTAGGCCATATCATCACAATGATTGGTGTACTCGGTAAGCCATGAGGCATCGGTAGGTGAAGGTGATCCGATACGCATGCCCGATGACTGAAAATCGGGAGTTTTTGTGCAGGCTGTCCATGGAGATATAACACCACCACACGAACAAATATTGGAAGTATGCTGCTCAGCATGTTCAGGTTCGTTGAAACTCAATACATGTGTACTGTTTTGATGTCCGTTGATCTGACTGTTGGAAGGCCAGTACAAGTGCTGTTTAATGGGAATGTACTCGGTGTCGTAGGTTGTTTTACGGTCGGCACTCCAGGTGTAAAACCATGTACTGCGCATTTTTTTATTTTCGGTTGCTATCGCTGCATCACTTGTAGTGCTGCACCATCCTTTTTTGGAAACATAGTTCCATTTTTTTATATGAACTGACGTTATACGCCGAAGTAACGAGTTGGGTAGCACCGGCACTTCAATGTCGGAATGGTCGGCAACATAAACACGGCTGTATCCGCTTCCGTTCGATCCACTTGCCAGAGTAGCCATATAACCCCGCTTGAGTTTGAAACTCCTGAAGGTATTTGAAGCAGTGCCCAGTTCATTGGCACCTGGCTGTAACTCAATTTTATTGCCGGTATAGTTATCTCCGTCATACCCGCTAAATGCTTTTATCGCTGATGAGTGTGGAATGACCACTGCACCATTCAGATAGATGCCTACACGTACATTTTGATTTAAGACTGCCGGAGTGCCATTAATGGTGAATGATGTCAGGTACTTCGTGATAACATCAGAAGGTAAAGTGTTGTCGAAAATAACCCAGGCATTTTCATTCGCTAAATTAATAGTTGAGTTGGTTAATGAGTTGGTTTCATTAATTATATGATAATCTACCTGATCGGCAAGTGTTATCTGTTGATTCTGTAACGAAAGAGAATAACGTACCTTCTTTCCGTAGTTGTCGTTGACAACAAGGCTGTTTTCGAAAGCATTATCGACACTGATAAGCTGCAGAAGGTTAAAGTAATTTTGTTTCTTATCGTAGAAAACACTTATATAGGTATCTTGTTGTTTACCTAAATCGTGCCCGAGGCAATTGGAAGGAGAACGCCCGGAGCTTATGGTTCCGTTATGTTCAGTATTCAGGTTCCAAAGAAATTGATTGGCAACTACTTTCGAAGGTTGAAATACTACACTGTAGGTGTTGGAAGTACTTGCAGCTAAATATTTACCGCTGCTTTTCTGTTTAAGAAAGTAATAACCGGTTGTTTCCGATTTTTCGGCAATAAATTTATAGCTGTCGGGATCCTGATTAATTCCGAATTTCGATAATCCCGGAGTACCGTCAGTTTTCTGTCCTAATGCACAATCGTAGTACATACTATAAAGGTAGTATTCGCCTCCATCTTTTATCTGTGCGTTTACATTCCACAGGCTACTACATAAAAAAAATAGTATGAAACTAATTAAAGCAAAATTTCTCATGGTTAATATTAAAAAAGGTTTGACTGTTTGCTGTGCAATATTAGGGCTTTACTAATAAATATTAACATACAAAACAATCAATGCAGGGGAAAATCATGTCAATAGTTAACAATTTCAACTAGCACCATGTTGTCGGCTACTATATGGATGGTCAAACAAAATTGAAGAGATATGTGTTTATATAGTGTTTAATTAATACGTAAAAACATGGCAATAAGTAAAGTATGGATTGAAGAAGGTTGTACAGCCTGTGGGCTCTGTGAATCGACCTGCGATGTGGTCTTTAGAGTAGAAGACGAAGCTGTTGTTCTGGAAGGGGTAAACTACATCGATTTTGAGCAGGAAATAATTGAGGCAGCAGAAAATTGTCCGGTAGAAGTGATAAAATTTGAATGAATGAAGACAGATTTTACTCCAGTCCATCCTGTTTATTACGAAGTATTTTTGGAAGAACAGGATAAGAGCTTTTGCAAAGTATATTATTTCGGCATTGGAACCAATGTGGAAGAAGCCAAAGGTAAAATTATCAAGCTGGTTAAGAAAGGAAGTATAGAGGAATATTTGGTTTTCGATACAGGTGATGAAGTTCGTATTGATCGGATTATCTCACTAAATGGGAAGCCCGGTCCTGCCTATGATGAGTACGATGCATATTCTTTGGCCTGCCTCGATTGTAACGTGGGAGGTGATTAATTTTAGTTATAATTAAATCAATTAATTTGCCGAAGTATCAGATTCATTAGTCTGTGTGAGAATCAATCGTAGCGCCGAATCTTTAGTAATGTAACCCCATGCCCAGTTGATAAAGATAAATATTTTATTACGTACGCTGAGAATAAGCATCAGGTGTAAAAACATCCAAACAAACCAGGCAAAATATCCTTTGAATCGTAAAAACGGAAAGTCAACTACAGCTTGGTTTCTTCCGATTGTTGCCATAGAGCCCAGGTCCCGGTATTCATATTCGGTTAATGGTTTTCCCTGAGAAATTCTTTTTAAGTTGTTTGTTAGGTTTTTCCCCTGATTAATGGCCACATTGGCTACCTGTGGATGACCTTTCGGGTACAATGGTGTTTCCATGTAAGCAATATCGCCAATAGCAAATATATTTTCAGTTTCTGCTACTTTGTTAACTCTGTCTACACGTATCCGGTTGCCATGGGCAAAACTGTTTTGAGGCAAACCTTCCACTTGGTTAGCAGTAACACCGGCAGCCCAAATAACTGTTTTTGTTTTTATTTGATCTCCATTTTTTAAGGTGAGAGTAAGTCCGTCGTAATCTTCGACAAAAGTCTCTGTTAAAAGTTGAACTCCCATTTTTTGTAAATACTTTTTAGAGGAAGTTTGTGCATTTATACTCATAGAGTTTAAGGTGTTTTTGCTCCCTTCTACCAGGATAACATTGAATTTTGAGAAATCGATGCGGGGATAATCTTTGGGTAGAATATTATTCCTTATTTCAGCAAACGCTCCTGCAAGTTCGACTCCTGTTGGCCCTGCACCAACAATCACCAGGTTTCGTAAAGCCTCTTTATCCTCTTCTTTTACTGACGCAATTGATTCGAATGTTTGCAAAATATGGTTTCGGATATTAATGGCATCGTATGTAGTTTTAAGAGTCAGAGAATGCTGTCGAATGTTGCTGTTGCCAAAGAAATTAGTTTTGCAGCCTATTGCAATTACAAGATAGTCGTACTCAAAATCGCCTATAGTCGTACTTATTTTGTTCAGTTTGGGGAATATCCGGGTTAGCTCGGCTAACCGTATATGCACATTGCTTTTAGTGTTAAAAATATGACGGAAGGGAAACGAAACATTCGATGGTTCAATTTGAGATGTTGCTACCTGATAAAATAAGGGTTGAAATTGATGGTGATTGATTTTGTCTATTAATAGTACATCAAACATCTCTTCGTCTAATTTTTTCACAAGCTGGAGGCCTCCAAAACCACCTCCTATAACAATTACTTTTTTTCTCGTAGTCATTACATTCTGGTTTTTTAAAGTAAACGTAATGAGTCTCTTAGTTAAAGAGAAGATATTTTTATTTTCCGATACAGAATTTACTGAAGATATTTCCGAGGATTTCGTCGTTGGTAATTTGGCCTGTTATGGATCCAAGATGGAACATACAATCACGGATATCCTGCGATAAAAAGTCACTGCTAAGATTGTTTTCCAGTCCTCCTTTTACCCGGAGAATTGCTTCATTTGCTTTCAGGAGTGCTTCGTAGTGACGGATATTGCTTACCACCAGATCGCCCGGATGAATTTCGGGAATTTGAGAAGCACGTAACAAAGCATCTTCCAGTTCGTGAGTGTTGGTTCGGTTTTTTGCCGATATATAAATTCGTTCGCCTTCGTAGTCGGCAAACAACTGTTCGAGTACTTCGCTTTCGTCGGCTGTGATTTTATCAATCTTATTAAATACCAGAATGATTTTTTTATCGGCTGCTTTACGGTGAATTTTGTCGGTTAGCCATTCCATGTGCTCACTAAGGGTAGTGGCATCCATAATCCAGAGCACTATTGAAGCTTGTTCGATCTTCTTAAACGTACGTTCAATTCCCATGCTCTCAATTGTGTCGGTAGTTTTACGGATACCTGCGGTATCAATAAAGCGAAAATGCACACCTCGTAAGGTTATGTTATCTTCGATCACGTCGCGGGTTGTACCATGGATATCGGAAACTATCGCCTTGTCGTCGTTGAGTAATACATTGAGTAGGGTAGATTTCCCAACATTTGTTTCGCCCACCAATGCTACCGGGATACCACTTTTCAAGGCATTTCCTACCCTGAACGAATCCGATAAACGGGTTATATGCGTTTCAATTTCATTCACCAGCGTAATCAGTCGGCTACGGTCGGCAAATTCAACATCTTCTTCCGAGAAATCGAGTTCCAGTTCAATAAGTGATACAAAATCGAGCAGCTGGATTCGTAAGTTCTTCAATTGGTCGGTAAAGCCACCCCGCATTTGATGAAGTGCCATGCGATGGGTTGATTCCGACTGAGACGCAATTAGGTCGGCCACAGCTTCTGCCTGCGACAAGTCCATTTTCCCGTTTAAAAAGGCCCGCTGAGTGAATTCGCCGGGCAGCGCCATGGAGCATCCGGCTTCTACCAGCATTCTAAGGATCTTCTGTTGAATATAGTGAGAACCGTGGCAGGAAATCTCCACTACATCTTCACCTGTATAGCTGGCCGGAGCCCTGAAAACAGTTACAAGTACGTCGTCGATTACTTCCTTTCCGGCAGTGCGGATTGTGCCATAGCTAACCTGATTGGCATGCTGTTCCGTAAAATCAGGTGTTTGTTTGAAAGGAGTATACAGGGAGTGTACGATAGCTATTGCTTCCGTACCCGATACTCTGATGACAGCAATACCTCCGGTGCCGGGAGCAGTAGCAATTGCACAAATAGTCGACGTTGATATATGTGGCATGGTTGATAATTATATGCGATCTAATACCTTCACAATCAGTTCCTCAATATAGGGTTGATAGTTTGTGTTGGCTGCTTCAACCCGACGATTGGCAATTACACAGCAAACAGTCATTGCTTTATGGCCCATCATCTTTGATAATCCGGCGATAGCCGAGCCTTCCATCTCGTAATTGGTAATTTTGTAATGCTTAAAACGGAAAGCTTCAATTTTATCGTTCAATTGAGGGTCGGCCAGTCCTATGCGAAGCACCCGGCCTTGAGGTCCGTAAAATCCATTAGCCGAAATAGTCACTCCTTTGATCATATCGTCTTTTCCGATTTGCTCTACTAAGCCGGGATCAGCATCCACTACATAGGGTGCAGCCAATTGCGGATTCCAGTTGAGTTGTTCTTTCATGGAAGCTTCAAATTCAAGATCTGAAACAGCATCGCGCCCTTCGTAAAAGTTAAGCATTCCATCAAATCCGATTGATTTCTCGGAGATTAGAAAGCTGCCTAGTGGGAGGTCGGGCTGCATACCACCTGAAGTTCCGATACGTACTATCGTTAGTTGGCGGAATTCGGGATGTTCGTGACGGGTAGTAAGGTTGATATTGGCTAATGCATCCAGTTCGTTTACTACAATATCTATATTGTCGGTACCTATACCTGTTGATATGACGGTGATGCGTTTGCCTTTGTAAGAGCCGGTAATGGTTTTAAATTCCCGGTTTGCAATTTCACATTCGACGGATTCAAAATGCTTAGCAACATTAGCAACCCGTCCGGGGTCACCAACGAGTAGTACTTTATCGGCTAATTGTTCCGGTTTTACATGCAGGTGAAATATACTTCCGTCGGCATTGACGATTAATTCGGAGGGTGGAAAATAACGTGTGCTCATTTTCTTTTTCTTTTATGTTATGGACAAAGATAATGATTTTCTTTTCTTACTGCAATAAATATTTATCTTTGCAGTCCATATAATTAGCCCTGACTGTTCTGATGACTAATCAAAAACTTCCTTCGCCACTTATAGCGGTAATTCCGGTGCTTGTTTTGGTCGGACTCGTAGTTTTGTCACTGATTTTATTTGGCAGTGATGCATTGAGTGGCGCCAGTCAGATGTCGCTTTTAATAGCAGCAGCGTTTGCATTGTTACTTGGCAGAGCTACTGTTCATTTCCACTGGAGTGATTTTGAGAAACAGCTTCATAAAAACTTTAAGAATATATCAGGAGCTCTGATAATTCTACTGATTATTGGTGCTTTGTCGGCCACCTGGATGCTGAGTGGTGTTGTCCCTTTGTTTATTGTTTATGGCATGAAGCTTATCCATCCTGCCGTTTTTTTGCTGGTAGCCTGTGTGATTAGTGCTGTTGTGTCGGTGTTAACCGGAAGTTCGTGGACAACTATAGCTACCATCGGACTGGCATTATTGGGAATTGGCAAGTCGATGGGTTATGCGGAAGGCTGGATTGCCGGTGCCATTATATCCGGTGCTTATTTCGGGGATAAGATGTCGCCACTGTCGGATACAACTGTATTGGCATCCTCGGTGACCGGAACGCCCTTGTTCAGTCATATACGCTATATGATGTTTACAACTGTTCCATCATTTGTAATAACGCTGCTTGTTTTTATCATAGCCGGTTGGCTGTTCCCGGTATATAACACGGGCGATTCAGCTGTATACGAGGAAATCCTGAGCAGTCGGTTTAATTTGTCGCCCTGGCTGTTGATTGTCCCTGTACTGACGGCATTGATGATTGTGCGTCGCTGGCCGGCGATGATAACTCTTTTTTTGTCGATGTTACTTGCATTGGCTGCTGCACTGGTATTTCAGCCAGCGCTTATTCGGGAGATAGGTTCTGTGTCCACAGATTCATTTGCGCTGGTGAGAGGAGCCTTCTTATCTACCTTCGGAAGTACAGCCGTTGAAGCAGGTAATGCAGAAATTAATGAACTGATTACCACACGGGGGATGCAAGGGATGTTGAATACAATCTGGATCATCCTTTGTGCCACTACCTTCGGTGCAGCCATGGCGGCCACCCGCATGATTGAGAGTATTACCGGACTGCTACTCCGACGGGTTCATTCAACAACGGGAATGGTAGGAGCAACGGTTGGAACCGGTGTGCTTACCAACCTCACCATGGGTGATCAATATTTAGGGTTGATTCTGACAGGTAACATTTACAGGGAAATGTACCGTCAAAGGGGATATGAGAGTTGTCTGCTCAGCAGAAGTATGGAAGATAGTGTGACTGTAACATCCGTATTGGTACCCTGGAATTCGTGTGGTATGACACAGAGTACAGTTTTAGGAGTTGCAACACTGGAGTACTTCCCGTATGCTGTATTTAATTATGTAAGTCCGTTGATGAGTGTGTTTATAGCCGGGATAGGGTATAAGATATTTAAAAAAGAGATACCCTCCTGATTCCAGCCCAGAATCAAATTATTATTTTAAATTACAGAACACTGGTTGAGGGCTTGTCTTTAATCTGATCAATACAGGTGCGTAC
>JAQUYE010000130.1 GCA_028691965.1 Paludibacter sp. | reverse complement strand
TTCAGACGTGTGCTCTTCCGATCTCACCTTTAGTGGTGGAGCTCTTAACTCCGGAGATATTACGCTGAACCTCACTCGTACAGGTACAACTGCCGGTCAACGTGGATTTAACCTGGTGGGTAATCCTTATCCGTCGTACCTGAACTGGAAGGCAGCCTACGAAGCTGAAACAACTTCCAATATACGCTCTACCATATGGTACCGTACATCAACCGGTTCGGGCAACGGGATGCAGTTTCTTACTTATAATGCTGCAACAGATGCAGGTTTAGGTGGTGTTTCCAATATTGTTCCTCCCATGCAGGGTTTCTGGATGAAGGTGGATGCGGATGGTGCCGGCGGCTCGATAACCTTTACCAATGATCATCGTTCTCATGCTACTTCATCAAATCCTATGAAAGCTCCTGCAGTGGATGTGAAACAAAAACTTCGACTGAAAGTTAATAATGGTGCGGTTTCGGATGAAATGCTGTTAATCGGTATGAGTTCTGCAACTGATGGCTTTGAAAAATATGATTCTGAAAAGCTTGCTAATAATAGTGGTGATATCCCTGAGTTGTTCTCGTTTATCGGTCAGCAGGAAATTGCAATTAATACAGTTGCCTCTCTCGAAAATCGTCGATTCATCCTCGGTTTCCGTCCGGGCAAGGAAAGCGTATTTACAATTACAGCCTCCGAAATTGCCAATCTCGATCAGCAAAAGGTGATTCTGAAAGATCATGCTTTGAATACCGAAACCGAACTCACAGCAGGTTCTTCCTACGAGTTTAGCTCCGATGCTGTGGCTACCAACGATCGTTTCAGCATTGAGTTCCGTGCGCCGGGTATGACAACTTCGGTTGATACTCCCGAAATGCGGGCGGAAGTGTTTGTAAATGCAGATAATCGTATCGTGGTTCAGGCTGCCGGTCTGACCTCCAACGATCGTATCGTAGTGTATAACCTGGCCGGACAGCAATTGATTTCGCAGTCGGCCGACGGACAGGTAACTGTAATCGACCGCGCATTGAATGCCGGTGCTTATATTGTAAAAGTGAACAGTCGTGTTCAGAAAGTAGTTGTTAATTAATAAAAGTCGTAGTTATGAAAAAGAAAGAAACCTATTATAGTCCTGAAATTGAACTGATCCGACTGGATAATGATATCTCTTTACAATTGGCATCCGATGCAGAACCATTGGGAGAACCTGATTGGGAGGCATCAGCTACTAAAGATTATTTCTCAAATGATCCGATGAACGATCAGCTGGCCTGATGCAAGTAAAACAAAGCTAATCAATCCCTTCGCTGCTAATCAGCGGGGGGATTGTTTTTTTATATAAAAAACACTTCTTCGGTACACTTTTCTTCAGTTTTTTTTAGTTTTCTATAAAACTATCTCTATATTTGCAGTTCGTTTCCCGGTGTCGTCCCACAGTGCCCATTCACCGCTTCAACTATGCAAACACATTAATTCTACCCGATATGAAATCAAGATTTTTTCAACAGTCTATCGCATTTGTCCTTCTCATTGCTTTGTTCTCCGGTTGTGCCAGTAACACCCTCATTCAGTCTGTTCCCAAAGGAGCTAAACTCTATATCGATGGTTCGCTCGTCGGATCCACTCCCTATACCCTGAGAGATACCAAAATTACCGGTGCAACCACAGCTATTAAACTGGAAGCTCCTGGTTATGAGGTGCTGAATACTTATATCTCGAAGGATGAAGAAGTGAACGTTGGTGCTATCGTGGGTGGGGTTTTCTTTCTGATTCCATTCCTGTGGATCATGAAGTACAAACCGGTATATACCTTTGAAATGAAAAGCCAGGGCCTTATTCAGCAGGATGCTGTAGCTCCGAGCGAAAGTTATGCTGCTGAACGTATCCGTGAATTAAAGAGAATGTTTGATGAAGGTTTAATTACCGAGTCAGAATTTGAAGCAGCTAAGAAGAAAGTCCTTGAAGTGGCTTATTAATTGTTAAACAGTGATCAGACGACTATTCATTTCTGTTAATTTACTATCTTTATCCCGAATAATAAAGTGATAATTTACATGAAAGTATTTCTGACCTCTATCTTGTTTTCAGCTCTCACGCTAAGTTGCAGTGCGGCTGTTTTTACTCCCGACACCCTCTATTCACGTTGGATTATTGAATCCCGCATGGGCGATTTCCGTAATAAGGATAAAACAATCACCTTCCTTACTCCGACAACCTGCGGTACTGCCGGCTGGGATTATGTGCCCGGACTGGTAGCCAAAGCGATTGGTAAGGCCTGGGAACAGTACCAGGATGAGGAGTGGAGTGAGTATATGTTCGTTGGAATTCAGGAATATGCCGATCGGGTGAAGATGCACCTGGGCGAAAGTAATATCGACGACCTGAACGCTGCGAAGGTGTATTTCGAAATGTACCGGGGTGCAATGGCAAAAGGGCAGATCGAAAAGGCTGAGCTCTACAAAAAGAACGTAACTTATTGTCGCGACTTGCTCAAAACGCAACACCGTCGTATTCAGGCTCCACTACCCGGTGCCGGTGGTTTCTGGCATAAGCTGCACTATGTAAATCAGATGTGGCTCGACGGACTCTATATGGGACCGGCATTATACGCTGAGTGGGAGGGACAATTTGGTGCTGAACTCCCGGCTGCCGAACAGAATGCCTCCTGGGATGATATCACTTTACAGTTTGATACTATTTTCCACTATACCTGGGATCCGGTAAAGAAACTGAATTACCATGCCTGGTCGGCCGAACCGCTCAACAAGGCTTCGAATTACTGGGCCGATCCGGTTACGGGCCGCTCGATGGAGTTCTGGGGTCGGGGAGTGGGTTGGTTTTTTGCTGCCCTGGTAGATGTGCTGGAATATATGCCCGCGTCTCATCCCGGTCGCGAACGCCTGGCTAATTATACCCGTATGGTGGCCGACGGACTCAAAGATCGTCAGGACAAGGCCAGTGGTTGCTGGTACCAGTTGCTTCAATACGATGCATCCTTCGTCGGACAACCCTGTAACATTCCTAATTACCTCGAATCATCGGCTTCGTCGATGTTTACCTACGCTTTTCTGAAAGGAATCCGGCTGGGAGTGCTCGATGCTGCTACCTACAAACCTGTAGCTGAAAAAGCCTATAAAGGATTGATAAATACCTTTGTAGTTGAAGAAGCCGACGGAAAAATTAAATTAATTCAAAGCTGTGTGTCGGCCGGACTCAGCGGAACCCGCAAGGGCGATGCTCATTACTACCTCTGTGGAAGTGACGTTCCAATTAACAACGACACCGAGGGAAAGGTCTTAGGTCCGTTTATTATGGCCAGTCTGGAGTTCGAAAAAGCTCATCTGAAAAAGTAAATTTAAAGATTGCAATTAGCTATACTAAAAACCGATGCAGATTCACGCTGTATCGGTTTTTATTTTGTACGTATATGTTCTTTATGACTGATAATTAACCTTGTAAGCCTGATTTGATCTGGTTGTGCCTCCCGCGAATAGCACGAAATTATGATTAGATTACTGTTATAATCCTTAATAGCCGGTATTATATTCCCTCTATAACTAACTATACTTCGGGCTACATCGGCAATGTAGACTACCTACATCGGCAATGTAGACTACCTACATCGGCAATGTAGACTACCTACATCGGCAATGCAGGTTTTTTTACATTCGCAATGCAGGCCATCTACATTCGCAATGTACGCTACCTACATTCGCAATGCAGACCATCTACATTCGCAATGTACGCTACCTACATTCGCAATGCAGACCATCTACATTCGCAATGCAGACCACCTACATTCGCAATGTAGCTCGCTTTTGTATTTAGTTAATTAATACAGTACCGCTGTTCTACCTTGTTATCATCAAAATGTTAAATGTATAAAAAGCGAATTTGTACACAAATATCGCCAATTTATCCACCTCACTAGTTAAACTATGTTTTACTTTTACATTATCAAAAAGTTTCATTAATGAATGAACTTTTCAAGCTATTTGCTGACTAGTATTTGAAAAAAAACTACCTAAACGATGAAAGATTGTTTGATTGTTATTTAAGAGGTGTAAAAGAGTATGTGGAAAACCCCTGGAGTATATGCTTCAGGGTTTTTTTTATGGCTGAAATTTACCGTAAAATCAAACTTTTTTCAGTAAGTTTGCGCTTTCATAATTATAAATACAAGTAGAATATGACTCAAACACTTGAACGGTCGCTTCGTGATTCGAAGTTTGCCCGGTGGACAGCCCTGATCCTGCTCTCCAGTACCATGTTTTTTGCCTATATGTTTATCGACGTGCTGGCACCGCTTAGCACCCTGCTCGAAAGTCAGTTGAAATGGTCGCCCGATACTTTCGGTACGGTGGCCGGTTCGGAATATTTTCTGAATGTGTTTGCTTTCTTCCTGATCTTCGCAGGGATTATCCTTGATAAGATGGGAGTGAGGTTTACAGCGCTGCTATCGGGTGTGGTAATGGTGGCAGGTGCTTCCATTAAACTGTATGGAGTGAGCGATGGCTTCAACGCGGGTGGTTTCGGGTATGAGTTTCTCAGTTCGTTCTGGCCTTCGTTCCCGGCTTCTGCTAAGATGGCTTCCATTGGTTTTGCTATCTTTGGCTGTGGGGTCGAAATGGCTGGAGTAACAGTTTCTAAAGGTATTGTTAAGTGGTTTAAAGGCAAGGAACTGGCTTTGGCAATGGGGCTGGAAATGGCTATTGCTCGTCTGGGCGTATTTGCTGTATTCCGCATTTCTCCTATCCTGGCAGCAGGTGGTTTAATTTCCCGCTCTGTAGGTGTGGGTACCTTGTTACTGCTGATCGGTCTGCTTACCTTCACTGTATATTTCTTTATGGATCGTAAGCTTGAACGTCAGGATGAATCGGCACGCGATGGTGCTGCTGATCCGGAAGAAGAATTTAAGATCAGTGATTTGAAAGCGATCTTTACATCCAAAACCTTCCTGATGGTGGCCGGTCTGTGTGTGTTGTTTTATTCAGCTATTTTCCCTTTCCAGAAGTTTGCAACAGGGATGCTCGAAAGTCGCCTGAATATGACTACTTCCGAAGCGAGTGCTTTGTTTTCGTATTTCCCTATTGGTGCGATGGTGTTGACTCCTCTGCTGGGGTGGTTTATTGATAACAAGGGGAAGGCTGCATCCATGCTGATGATGGGTTCACTGCTTGTAGTGGTGTGTCACCTTATTTTTGCCCTGGTACCTGCCGCCAGCTTTACCTTTGGTGTTGCACTGGCAGCCATTATCCTACTGGGTGTATCGTTTTCGCTGGTGCCTGCTGCCCTGTGGCCTTCGGTTCCTAAACTGGTTGATAACCGTGTATTGGGTTCGGCTTATTCCATCATCTTCTGGATTCAGAACATCGGACTTCTACTTACTCCTATCTTTATCGGATGGTCGCTCAAGGCTTCCAACCCCAGTGTAGCTGATGCTATTGCTGCCGGCGATGCTGCCAGCTATAACTATACTGTTCCAATGCTTATCTTCGCCAGTCTGGGTGTGGTAGCATTCTTACTTGCTTTTTGGTTGAAAGTGGATGATAAAAAGGCGGGTTACGGTCTGGAGTTACCAAACGTAAAACACTAAGATAACTATGGTGCAAACTTA
>JAQUYE010000129.1 GCA_028691965.1 Paludibacter sp. | reverse complement strand
ACACATCTGATAGGCTTCCTCCAGCTCTATGATCTGGATTCCCCGCTCCTCTGTCTGATACCGCTCCATCATTGTATGAATCAGCTTGTGAGTCTCATCTTCCGGTAATACAGGTGACTCTATTACCCGTGCAGCTGCTTGTTTATTCGACCTTGCCAACGACAACCAGGCATTTGGTATGTACCCCGGAAAAGCAAAACGCATTGAATATGTATTCCGTTTTAAAATGGGTGGTAAAACACTTACCAGCGATATTTCACTGGACATGCTGACTTACCACGCAGGTACTACCGGTAAAACAGCTGCCTACAAAATGGCTGTTTATAAAAGCTCCAGCTTCTCTGAAGCAAATCTGTATGCTCCTGCTGTCGACATCTACACAACTGGCGAAGCAACCAAACGTATTAACGTAGCTCAGGCTATTGGTCTTACTCCGGCCGACTTCACCAATAAAGATGTATATATTGTATTCAGTACGCTTGGCACTTCCAACGCTTCCAACGTAGTGGATGGCGAAGCTCATGCAGTTGACATCAACAACGATCCGGTGGCTATCGATCCTACCGTTGCTTTCGATAACATCCATGTTACCTTCATCAATCCTCAATGGGTAGTTCCTGCAGGTGCAATTGGCAACTCAATCATTAACCACAACAACGGAAATCCGGTGGTAACCGAAACTACCGACTATACCGGCGGTACTCCTGTTACTATTGTAGCCGGAACCGAAGCTCCTGTTACATTCAAACTTCAGAGCAGCGACCGCGTAGGCGCTCTTACTATTACTGAAGGTAACGACGGTGGCAGCCATGCTGCAGGTTTCACTTTTGCTGCAACAGGTGCTATCAAACAAAAAGATGGTAACGGCGACTATACAATTGATGTTCCTTATACGCTTGCTATCAACGAAACTTCAGGTGTTTACACACTTACTATCGCTGCACCTGCTTCAGGATCGGCTTCCGACGACCTGGAAGTAACCGTTCTGGCTAACATTCCATTGGAATTAACCCGCACCATCCGTCTTGAAATCTCTAACGGTACCCGTTTCTGGTATAATATCGCTGCTTTCGCAGGTATCACTTCATCAGTTGAGACAGCTAAAGGCAATGCATTCGTATCAGTTAACAATAAGACTGTAAGTCTGCAGGGTATCGAAAGTGGTAGCCGTGTAAGTGTTTACACGATGGCCGGTCAGCTCATTCAACAGCAAATCAGTGCTTCCGATCGCGTAGACTTCAATCTGGGTCAGGGTGTTTACATCCTTAAGGCTGAAGCTAACGGTCAACAGTTCACTACTAAAGCTATTGTTCGCTAAGCAACTACTATCCTCTTTACATAAAGCCGTGTGTTTCTCTTCTGAAGCACACGGCTTCTTTTTAGTACAAAATACCGACTGGTACGTCATATCAGGGAAATGTAAATCCAAACACCTATGACACGACAGTTTTTACTGGTACTGGCTGTACTCACCAGCTCTCTTAGTTATGCACACCTGCCCACCTGCGGCAACACCTGCGCAACCGATACTCCTGATGCACACCAACACAAGCTAGCAGGTATCACCAACACAACCCAAAGTCCGCACGCCAGGATGACTGCCGTACCACTGGGTGGGGTACGATGGACCAATGGTTTCTGGGACGAACGCTACGAAGTTTTCAAAGACACCATGATCCTGTCGATGTGGCACACCCTCAACAATCCGGACATCAGTCACTCCTACCGCAACTTCGAAATTGCTGCCGGTCACCACGAAGGTGAACACTGGGGACCTCCCTTTCACGATGGCGACTTCTACAAATGGTTCGAAGGTGTGGCGGCTGTCTATGCCGTAACCCGCGAACCGGCCCTCGATAAGCTGATGGACGAAATCATTGCCACCATCGGTAAGGTACAACGCAACGACGGCTATATCCATACTCCGGTAGTTATTGCCGAAAAGAATAAAGGTATCGATACCCACTCGGGCAGCGGTGAGAAAAAGGATGAGAAAGCCTTCGAAGACCGCCTCAACTTCGAAACCTATAACCTGGGCCACCTGATGATGGCCGGTATTATCCACCACAGGGCTACGGGCAAGACGACCTTATTCGATATTGCAGTGAAGGCAACCGACTTCCTGGTTCATTTCTACGAAACTGCTACTGCCGAACTGGCCCGCAACGCCATCTGCCCGTCGCACTACATGGGCGTTACCGAAATGTACCGCACTACCGGCAATCCCCGCTACCTCGAACTCTCCAAGGACCTAATTAATATCCGTGGGATGGTCGAGAATGGTACCGACGACAACCAGGACCGTGTTCCGTTCCGTGAGCAGACTACAGCAATGGGTCACGCCGTACGTGCCAACTACCTCTATGCCGGCGTTGCCGATGTATATGCCGAAACCGGCGAGGAGCTACTGATGGACAACCTCAAAAGCATCTGGAACGACATCGTAAACCGCAAGATGTATATCACCGGTGCGTGCGGAGCCTTGTACGACGGCACCTCTCCCGATGGCACCAACTACACTCCCGATAGCATTCAGAAAGTACACCAGAGTTACGGCCGGGCTTTCCAGCTTCCCAACTCTACAGCTCACAACGAGACCTGTGCCAATATCGGCAATATGCTCTTCAACTGGCGAATGCTGCAGGTAAGCGGCGATGCCCGTTATGCCGACATCCTCGAAACTGCCTTATATAATAGTGTACTCAGCGGCGTGAGTCTCGACGGCAAACGCTTCTTCTACACCAATCCCCTGCGGATTAGCGACGATTTTCCCTACACGCTCCGCTGGCCGAAGGAACGTCAGGAATACATCAGCTGTTTCTGTTGCCCCCCCAATACCGTCCGCACCCTTGTCGAAGCACAAAACTATTCCTATAGCATGTCCGACGATGGCGTATGGTGCCATCTCTACGGAGGCAGCGAGCTATCCACTCCTTTCCGCAACGGCAATCTGAAGCTACGCCAGCTTACCGACTACCCCTGGGAAGGAACGATACGGATTGTACTCGACGAAGTTCCGCTGGGCGAACAATTCACCGTGCGACTGCGCATCCCGGGATGGGTAAAGAAAGCCGGACTGAAAGTAAATGGCAAAAAGATGAATCAGGCTCTTACTGCCGACTCCTATGTAAGTCTGAAGCAACAGTGGAAACCCGGCGATGTTATCGAACTGAATCTCGACATGGCTGTTCAGCTGCTCGAATCGAACCCTCTTGTAGAGGAAACACGCAACGAGGTAGTCGTAAAACGCGGCCCTCTGGTTTACTGCCTCGAAGGCATCGACACCCGCAACACCCCCATCGATCAGGTGCTTATCCCTGCGAATATTCGTCTGAAACCCATTACCGAAACCATTGCCGGCAGTAAGATGGTAGTCCTCGAAGGAAAAGCCCGTACCGCACCGGCCGCCAACTGGACCAACACCCTCTACCGCGAAGTGCAACCCGCTACCGGTAGCACAACCATCCGCCTGATTCCCTATTATGCGTGGGGAAATCGCGAAAAGACTGAAATGACCGTTTGGATGCCTCTTATTAAATAATGTATTATGCTTAAGAAACTGATATTCCTGATCCTCCTCGCACCGGCCATCCTGGTGCAGGCAGCTGATGTGTATGTATCCACCCGCGGTAACGACCTCAACGACGGTAGTTCGACAGCACCCAAAGCAACGCTTTCGGCAGCGCTACGTCAGGCTCGCGAACTCCGCCGCGTACAGGCTCCCGGTAGTACCGAAGCATTTCGCATTGTCATCGAAGAGGGTGTTTACCCCCTCAGCGAAGCAGTGCGTCTGCGCCCCGAAGACAGTGGTAGCGAAGCATCTCCCCTGCTTATCGAAGGTAAAGGCAAGGCCATCATCAGCGGAGGTATCTCCCTGAACGGATGGAAGAAATCCGGTAAGCTTTGGGTTACCAGGGTGCCCGACTTCAACGGGCGCCCTACCGAATTCCGGCAGCTATGGGTGAACGGCCGCCGTGCCGTGCGTTCCCGCGATGTGAGCGACTTCGAACACATGCACCGCATCAACGCTGTCGACAACCGCAACGAAGTGCTGTGGGTTCCCGCCGAAGCAGTAAAAGCTATTCAAAAAGCTCCCTATGCCGAGATGGTGCTTCATCAGATGTGGGCAGTGAGTATCCTGCGTATTAAAAGCATCACTATTCAGGGCGACTCGGCAGCAGTGCGTTTCCACCAGCCCGAGTCTACCGTGCAGTTTATGCGCCCCTGGCCACGACCCATGATCGCCCCCGGACGAAACTCGGCCTTTTACCTCACCAATGCCCGCGAACTACTCGATCAGCCCGGCGAATGGTATTACGACCTCAACAAACAGGAACTCTGGTACTACCCGCTTCCGGGCGAAAACATGGCCAATGCCGAAGTTGTTGCACCCATGCTCGATCAGCTGGTAGTGGTTGAAGGTACCCTCGACCGCCCCGTGCAGCACGTACAGTTTAAGAACGTACAGTTTTGTCATGCCGCCTGGCAACGCCCTTCCACCCATGGCCACGTACCCTTGCAGGCAGGAATGCACCTCTCCGAAGGATACCGCATGCGCCCGATCATGGTACGCCCTGATAATAATCACAAACTCGACAACCAGGGATTTCTGGTTCGGCCGTCGGCAGCAGTAACGGTTCGTTCGGCTAACCACATCGACTTTACGGGCTGTCGCTTCGAGCACAACGGACATACCGGTCTCGACTACGAAGCAGGCACCCGCGGCGGCATCGTAGCAGGTTCTGTATTCCGCGACCTGGGAGGTAACGGTCTCACCGCCGGCAGCTTCTCACCACCGGCACACGAAACGCACCTTCCCTATGTGCCGAACGACCTGCGCGAACTGTGCAGCGCCTTGCAGGTCAGCGACAACCTGTTTACCGATGTTGCCAACGACGACTGGGGTACAGTAGCCATACTCGCAGGCTATGTAAACAATATTAATATTGTACACAACGAAATCAGCGATGTAAGCTATTCGGGCATCAGTTTAGGCTGGGGATGGAACCAGACCGTCAACACCATGCACAACAACCGCGTGCACGCTAACCATATTCACCACTACGGCAAACAAATGTACGACGTGGCCGGAATTTACACCCTGGGAGCACAACCTAAATCGGTGATCAGCAACAATGCCATTCACAGCATCTACAACCCCGGCTTTGTTCACGACCCCAATCATTGGTTCTACCTCTATACCGACGAAGGTTCGTCGTTTATTACTGTACGCAACAATCACGTACCCTCCGAAAAGTTCCTGCAGAATTCCAACGGCCCTAATAACCTGTGGATCAACAATCATCCTTTTGTACACGACTCGGTAAAACAGCAGGCAGGTATCCGCTTTGCCGATTTCCCGGCTCTGAAGAACGAACTTCCGGTAACCGATGATAGCCGTGTTAATACCGTACCCGATTATTTCCTGATCGGGTTTAGCGGCAACGAACCCGATATACAGGGTATTCTTCGCCTTGCCTTCCACAATGGTGTTTCACTGCCCCGCTTCTACCGCTGGAATAACCACTGGGTGATGTACGGACTGTCGAACCGCAAGCAACAATTCTATCAGTTAGTTACCACCACCTATCCCGATGCAGCCGCCCGTCTCT
>JAQUYE010000037.1 GCA_028691965.1 Paludibacter sp. | reverse complement strand
CCTTCAAAGGTTGTTGTTCAGGAATATGTGTATACAAAAGCTGATTTTCCGCGATGCCATTCAGCAACCATTGTTGAAACAACAAAGGGTGATCTGTTGACTGCATTCTTTGGTGGTACCCGTGAAGGGCATCCCGATGTGTGTATTTATGTTTCACGAAAAGATAAAGGGAGTGAGAGTTGGACGGCTCCGAAACTTGCTGCAGATGGAATACAGGAAGATGGTAGCAGAAAAGCCTGTTATAATCCGGTGTTGTTTCAGCAACCCGACGGACCGCTATGGTTGTTTTACAAGGTGGGTAATCGGGTGAGTGACTGGAAAGGCTATGCAAAAATCAGTAATGACGGCGGTCATAGCTGGAGTAAAGCCTTCGATTTACCCGAAGGATACCTCGGTCCGGTAAAAAATAAAATTGAACTCGTTGGAGATAAAATGATAGCAGCATCGAGTACCGAAGGAAATGGCTGGAAGGTACATTTTGAAATTGCGGAAGATGGTGGACGCCGTTACCGGAAAGTAGGCCCCATAGCAGCTGAGAAGGCCATCCCTACCCATTTGCAACTGCCTACAGGCGCCCCTGCTTCAGGAGTTGATATAGAAGGTGGTGATAATGCTGCCAGCTCTACGGTTCAGGCCATTCAGCCAAGCATTTTAAAGCACAAGGATGGTCGTCTGCAAATTCTTTGTCGCACGCGCAATGGCCGTGTTGCCACTTCCTGGAGTACGGATGAAGGCGAAAGCTGGAGTCCGCTCACCCTTACCGATGTGCCCAATAATAACTCAGGCACCGATGCAGTAAGTCTGGCCAACGGTAAGCATTTGTTAGTGTATAATGCAGTTGCCACCAAACCGGGAGAGAAGAAAGGACCACGGACTCCACTTAATGTAGCCACGTCGAACGACGGTTTAAACTGGAAGATGATACATACACTGGAGGATTCGCCGATTTCCCAGTATTCTTATCCCTCCGTAATTCAGACGAAGGACGGGTATGTACATATCGTGTACACCTGGCGCAGGGAGCGGATCAAGTACGTAAAGATGAAGTTATAGATAGTATAAAGCAAAAAAAAGGTGTCTTCCTTCGTGGAAAACACCCTCAAAACATTTCATCTGGCCTAATTGTCTGTGTATTATTTGTTTTCAGCAAGATTCTCATAGTCGCTGAAACGAGATACATTTAAAACGATAAGGTACTTGCGGTACTGTTCTTTGTTTAAAATTGACTTACTGTTACCCAGGTTAAACATCATAGCCTTCTCTGCTGCAACTGTACTTTCTTTCTTATTTGCGTAATTTAATTTACGTTCAGTAAGATCAAAAATGTAGTTCAACTGATCAGCCTGTTCCTCGTTTACATCGAGGTAGCGAACCAAAGCGTTGAAGGTTGCTGTATCTGTTAACTTGTAGAATACCTTGTATTCTGATAACTCCATTGAATTTGCAGCGTTAATGCTTGCAAATGCTATTACTAATAAAATCACAATCTTTTTCATATCCTTAATTTTTATACTATAAATAACGTTGTTAACTAAACTAATTTCTAATTCTAATTTCGATTATTCATAGGCCATAATGAATTATTTGTTTTGACAATGCAAAAATACATGTTATATAACATATGGCAATCATTTGTATTGGTAAAGTATGCTAAAAGATATGTTATAAAACATATTATAGTATAACTATTGCTTTTAAGTAATTGTGAATTAGATGGATATGGGTAACGTTAAATATAGTTAATGATGTTACAAAAGTATTACATTCCGCTCAAAAATATGATTTTAGCCACAAAAAAGCCCGGGAATATATCATTCCCGGGCTTTTAAATAGATAGTAATTACTTATTTCTTTTCTCTTTCCTTGATTCTTTTATACCATTCTTCCCGTTCTTTCGTAAGGTCGTACCCACGTTTAGACAGGTAGTTATTGATTCTTCCCTTGTACTTTCCAAAGGCTTCGTGTTTTTTGTGTGAGCTTTCAGCATCAATTGCAAATTCACGTGCTTCAATCAGCCAGGCCAGTATCTGATTTTTCTCTTCCTGTGTTAGTGAGGGAATCATATCGAGTGTTGAGTCGTAGGTGACTTTCACTACACCGAAGGTGATACCATCTTTAATTGCTTCTATCTGCTCTTCATTTAAATACAGGGAGAGGGCAGCCGGGAATGCAAAGTGAGAGCGATAAAGGGCAGCGTCTTTCTCGTTTTCGATATTCCGTTTCCGTACTTCACGCTCTTCCTTAGTAAGGCACTCCAGTTTTTTGAGTTCCTTCAGCAGCGAGTCGCGGCGTTCGTAAATATCATTCAATTCGAAATATCGGTTTGCCAGGATGTTGTTGACCTTGGTATACACTTCTTTATTCGTGATTCCCAACTTATCAACTATTTTCTGTGAACGTCCGACGATTGTGTTCACGTAGGCTTTATCGCGGTTCAGCGAATCAAGCTCTGCTGCAGTACTGATGCTGACAGGCAGCATCAGTACTAGTAGCAGACTCATCATCAACAATTTATTCATTTCTTAAAGTAATTTTCCTTTTTTAGCAAGGGTATCGTGATTGTTTTCAGGTTTTGTCCAGTCGATCTTTTTAGAAGGATCGATACCGTTGATGTATTTCTCGATATTGGTATATCCGTCGCCGTTCATATCTTTGACAGTATCGGCTGGATCGTTAGGGTTCAATCCGTGTTTCTTTTCCCATGCATCGGGCATACCATCGCAATCGCTGTCTTTGTAAGGTTTTCCGTTGTATTCAGGGAAACCGCCTACCTGACGAATGTCGGTAATAATGCCATATTTGTAGGAATCTTTGGGTAAACGACGGTATTTGAACTGGTAAAAATCAATTTTATCAGCAGCAGGATCGTAATGTACCTTACCGGTACGTACCTGTTCAACGATACGTTTGTCGACGATATCACGTTTAGGAATGTTGGCACCCACATTGTCCAGTACATATTCGTAGGCATCCTGAGCGTTCATAATGGTCATTTCAGGCATAGGGAATGGTTCATCCCATTTCATGTTTGCTCTGTAGTCGCCTGCATTGGCAAGATCTTCTACCTGAATACCGCCATCCCAGTTATCACGGGTTACCCGTTCGTTACCGTCCATAATATTACCATTGCTGTAAACACGGCCATATACTCTGTAACCCAGTTTACTTCTTCCCGATTCGGGCTTGAGGATTCGGTGTCCGACAGGACTGTCTTTTGGAGTTAACGGGCCCGGTTTGTAATAGTTGTTGATGATGTTATACAATGCTGTATAATCGCCACCATCAACACTACGGTGCACCCAGTTATAGATTACGTTGTTTACGAAGTTAAATACTCCGTTCCATCCGATAGATGGGTTACGACCGGCATTGTTGGCCCACAGGTTGCGCATGAACGATGCATTTTCGCCACCCAGGGTACTTCCGAACGAGTGATTGTAGGTGTCGAGTGTTTGTGAAGAAATAGTGTTCTGAATAGTAACGTTAACTGTTGGAAGCTTTTTTTCCTTGCTGCCATCACCCGGATCAAACATATGGCGATAAAAACTGATGTTTTCATCAAGTCCCCAGCTGGTAGAGCAGTGGTCGATCATAATATTACCAACCGGATTACCACCAAAGGCATCGTCGCGACGGGTAACATCGGTTTCGCCACGACGGAAACGCATGTGACGTACCACCACATCATGTGTATTTACCCAGAACGATTCTCCTGAAATTACCACACCATCACCCGGAGCTGTTTGCCCGGCGATTGTAAGATAGGGAGCATTAACAATGATAGGAGTTTTAAGTCGGATATTACCGGCAACATTGAATACAATGATACGGGCTCCACCTGTTTCGCAGGCTTCTCTAAAGGTACCGGGACCACGGTCTTCCAGACTTGTTACCACCAGTACTTTGCCACCGCGACCTCCAAAGCTGTATTTTCCACCACCTTCGGCGCCCGGGAATGCCGGAATTTTTGCCTGAGGTAAGTCGGTAGGACGTTCGGCCCAGGGTATGTAAGGGCGACCGTTTTGTGCTTCTTGTTGAATAATGGGTAATGCACGCTCGAAGGCAGCAGCTGAACTTGCACGTTCAGCTTCCAGGATAGCGTTTGCACTATCTTGTTGCGCCTTGGGCACTTGTGGATACTGTCCGACAACCACCAATGGTAGTGCAAACAGTAAAACAGCTAGAAATGAAAAATTCTTGAATGACATAGTGTACTAAATTAATTGAAAAGATGCGGGATATCCCGTCGATATAGAAGTGTTCAAACAAAACTGCCGGAAACAGTTTTCAGGTATTCCGGCAGTTTAAAAGGTTATTTCAGAACTTAAAGACGAATCTTTGCACGGCTGATAGCACCTTCGCTATCGATCATTTTAAGTACATAGATTCCTTTGTTAAACTGACTTGCAGAAATGCGATCAGTTGTTCCCTGGTAGCTTACGCGACCGTCGGCACTGAACAGTGTTACAGCAGCAGTTTCCGACAATACGATGTCTGAACCGTTGAAATGAGCTGTAATATTGTTTACAAATACATTGTTTGTTGCTGATTCAAGAACCGGTGCTTCGGCAGGTACTACACCACTGAATACTTTAATCTGGTGGATACGAGCAACCTGTTTTTGAGCAAGAGGAGTATGGCTGGTTGAATATTTTGAGCCATCATCTTTAGTTACATTAGCGTGAATGGTATCACCATCCCAAATAGTCCAGCGAAGAGAAATCTTTGATGCAGGATCTTCCTGTTTGTTGATCATCACTTCGAAACCGTAACCTTGTTCAGAGAACGGTAAAATACTTGGAGCTATATCACTAGCTTCCCATTGCAGGGGTTCCCATTCACCATCGTTATGTTTAATATCGAGTTTGAAACCACGTTTCCAGCCGGTCGAAGAGAACGAGAACTGTACACGTTCAACCTGAGGAAGATCAGGGATCATGATGTATCCGTGGCGACTTACTTCCGGTGCTGCTGCATCGGCTGCCAAACGGCTTAATTCGATAAAACCTTTCTTTTCCCAGATAGGACTTTGCTTGATTGAGTTGTTGTTGTTGTAACATACATCACCGCTACCCGACCATTTAGTTGCTCCGTTAAGAACAATTTTTGTATAAGCACTGGTGTAGAACTCAGGAGCTACACACGACATGTAAAATTTAACCGGCCATTGAACCGCTGTTTCAACCGGAGTCATGTTTTCGTCAACATTATATACCGGGGTTTTGAATATACCTGATGAGAAGGTAGAAGATGTTTGTTCTCCGTGAACACCACTGTGTGCAGATAATCCGGTAGCTGCGGGTGTTAGTGTTTCGGCATCAATGTTGATAATCGGATACCATTCAGAAGCTGTCCATCCTGCATTTGATGTGTGATACACTTTTGTTGCATCAGCAGTACAGGCTTCATACTGTGCCATTGCCGGAGTTACGGCCAGCAATGCCATTGCGAAAAATAAAGTAGTTTTTTTCATATTACTAAAAATTTAATGTTTAACATCTCGTTAGTGATGACGTATGCAGTTAACTCTGTGTACTCATTTTTGGTGTTATTCCCGAAAGAACTTTACAATTGCTGCTTTTCCCGAGGCAGCACTTACTTTCATCAGATAAGCACCGGAAGCAAGGAAGCTGATGTCGAGTTGTTGCATGGCATCTACTTTTGTGCTATGCAACAGGATACCATTCAGGGAATAAATAGCGGCATGTTTCAGGGGTTCCCCGGCCAGTACGGTAATCTTATCCTTGCTGCTTGTAGGGTATATCCGGAGTCCTGATAGTTCTACTGCTTCTACCGAAGTGGCAAATTTTAATTCAATTATTTCACCAACAAGGCTGTTGAGATAGACTTCAAGTGCCGTATAGCCGGAAAGAGTGACACGATTACGATCTTCTGAATCGACAGGATTAAGTCCGTTGGCAGTTTCCCATGCATCGTCCATCCCATCATTGTCGGCATCCGTAATGGTGTTATAGGTGGCGTATTCAGGATAACCTCCTACAGCAGTTGGCACATCAATAATTCCTTTTGCCTGGTTAAAGAAAGGATTCTTGGAGGAGGTGCCCATGCCTGCAGCAGTACCTGTGCGTACTTCATTTACAATGCGGCGGTCGACTGTATCACGTGGGAATGCACCTGCTCCGGCTAAAACACTTTGGTAGGCCTGTTCAGCCGTTTCGGTGTTTACGGGATAAAGAGTTGGAAAAATAGTATCCGATTGGAGTGCTTCTGCACTGATTCCTTTGCTTACGTAAGCACTGGCATCCAGTCCGAGGTAATTATTTTCAGTTTTGTCGGTATTAGCAGAGCCTTCCATGATGTTTCCCTTCATATACCACAATGCAATCTGGTCGGTTTTCTGGGCTGATGAGAAAGATGATTGAACAAAATACGAAGAAGAAGTCCCCGGACGGGCAGGACCCGGCTTGTAGTAATTATTGATCATATTTACCTTGTGCCAGCGGGGGAAATAAATAGTACCTCCTTCGATGTCGGCACCATAGGCTGAATTTGCTTTTCCCCAGTTGTAGTTTACATTGTTAATATAATCCATCAATACTCTGGCATCGTTACTGCGGGCGCCATTGAATCGGGGTGAGCGATTATAATTGTGCGCTAATAAGTTATGGTGGTAAGTGGCAGTTTGTCCGCCCCACTGTGATCCGTAACCACGTACACCTTTGGGATGACCGGCATCATAGAGGCCTTCATGTACCAGGCTCCACTGAACGGTAGTTAGCTTATTATCGTACATGGTCATGTTTTCTTCACTCGACCATCCAAAGGTACAGTGGTCGATGATTACGTTTTCAGCATTTTCCAACCCAATTGAACCTCCGTCGATATAGGTATTTTCATCGGTCATGCCAATTCGCATGCGCAAATGGCGTAATACCACATGAGTGCTACCTCCGAAGTTCACTTTTCCTCCACGTATCATAATTCCATCACCCGGTGCTGTCTGACCGGCAATTGTAAGGTAATTGCGTTTAATTCGCAGGTCTGATTTTAATTTAATAATTCCGGATGTGCGAAATACGATTGTCAACGGATCGTTAGGATACTGAGCTGCTGCCCAGCGAAGTGAACCTTCGACAGGCGTTTCGGTGGTTAGGTAATCCTCTAAATTGGTTACTGCAACCACTTTGCCTCCTCGTCCGCCGAGAGCGTACATACCATAGCCTTCAGCAGTTGGAAACGAAGGGGTTGTTTGTTGAGCGTTGACTGTTACTGTGATTGCAAGTATAAGCAGTAAAGTAAAAAAATGTTTCATGCTAGATGTGTTGTTAATGCGTTGTAGTAGTTATACGTAATTTTTTTGTTACAGTGGCAGAATTCTGATCTGTGAGCTGCAACAGATAGGTCCCTTCCGAAAAGCCTCCTATAGCTATAACATCGGTTGTCCCTGAACTGTTGTACATAAGTTGTCCGCTACTGGTATACATACGGGCTTGAACCGGTGTTGAGATGTGAATTTTATCAGCAAACTGCCGGATTTCACATTCAAACGAAGGATTCTGTAAAGCGCTTACCCCGGCTGCAATGCTTTGTTGTCCGCGTGCTCCCACAGCTCTTACCGTATAGGAACCTTGTTGAGGGTT
Source organism: Paludibacter sp. (assembly GCA_028691965.1). Classification (GTDB taxonomy): domain Bacteria; phylum Bacteroidota; class Bacteroidia; order Bacteroidales; family Paludibacteraceae; genus Paludibacter. The sequence goes on along the minus strand of JAQUYE010000037.1, from coordinate 19,739 downwards.
CGTATCAGTAAAGCTGAGTTCGGTTGTAGTACCCAGTAAGTTATTATTTTTTAGAATAAGATATGCAACGGCTCCTTCAACTTCGCTCCAGTTCAATAAAGAACCATTTACCGATAAGGAGGCAGGGGCAGCGGGAGCTTTTACAAGTGTTTCAGGATCGTAGCTATTGCTGGTCGACACCCTGGCATAAATAGCAGTGGTGGTAAACAGGTTATCCACATCGGCTTTCGGGAGTTGAAAACTCCAGCTTACGCGCTGACTAAGGTCAACCGGATTCCCGTTTAAGTCGGTACTGTTGTATTCGGCAAAGCTCGCCGATGATTCGTTGCCATTCCATTCTTTCCATCCTTTGGGGTTGATATGCTCTCCCAGTTTGCAGTTCAGGTAAAAGCTACCTGCTGTTGAATTCCATGGTCGTCCCAAATAGAAACTGTTATTGGGTACACCAGGTGCAGCCGTTATGGTGCAGTCACGGAAAATAAACCCTAAGCGAAGGAATTTATCAACACTGGTCTGTAGGCGTGGAATGGTAAATGCTGCGTCTTCGGGTGCAGTTATATACCCACTGTTGCCGATACAGCGGATGGTGCAGTTATCAAAGAAGATAACACCACCTGCGTAAATAAAATCTACGGCACCTTCGATAATACAGTTATCAAAATAAGCACGTGTTCCTTTTTTTGATCGATAGGTATCCTGATAACTACGGATAATACAGTTTTTGAAAGTCTGACGATCGGCGCCGGTATAAAGTGCCTCGGCCATGCCTGTATTGCCTGCTGTGTTCTCGATGGTTATTCCTTCCATATAGAAATCAGAGGCGTAGACCTGAAAAGTAACTACCTGCTCGTAGCTAAGTCCATTCGTTGAGTTTCGGGCATTGTTTGCTGTTATGATAACCGAGTCGGGATGTTCGCCAATAATGCTTAATATTTTTGTAGAGGGAGCTGCTTTAGTACCAATAGTAACCTGCTCCTCGTATCGTCCGTTTTTAATGTAGATGATACTGGCTTCGTTGTCGGGGCAAGCATTGATGGCTTCCTGTACTGTTAGGTGAGTTCCTGAACCATCAACAGCCACGACACAGCGAAAAAGCTGTGCCGGGGCTGTGATACTCAGTAAACTTAAAAGCAGGAGATGGATTAACTTCATTATTCAAAAGGATTAAATTCTCCGTTTGGCCAGCCAATCGTTTGCTTAAGTGCCGGGCTACGGGTCAGAATGTTCTGAGGAATGTCGAAGAAGTTATAATTACGGTCTTCCTTACCTATCAATTCAGCTTCGGTAGTGTACGCTCTGTAGGCTATTGGCTTTACAAGCGGACCGGTACTCTTGGCTGTCATGTTGAAGTATTTATACACACTGTCAATGGGCAGGTCGTTGCGGATTGAATTAAAGGCAGTTGCTGTTGTGCCGGTAAGTGTAAAGGTATAGCCGGATCCGCTTTTCTTCCATCCGTTTAATTTCAGGAAGTTATTGCCAAGATCGTTAGTGAACATGTTTCGGCGGCGGAGATCCCAGAAGCGTTTTCCTTCGAATGCCATTTCAATTCGACGTTCGTTCATCACAATTTCGGTGATGGAGTATTCAGGATTGGATTTCAAGCCGTAGAAACCATCTGTCCCGGGTTCTATCCCTGCACGTGCACGGATTTCTTTCAGACAGTCGTAACCGATAGTTGAATTAGCACCTTCGTGTTCGAAAGCAGCTTCTGCCAGGTTGAGCAACACTTCAGCATAGCGGATTTCAATCCAGTCGGTATAGGTCTTGGTCATATCAGCACCAGTGATAGCAGGATTTACAAACTTCCGGTTATAAAATCCGGTAGTTGACGTACGATCGGAAGTAACCGATTCACCTCCTGTATAGGTCCATTGACGACGCATTGCATTACCTTCTAGTGGATAATAACTTCCGTTGTACGCAATAGTTGCATAGAAGCGGGGGTCGCGATCCTGGTAATATTTGCGAATGTCGGTATTACCTGTAAATACAGTAGTGCGGGTTGAGGCTGCCGGAGTATGTTTCAATGCAAGTTTACCATCTTTCATCGGGAAGGCTGCAACCAAATCCCAGGAAGGAAGATTAGAAGGGCGTCCGAGAGCATTGGTTACATCTGCCGGGCGAACACTGTTTTCATATCCATGATATTTAAGTGATTGCAGGTAAGGGGTTACCATGATCACCTCCGGATTACCTGCCGATTTCTTAGTGATAAACACTTTGTTGAAGTCGACACTAACCGGCCATTGCGGGGTTTTGGCAACTGCTATTTCAGTCATCAGCTGATAACCATCTGTTGTACATAATTCCTTTGCAAACAAGTTGGCATCGTAGGCTTCTTTCCAGCGGTCAGGATCATTGGCCGGGTTGAATTGCGGACTGGCATAAAACAACAGGATACGGCCCTTGAGTGCTGCTGCAGCAGCTCTGGTAATGCGGGCATATTCATCTGCCGGCCAGGAGGCAGGCAGGAGTTTAACAGCCGAATCAAGGTCGGCTTTTAAAAAGGATATACATTCTGAAGTGGTGTTACGGGGAGCATTTCTAATGCCATCTTCTGATTGGTAATCGACCACATCGCGCATATAAGGTACTCCTCCGTAGATGTTAACCATTTTCCAGTGCTGAAATGCACGGAAAAAGTAGAGTTGTCCGAGTATACGTGCCTGTGCATCGGCCGGCAAAGTTGAACTCTCCATTGCATCAAAGGCCGTGTTGATATACCGGATTGATTGGTAAGTGGCTGCCGAAAAGGTTCCGGCACTACCTTCTTCGAGTGTACCGAGTAAGAGTTTTGAACCCATACCATCTGTTTCATCGGAAAGAGCAGCAAGAGAGCCATCGCCCATCGGACTTTCACCTCCAAAGGCCGGCAAACATTGGGTATATACATTGTTAATGTAAAGTTTAGCTGAGTTTTCATTATCCCAGATTGCCGGGTTAATGGCAGCTTCATCCTTCACATCAAGGAAATCACTGCAGGCTGAAAAAAGCGGCAGGAAAAGTAAAGCTAGTACTATTGATTTTATTTTCATGACTGTAGTGTTTTAGAAATTGAGATTTAAACCGAAGTTAAATGAGCGGATCATCGGGTAGTCGGACCAGAAACCTACACTTGCATCCTTATAGGGATAGGGGTTGATAAGTGTCAACAGGTTCGTTCCGGAGAAGAATACCCTCATCTGATCAATACCCACCGAACGGGTAAGTGTTTTTGGAAGGTTGTACGATACGTTCAACGAGCGCAGGCGCAGGTTGTGACCGTCGCGCATCCAGAAGGTAGAACGTTGGTTACGTAAACTATAGGTGTCCAAACGGGGATATTTTGCGTTGGGATTGGACTCTGTCCAGTAGTTACCCGACCATTCACGTAACTGGTTTGACTGAATAGAGAGGAATTCACCACTACGCGAACCTCCCGATGCATTTTCATACCAGCCTTTTTCAAATACTACATCGTGACCGAAAGCTCCACTAAAGATAGCATCCATCCTGATGTCTTTCCAGGTAAATCCGAGAGTGAAACCATATGTAAAGGGTGCAGAGTCGAATTTACTGATGATACGCTGGTCGTCGGTTGTGATATTACCATCCGGTTCACCATCATGCCAGATACCGTTCTCGTCCTGATAACGGGCACTTCCAGTATCTTTAAACATTAACATACCCGGTTTAAGGTCTTGTTCGGCAATACCCAATACGGTAACTGTGGAGTAAAGGGGTGTTCCGTTATCATCCAGTGGAATATTCGATTTAAGATCAGCAATCCACGCATCCAGTTCTTCCTGGTTACGGGCAATACCATTCGAGAAATAACCCACTTCTCCACCGCGGATACGGCCGATTTCGTCTTGCCAGGTACCGATATTACCGGGGTTCTGCATTTTCTTAAGTACCTTGTTGGTTGCGTACGAAATGTTTCCCTTGATTTGTATGCTGAAATCGGATGTCAGTTTCTTGTTGTATCCCAGTTCCAGTTCACCACCCCAGGAGTCCTGAACACCACTGTTGATTTTTGGTGTAGCAGAGTTAATCCCTGAAGTTTGCGGGAACTCGCTCTTAAAGTCATCGAGAATATCGAAGGTATGACGGTAGAATCCATCAATTCCGAGTGAAAGATCGCCGAAAAGGCGCATGTCGATACCGACATTGTAGGAATCAGTTTTTTCCCAGGTTGAATTGATAATTACCAGCCCCTCCATGGTAGGATATAACACCGAAGTTAGTGCCGAACCTCCGATATAGGCAGCGTCGGCTGTTGTTCCGTAGCTGCTTCTCCACTGATTCATCGATACCTTGTCGTTACCAAGGCGACCGTACGAAGCACGGAATTTCAGGTTGTCCATCACATTAATATCGACATTATCCTTGAAGAATGCTTCCTCGGAAATACGCCATCCGGCCGAAATGGAAGGGAACAGTCCCCAGCGATAACCCGGTGCGAAATTGGTGGATGCTTCATATCGGGTTGCACTTTCAATGAAGTACCTGTCGTCGTAGTTGTAATTAAAACGTCCGATAAATGACTGACGGCGTGATTTGGTGTTGATGCTGGAGCTGGTTGTTTGTGCTGAAGATGCATAACCCTCCATGATCTCATGATTTTCAATAATAACACCCTGACGTGATAAGCTCATTCCATTACCACCGCTTTCCGACATTTCAAACATCACAAAAGCAGAAAGATCATGCTTTCCGAATTTGTTACCATACGATACTTCAGGGTTCAACTGATAACTGTAATTCCGGTTGGCTGATTCGTAGATCTTATCAGAGTTTTCAATTCGGCGACGATACTGAGAGTCGCTTACAGGGTATTGCTGATTGGAAAGCAGGTAGCTGTCCTGTGTGTCACCCAGTGGGATAAAGTTATATACATAATAAGGCTTAGACAGTTGTTTGCCGAATCCGGATCCATTGCTAAAACTACCGGAAACCTTGAATTTTAACCCTTTAACACGTTCAACTATATACTCGAGCGATAAGCCGGCCGACATGTCGCTGCTTTTATTGCGGCGGTAAGAACCGGAATTCATCATCTCAAGCGGGTGAGAACCGTTCGAAGAAATTGAGTTACCAACTGGTACACCATCAATGTAGGCAGGTGTGAATCTAGGTGCACGGGCCAGGTCGCTAAATGTTCCGTACATACGTTCCGGTTCAGCATCACGCTGGTTAAGTGGCATCTCCGTGCTTTTATCGTTGTAGTTCATGCTAAAGCTGGCATTCAGGTTTTTGGCCATTTTTGCATCAACCCCTACACGTAAACCGTAGCGGTTCATGTTCAGGTTCTGGAAATTACCATCAGCCCACATATAAGAACCTCCGATGAAGTAACGAACATCTTCATTACCTCCGCTGATGTTGAGCGTATGACGCATATTTCCGGAATTCTTCCATGCCTGATCCAGCCAGTTGTAATCCAGTCCCTTCATGGTTTCCAGCTCCTGCTGAGTGAAGAATTTCTTATCGGCAGCATTGGCTCCCTGATAAGTGATTTGTTGTTGCCATAAATCGTTAAGGGCAACTCCATGTTCGTAAGCACTCATCATTTCAGGCATATTAACTCCCTGGTTAAATCCAAAAGAAGTTGAATAACTTACTTTTGTCTTTCCGGCTTTTCCTTTTTTGGTTGTCACCAACAATACACCTCCGGCACCACGTACCCCATAAATGGCTGCAGAGGCATCTTTCAATACAGAGATGTTTTCAATTTCCGATGGGTCGAGCATGTTAAACGCATCCAAATCCCTGATGAAACCATCGATTACGAAAAGAGGAGCTTCTGCGTTCCAGGATCCGTTGATACGAATCTGAACGGTGGTGTTGCCGATAACGTTACCGGTTGATTCACCCACTTTTACGCCGGGCATGGTACCCATCAATACTGAAGCGAGGTTTGGAGCCGGAATGTCGGCAACTTCCTTCATGTCGATATTGGCAACTGCACCGGTCAGGTTGGCGCGTTTTACAGCACCGTATCCCACTACTACCAGCTCTTCGAGTCGTTCGGCTTCTTCTGCCATCGTAATCAGGCCGGGAACCTGATTGGCCCGAAACTGTTGGGTAACGTAACCAATGTACGATATGCTGATGGTTGCGTTAGAAGCTGCTTTTATCTGAAATACCCCGTTAAGGTCGGTAACAGTACCGGCTGTTGTGCCTTCTATTTTGATAGTAGCACCGATTACCGGTTCGTTCTTTTCGTCCACCACACTGGCTTTTACGTTGATTTGCTGAGCAGCCGACTGTGCATTAACTGCATGTGGTGCAGTCAGCATCAAAGCGATTGCCACTGATGTAAGAGCAGTGCGTAGTACTGACGACAGGAGTGTAAATCGCGAAATTCGATTTGTTCTGAGGTTCATTATGGTTTTTTGTTTAATACGTTTACGCCCATAAGACGTAAATGACATGAATTTGTAATCAGTGATATGTTAAACTTTCAGCTATTAAATTTTATTAAATTAAACAACTGCTGTGGTACAAGCTGACTTTTCGTACGTATTTTTGGACATTAACTTCAAATTTCAGGTAAAGATAATGAATCAATTGTTAAAGACAGAATGGCCACGTATTATTTTTGGTACAAGTGCGCTTGGAAACCTGTATGCAGCTCTTTCGGATGAAGTAAAACTGGAGATCGTTGCTGAAGCAGTACGCCATAGTCCGGTACCTGTAATCTTCGATTCGGCCGGTAAGTACGGTGCCGGACTGGCATTGGAAAAGTTAGGTGAATGCCTTGGCCGGCTTGATGTTTCTCCCGAAAAAGTGGTCATCAGTAATAAATTAGGGTGGAAAAGGGTTCCACTGACAACACCTGAACCTACCTTTGAACAAGGAGTATGGATGGATATTGAACACGACGCTGTTCAGGATATTAGCTATAGGGGAATTCTTGAATGCTACGAACAGGGAAACGCTTTGTTGGGGGGTACTTACCTGCCTCAGTTAGTCTCGGTACACGATCCGGATGAATACCTTGCAGGCGCTGCGGATGCGGCAGACCGACAGAGTCGTTTGACGGATATCGCTGAAGCCTATCGTGCTTTGCATGAGTTGAAAGCTGCAGGAAAGGTTGCCGCGGTAGGAGTAGGTTCCAAGGATTGGAAGGTGATACAAGAGATAGATGCCCTTACCCGGCTCGATTGGGTTATGTTTGCCAATAGCATGACTATACTGCAACACCCTCAGCAGTTGCTTGACTTTATGGCTGATTTGCATCAGAAGGGAGTTAAGATTATTAACTCGGCAGTGTTTCATGCCGGATTTCTGATTGGCGGAGCCTATTTCGACTATGAGTTGATTAAGCCAGATACGAATGAGCATAAAGCTTTGTTTGAGTGGAGGACCCGCTTTACGGACTTGTGCACACATTACCGGCTTTCACCTTCAGTTGCCTGTATTCAGTTTGGTCGCTCCGTACCGGGCGTGGCAAGTATTTCACTAAACACTTCGAAGCCGCAGAATGTTAAACAAAATGTAGACGCGGTGTATGCAGAGGTGCCCTCCGGTTTTTGGAAAGAAATGAAACAACAGGGACTGATTCGGGAAGACTACCCTTATTTATAACTAAAAGTATGAGCTATACGATAATCGATGCGCATGCGCATTTGTGGTTGAATCAAGATACGACAGTAAACGGGCAGGCCGTTCGTTCGCTTGAAGGGGGACGAAGTGAGTTTTTTGGAGAAATCAGGCAGATGATGCCGCCGTATATGACAGATGGACGGAATACGGCTGAGATGCTGATTGCCAATATGGACTATGCTCAGGTATCTGCTGCTGTTATAACCCAGGAATTTATTGATGGAAATCAGGATGACTATCTGTTGAAGGTTCAGCAGGAACATCCCGACCGACTTCTGTGTTGTGCGTTGATAGATCCCCGCGAAAAGGATTTTGTTACCCATGTACAACAGGCGCACCTGAAAGGTTTTCGTGCTGCTAAGCTACCTGCAGGTCGGTTAATTACTCCGGCAGACCGAACATATTTAACGGATAATCGTTTGATGGACGTATTTGCTTATATGCAGGATAAGGAGATGATTTTATCGATTGATCTGGCAGATGGTGATGAACAGGTTGCTGAGATGGAAGAGCTGATTGCCGCCTTCCCATCTCTGAAGATAGCCGTTGGACATTTTGGGATGGTTACCCGTAAGGGGTGGCTGGAGCAAATACGCCTGGCTCGTCACCCCAATGTGCGGATTGAGTCGGGTGGTATAACCTGGCTTTTTCATTCCGAATTTTATCCTTATCAGGGGGCGGTTAGTGCCATTCGGGAAGCTGCCGGGCTTGTAGGAATGGATAAGTTAATGTGGGGCTCCGATTATCCCCGCACGATGACAGCCATCACCTATCGTATGTCATGGGATTTTCTGGAGCGAACTACAGAACTGCAGGAACATGACAAAGCATTGTTTCTCGGAGTGAATGCTGCTGCGTTTTACGGATTTGAAAATGCCCGGCAGCTTCCTTACATTAAGAATATGGTTGAAGATTAATTTATACAACAATAGAAATGAAAGCAGTTAAGATTATACAAGCTGGAGATGTTAAGCTCGTTGAAATTCCGAAGCCGGAAGTAAAACCCGGCCATGTGTTAGTGAAAATTCATTATGTAGGCTATTGCGGTTCGGATCTGAATACCTTCGGAGGTAAGAACCCGATGGTTCAGTTGCCGGTTATTCCCGGACATGAAATCGGGGCTTCAATTGCTGCTACAGGAACAGATGTTCCGGATCATATACAGGCCGGAATGGCTTGTACTGTCAATCCATATACCAGCTGTGGAAGCTGTTCTTCCTGTCGCAACGGTCGACCGAATGCCTGTAGGTACAATCAGACTTTTGGAGTTCAGCGTGATGGAGCTATGACAGAGTATATAGCTGTTCCCTGGCAAAAAGTTTTGGTCGATAGTTCGCTTTCGCCTTTTGATTTTACACTGGTTGAACCGATGAGTGTAGGTTTTCATGCTGTGGCCCGTGGCGGGGTGTCGGATCTGGATACAGTTATGGTAATCGGATGCGGAATGATTGGTCTGGGAGCCGTAGTACGGGCTGCCCTGCGGGGTGCACGTGTTGTGGCAGTCGACGTGGATGATACTAAACTTACCCTTGCGAAGGAATTAGGAGCGCATTATACGATTAACAGCAGTACTGAGAATGTGCACGAAAAGCTGGCAGAGATTACCGGTGGTCATGGACCTGATGTAGTGGTGGAAGCCGTTGGCGCTCCGGTTACTTATCAGATGGCGGTTAATGAAGTGGCTTTTACCGGTAGGGTGGTATGTATCGGCTATGCCAAGCAGGAGGTAGCCTTTGAAACCAAGTACTTTGTTCAGAAGGAACTTGATATTCGTGGTTCACGTAATGCTATGCCGGAAGATTTCCGTGCCGTAATGGAATACATGAAGCGCGGTACCTGTCCGAAAGAAAAGCTTGTCAGTGCTGTGTTTTCACCTGAAAAAGCACAGGAAGCACTCGAATTCTGGCAAAAAGACCCCGGAAAGGTGTTTCGTATACTGATTCAGTTTGCCTGAATCCTTTTCACATCCAGGGATAACTACCGGGCTTTATAGTCAGGTAGTTCCCTGCTTTTACATCCACGGCCATCCGGAGCACTCCGGGAGCAATGCTCCTTTCCGGAATAAGTTGCTTCCATTGCATCTGGTGTAATAACTCCCAGGCTGTTGCCCCTCCGCTACAATATACTTCCTTGATTTCGCAGCTTCTGATAAAGTCGGACGCAACCGAACACAAGCGTTGGTTGAGCACAGAAGCCGCACCATTAAATTCAACTTTATCACCTCCTATCATCACTAATATTCCTCTTCCGGATTGGAAACAGGGTGGAAGTCCGGAGTTATCCGGAATAGTAGCCGTTGGTTGATTGAGGTTTCGCCTGTATGCCTCAGTTAGTTGAGCAGTCAGTTTGTCCAACTCCTTTATGTTGAAGTTTTCTTTTCTTAGTTCATCGTTGAAGCATATTACGGGCATGCCTGCCTTTTCGAATTGCCTTCTTAATTCGACAGAAGAGTTGTGGGCACTCCCTGCAAGCACCAGAAATGTTCGCTTGTTGGTCGAAACTTCTCCATCGGATTTAAGTGCTTGTTTTTTGGTGTGAATGCATTGCAGGTACTGTCCGAAAAAAGCCGAACTCCCGGCGAAGGTAATATTGTCACTTTCGGAAGGTAATGAGTTCAGCAGTCTCATCATATCCTCTTCAGAGTTACAATCAGTAAGGTATACACCATTGGGTGAATGTTCTTTAATTCCGGTGTTAAGCTTTAATGTATAGTCGGATGAAGTAAAAAACAAGGGGTTTCTTGTCTGTAACAGCTGGCCGACATCTGCCGTTACTGCCGGGAAGTCGGGATCGCTGCAGAATGGGGTTGTATGTATAGGCTCTCCTTCAACCAGGTAAAGTCCCTTCGAAATGATACGTTGTGCCGTTGGATTTGCCGGCTGAAGTACAACTTTGCCGGATAATCTGATCAGAGGCACTAATTCAGTAAGTACATAGCCCCGAAGTACCGAGTCGCACTTTTTGAAAAACCGGATCGGTTCTGAATAGTAGTTATGTATCCCCTCTATCAGACGCTCGTAAACTGTCAGTGCTTGCTGTTCGGTGAGTGACCGGCTGTTAGTGCTGATGATAACAAGTTCTTTCCCGGAGTCGCATGTTTGAGTTGGCAGGGATCCATCTTCTGATAGCAGAAAGTCGGATTGTATACCATAATTCAATGCTACTCCGGCGATTTCGGCAGCCCCTGTTATATCATCAGCCAGAACTACTATCATTGTTTTTAGTTGGTTTTATTTCGTCTTGAATGCGACAGGCGAATGGCATAATCGATAGCGATACGTAAAGCATCGGCCGAGGCGATGCCCTGCCATGCAATTTCAAAGGCAGTTCCATGATCTACCGAAGTACGAATGATCGGCAGTCCCAATGTGATATTGACTCCCTTAACACTTTTCATGGTCTGCTTCTCGTTGTCCCACTGAAATCCTTCCAGTTTAAATGGGATATGCCCCTGGTCGTGGTACATGGCAACACATCCGTCGAATTTTCCCTGTACTGCTTTTACAAACAGGGTGTCGGGTGGAACCGGCCCCTGTACATTATAGCCCCTGGCGTTCATCGCCTGGATAGCAGGAATGATTTCGTTGATTTCCTCGTCGCCGAACAAACCATTCTCGCCTGCATGAGGATTCAGTCCGGCAACGCCAATTTTAGGAGATGGTATGCCGAATTGAACACATGCTTCATTAAGTAATTCAATTACGTTCATTACCCGCTCTTTACGGCATAAGTCACAGGCTTTGCGCAGTGAAACATGCGTAGTAACGTGAATTACCCGCAGGTTCTCATCAGCCAGCAACATGGCGTAGTTGGAAGTGTTGGTATAGTGAGCATAGATTTCGGTATGTCCGGAGAAGTGATGTCCGGCCATGTGAATTGATTCTTTGTTAATCGGTGCGGTAACAGTAGCATCGATCTCACCTGACATCGCCAGCTCAATCACTTTTTGAACAGCTTCAAAGGCTGCATGTCCTGCCATAGCTGATGTTTCGCCGGGAGTTAACTCATCCTGCTTTACATTGTTAAGGTCAAACACATCAATAACTCCATACTTAAAACGAGCTTCGGCAACTGATTGTATTGAACGAACTGAAAGTGCTGGTATGAACTGACGTATGGCCAATTCTATCGTTTTAGCATCGCCGACTACCAGGGGGCGACACTGACTGTATATTTTTACGTCGGCAAGGGTCTTTACACAGATTTCCGGTCCAATACCTGCCGGATCACCCATGCTAATTCCTATAATGGGGAGATTTTTAGCGTGCATCTTATTATTAAATTAATTGCTGATAAATAGCGCTGGCATCTTCAGCACTTACTTTTCTTGGATTGTTGTTCAGTAATCGTGTTACTTTCATGGCGATTTCTACCAATTCGGGAATGGCATCCTGTGTTATCCCGATTTCGCCAAGTCGTTGTGGAATTCCACAATCAATTGCAAGTTGACGTAACAGGTTGATACCGTTGCGTATCAGTGCTTCGTTAGTTGACCCGACAGCACCAAGTGCACGGGCAACTTCAGCGTGACGGTCGGGCGACGCAGGAGCGTTAAATTCCATAACAGAAGGAAGTAAAATAGCATTTGCCAGTCCGTGTGAAATATGATATTTGCCTCCTAATCCATACGATAATGCATGTACTGCTGCTGTGTTTACGGGTCCAAGGCAAATTCCTCCATACATTGATCCTAACAGCAGAGCAGAGCGTGCGTTGGTGTCGTCTCCTGCTTTAACGGCCCGAAGCAGATTGGCAGCTATAAGGCGTATTCCCTCCAATGCATAGAGGTCGATCATGGGATGTGCGTTTATATTAGTATAGGCTTCAATACAATGAGAAAGCGCATCCATGCCGGTTTCGGCCGTTAGGCGGGCTGGTAGTCCGAAAGTTAGTTCCGGATCAAGGTAGGCTGCATCGGGTACGAGTTCTTTACTGATAACGGCACTCTTGGCCTGGGATGCAGTATCGAGGAAGATAGCATTGGGTGACATTTCACTTCCCGTGCCAGCCGTGGTTGGTATACAGATGAGGCGGGTAGTGCGTGGCTTTACGAGTTGCATACCCACTACTTCTTCGGGTGTTTGCGTGCGACTGCAAAGCGCTGCCAGTAGCTTGGCACAATCGAGCACACTCCCACCACCGGTTCCGATAACACAATCGGGTTGAACAGTCAGCTGGTCGAGTAATTCCCGGATAAGATCAAAGGTGGGTTCTCCGGGGAAATCGTAAACAATGACTTGTAGGGTGTGATTCGCCTTGAGGGTATCGACAACCGGTTGCAACATGGATTCAAGCGGTGCAGCTGTAAGAAAAAGTAAGTTTTGACTGGCAACAATATTCCTGTCGTTGGCCAGGTCGTTTATAACCCCTGCTCCGGTGATTATGGACGCGGGGAGTTGAAGTTGTATAGTTCTCATTTCTGATGTAAAAATCCGTACAAAGTTAATGATTTATCTGCTTTCTCACTTTTAAAGAAAAAGCTCGCGATGTATCCTACCACGAGGACGATGAGATGACTGTAAACTCCCAGCATGTATTTGTGCTGGGTAAAGTTCCAGGCACCCATATCAAGTATCAGTCGATCACCTATTTTAGTGCTGGTGAGTACTGCATAGGCAGTAAACATAACGCATACAACCAGACCGGTGTACAATCCTTTTTTGTTAGCTCTGCGGGTTAGTAGTCCCAACAGGAAAATACCTACAATTCCGGCAGAGAAAATGGCGTATAATTCAAACACCACTCCAAGAACGCCTTCTCCTTCCCATGCAACGTAAAGTAAAGCAACTGCCATCATGGCAACTCCCGAAGCCAGCACCAGCCATTTTCCCATTCTTAGTTTCTGCTTGTCGGTGCAATCGGGCTTTAACTTCAGATAGAAATCTTGCACGCCGATTGCAGCTATACAGTTCATATCCGAGTCGAGACTCGAAATAGCAGCGGCTACCAGTCCGGCCAGTACTAAGCCGATAGCTCCTACCGGTAGTTGTGTTCGAATAAAATAAGGGAATACCTGATCAGAGCTCATTCCTTCGGGCAAAACAGCCTGACCGCTGTTGTAGAATACAAACAGCAGGGATCCTATAAGCATAAATAAGGTCCATACAGGGACACTTGCCAGTACACCCATATAGGCCGCTTTCTTGGCATCCTTATCCGATTTGGCTGTAAGGTAGCGTTGTACAATGGTCTGGTCGGTGCCGTATTTTTGCAGTGCATAGAAAACCCCATTGATTACCATCACCCAGAACGTTAGTTCCGTCAGACTAAAATGATAAGGGCCGAGGTCAATCTTCTTCATGCTTATAGCTTCGGAGATCATCATACCTGCCCCCATGTCGGGTTTAAATAAGAGAACGGAAACACTGAATAAGCCCCCGGCAATTAGGAGGAAACCCTGAACAACATCCATCCAGATTACTGCTTCGATTCCTCCAAAGAAGGTAAGAATGATAATGGTTATGCTGAGTAGAATGATAATTGTTGTAACCGACATGCCTGAAAAACTGCTGAGTGCCAGACTTATCAGATAGAGTACAGTACCCATCTTCGAAAAATGAGTAAGGGCAAATGCCAGCGAGCTGTAGATTCGCGCCCCAACTCCGAACCTGCGTTCGAAATATTCGTAGGTGCTGAGTTGGATACTTTTACGAAATAGGGGTACAATGTATTTTATAATACCTATTAATACGATAGGCACCATTAGTCCCTGTACCAATAGTATCCAGTTTGATTTGTAGGCTGCTGAAGGATATGCAAGAAATGTAACGCTGCTTATCAGTGTTGCAAATATTGACATGCCGATAGCCCATGCCGGGATGTTTTTTCCTCCCGAAAAGTAGTGGGCTGAACTTTTCTGGCGATTGGCAAAATAGAGTCCCATACCAATGGTAAGGGCAATGGATAGTAATACAATAAGAGTGTCGATCCAGTGTATCATAGTATATTAATTAAGAGGAGGCATCATGGTATCCGTACACCATCCGTTTGCCTTCATCATGGTTTTTAATTTTTTGAGAGATTCACCAAGTGTACAATCTTTTTGATACAATATAGCAACCTTGTCGGTTTCGGCCTGCCAATGCTTACAGTCGTCCCATCGTCCTTCCAGTGCTGCCTTATATAGTTCGCCATACATTTCAGGAACCAGATTTCCGGTGCTGGGAACAATGCCGTCGGCACCAGCTTCCAGACTGCCGGCCGATCGGGCGCCCCATCCGCAGAAGTAAGAGAAGTCGGGTCGTTCACGGTACTGCTTGCAAAAGCCCAGCATCCTCTCTTCATCCCTTTCCGAGTCTTTCAACCCGGCTATGTTGGGATGATTACTCAGTCGATCGACTACTTCTACAGGAATTGACATTTGAGTAGTAGCCTTGATATTGTACATCATAACCGGACCATTCACCTGATCGGCGAGGGTAGTGTAAAATCTCTCCATCTGATCAGGGGTCAATATATAATAGGATGGTAAGGTTGCCACAACAACATCAGCACCCAGGGCAATATAGCGATTCCCCCTGTCGATCATTTCGTCGAGTTGATTACCTACTAATCCGGCGTAAATCAATTGCCCTTCACCCCGGTTTGCAACAGCAGTTTGTACCACCTGAATACTTTTTTCGGTGTTGATGAGTGGGGATTCGCCGGTGGTTCCCAGTACCAATGGGTGGAGGCCGTTAGCAGCAAAGCGCTTCATCAGATTAGCAACAGCCAGCGTATCGATACTTAAGTCTGCGTTGAAAGGAGTTATTGCAGGAACAATAACTCCTGAGTATTTTTTCATCATATTGTGGAGTTTAAACTGATTTTCAAACGGTCGACAGGCCCTTTTTGTACTCAATTTGGTGAGTTTATAACGAAGATAATGACCTTCTGTTTTAGTCATCAAAAAATATTTGTAACTTCGTGCCTCGTAAAAAACAGAGCATCGTATGAAATCAATTAATGTCCTTTTAGTAATCGTCTTGTTAAGTGTGAGTGTGTCACTTTCGGCCAGGGAAATAACCGTCGACTTATCCGGGAAAGGTGATTTTACATCGTTACAGGAAGCCATTAACAGCGTTAGAGCTTTTGATCCTGCCGGTTGGGTAACCATTCACGTTAAAAAGGGGGTATATAAGGAAAAGGTTATAATCCCCACGCATACAACAAGGGTGAGAATAGTTGGAGAGGATAAGCATGAAACTATTCTGGTTTGGTACGATCATGCCAATATAAACAAGATGGGTACCTTTAAAACCTATACCTTAAAGATTGGCGGAAGTGAAATTATTCTTGAGAACATAACCATTGAAAATGCTGCAGAGCAACTCGGACAGGCCGTTGCTGTACATGTAGAGGGAGATAAAATTATTTTTGCTAACTGCCGTCTGTTGGGTAATCAGGATACGTATTACGGTGGAAGAGCTGATTGCCGGCAATATTTTTACCGTTGTTATATTGAAGGAACTACCGATTATATATTCGGACCATCAACTGCATGGTTTGAACAATGTCAGATTCACAGTAAACGCAACTCATACATTACTGCTGCATCCACTCCCGAAAATCAGCCCTATGGCTTTATCTTTAATAAATGCACCCTGACATTGGCTGATGGAGTTGACAAAATGTACCTCGGTCGCCCCTGGAGAGCGTATGCGATGACTGTATTCCGTAATTCTGAATTACCTGAAGGAATTCATCCACAGGGATGGGAAAACTGGAGGAATCCCGACAATGAGAAAACTGCCCGTTATGCTGAATATAAGAATACTGGCAAAGGTGCCGACCTGTCGGCACGCGCTTCCTGGTCACGATCTTTATCATCACGTGAAGCACGTAAATTAACTGTCGACAGAGTGTTGAAAGGACATGATGGTTGGTCGGGATGGAAAGAATTCCGGGATTAACAAGTCAGGCTACAGGCACACCGCATTGTTCGAGGATGCGGTGAAACATTTCCATGATTTCTTGTTTGCTGAGAGCGGACTCTGCAGGTTGATCGCTAATAATTGCAGCTGCTTCGTTGGCACTTGCAATCAGTTCGGGGTGCAAGCGGAACTGGTGTGTCCAGTGCGTAGTAAGTTCCTGGGTTGGAGCTACCACAAAGTGAATAAACGACTCATTCAGGAGTAGTTCCTCTGTTCTAATGTGGTGATGTCCTTTCATACGCATGGCCGTTGTTTTTCATAAAACGAACGGCCATGTGATTTGTACTCAACAATCTTTTAATACCTCAATAATCTTTTTTAAACTGCACAAGCCCGCATACGTAGCATTCCCCTGTGGATAAGGTTACGTACCGACTGATAATTCATCTGCATAATTTCGCAGATATCTTCGTATTTCTTCTCCTGGATGTAATATAATTCAATGGCATCACGCTGACGAGGCGATAACTTATCAAGTAGTCTGCTTACAAATTGTTTCAGGTTGTGTGCAGCTTCCATATTTATATAGTCTTTTTCAACATGTTCATGGGCCACAATGCTGAGTTCTTCTACTGCTACATCCGATAGATGAACACGACGGCGACTTTCGTCACACAACTTGTTTTTAAGGGAAATCAGGAGATAGGATTTCAGATTCTGGATGTTCTCAATCTCAGAACGTTTATGGTAAATCTTAATAAAAACTTCCTGTATGCAGTCCTTCAGTAATTCAGAATCCTGTGTAAGGCGACTACCATAATTATAGAGCATGTTTACATGCATATGGTACAATTCATTGAACGCACGTGTGTCGTTACTCCTGAATTTAAGAATCAGTTCTGCTGTCTGTTGTTCTGCGTTGTTCTGTCGGTTCGAGTAATTGTTTTCCATTTTTGAAAATGTATTAGAGCCGTTTGAATTGATGGCTCAAAAATAGATAGTCTAAGAATGGAAGAATGGCAAAAACTGTTATTTTGATGGTAATAATTGGTAATATGTTTTATAACATAATATTAACAAATAGCCCATATGTCGGTATACCTTCGATTTGAGTTTATCAGATTTTACCAACGACTATTAGTTCGAACAGTAAACTATCGTCTCAGTACAGGTAGCGATCCGCCTGCATTCAGCACTGCTTCAGCAGCCTGTGGATAACTCTGTCCGTAGTAGAAAACTACTTTATCAGGATACCGCAACCTGTATTCATTCACAGCCCTGAAAACCTCGACAGCAGTTGTTTTACCAGTTTTTACCAGACGTGCATGTTGTCGTGGTGCTAAGTTCTGACCTCCGGCAGGTGCATATACAGTGTCATTTTCGCGGTAATGCCAGTATCGGATATCAATAATATCAACTACAGCCGCACGTACCGGATCATTAAGAATGGCATCCTGAACATCTTTAGTTGCACTCAGCGCAATCAATGGACGAAGTCCTGTTTCTTGCTCCCATTCACGGATTACATCCAGCCAGAACTGCATGAAGTGCAAGGGGCCGGTATATTCGGCACTTAACAAATGAACCACATTCGGGTGCTTGCTAAGTCTGTTAAGTCCTTCGCGGATATAGCTACGGTAAAGTTCCTTACGTACCTGATGTGTGGTGTCGTAGAACATTTCGGCATAGAATATACGTTTATCGCCGGCAAAATGTACCGGTTCAGGAAAATCAGTGTTGTTTATATTGTTAGCTGTACGCCACGGACTATCTACCCAGTGTGCTCCTGCTTCCAGTATATTATGCTGGAAGAACATCTGATGAAAAAGCAACATACCTTTGGGGGCTGCTTTTTCGGCATAAAGCGATAAGCGGTTCCAGTACCATTCGTTGGGACGGTTAAGGTCGTATTTGGTAAGTCCGTCCCAGGCCGTCCCCTTTCCGCTACGGGCAAATGGTTGTTCGTAAAAGGGAGCCCACACATTTCCGTCAGCTCTGCGAATACGCTGGTGATCATCGCGGCGGCGCTCGTACCACAGACCATAGTTGTGTTCCAATACGGCAACTCCTTGTCGGCTCAGCTGGTTTACAACACTATCTATACGGTCGGTAAGACCGAAGCCTTCGTGTCCCGGAACAAAGCGGGTAATATGTGCCTTGCTTCGGTTTCCGGTCAGAAAAGAAGGTTTTGTTTTACCACTCCACCATTGGATGTCGTGTTTAGCGCCGGTTATCAGTTGATTGTCGGCCATTAATTTACCATCTTTAATGCTGAAATCAGGAATTTGAGACCCTGTTGAACATGCTGTGGATTTCGGATTAAATTGGAACGCTACCGGCTTCTTAGCTTTCTTCTTACTGAGCTTATCTTCCTTGTAAGTTAGTACTGCTTGTTCATTAATCCAACGTTCGATTGTCATTACCGGCTTATTTGCTTCCTTAGTTAAAATTGCTGCCTGTACGATGGTCGGACTGCTGGTTGCATTTGTATTTAAAGGCATCAGTTTAGCCTGTTCGTCCGAATTCCTGTTCAGGCGTTCTTTCAGCTGGGTGTAAAACAAACTCCTTGGCTGAATATGGCTGTCGGCCTCAAACCATTCACCATTACCGGAGTATTGGCCCCAGCAGCCATAGGCTCTGTTGATGCCATCAGCGGTTGGAGAGTAACATTCGAGTTCGGCAGCTGTACATTGCCACATCATGCTATTCGCAGTATTCCATCCGGCACCGGCATTATGTTGTCCGAGATTTTTAAAGCTAAGGGAGTTACCATCAATATTGACCAGGTCGAATAACAAGCCGGGAGCCCAGGAGGAGATAGCCCCACTGAAGCTGGCAGAACGACGACTGTCGCATTGTACGAATGCATTCGGACCCGGAGCTCCATACCCGGCAACATAATCGTTTCGCAGGTCTTCTGTATGACAACGCTGAATGAGGTTTAGCTGGCCGGCGGTATAAAAACCGATCTTACGATGCCCGCCGTTTTCTGCCACAGGGGCTTTTACGATGCACTCTTCTACCGTGATATGTGATGTTCCACTGTGTAAAATAACCCCAAATCCTGCAAAATGATGCAACGACACCTTTCGTATCCAGCAATCCTCCGCATTGTCTACATAGATACCTGTCCAGCTATGGTCTTCGTCGGTCGGAAGTTCCGGATTAAACTCCGAAGCAAGTGTCATTTGTTCAATTCCACTTTGCTGTATGCGTCCCGGCCATTCGTAGGCATACACGTGGGTTGTACTGGTTGTTGGGTCCAGTGCCATAGTAATAGGAGCATGCAATTGT
>JAQUYE010000128.1 GCA_028691965.1 Paludibacter sp. | reverse complement strand
CCTTCACGAAATTCTCGTACCGACCCGTCTCCTCACACTTACTGAAGGCAAGCGGGATGGTAACTTCCCTGCTGGCTTTCAGGCGTTGGCCCCAGAAGCCCTCTGTAATTTTTACCTGTGTAAACGGCACGGGAGAGATGGGGTAATTGTGATTGTCGGATGCCTGCAACAGTGTAAGGTTACCTGCTGCCGCTATTACCAGAAGAGTAAGTACGATTTTTTTCATGGTGCTTAAGCCGAATCGTAGGGATTCAGACTTCAAAAATACTAAATATGTTCCAAACTAAAAGAAGAAGGCCGATTATTGAACCTAAAAGCATTGCCGGAGGGTTTTAGGTGCTCCTGCGGAAGCTTACAGGTCAATGGCCGGTACTAACGTTCAATTCTCACGGAGGCAGCGAAATTCTACATTGCCGATGTAGCCCGCCTGCATTGCCGATGTAGCCAACCTGCATTGCCGATGTAGCCCATCTACATTGCCGATGTAGCCAACCTGCATTGCCGATGTAGGTCGCTGCACGTGGTAGTATACTAGCTGTTAGCTCCTGTTGATTAGTCAGTTTCGGTAAATTGCCGGGATAGGGATCTATGTATCCTTCGGGCGAGGAGTCTTTAAAGAGTAGAGATAATCGGTAGGTACAAAGTGGCATGCTACGGTAGTATGTGTAAACCACAAATCACTTCAGCTTCCACCTTTTATATCTTCGCTCGTTTTCGTACCACAGCGCAATGCTCATAAAGGAGCCCCCCAGAAACGAACCCAACGCTATTCCAAGACTTGCTTCCAGACTGCTATCGTCGAATCCTGTTATTACCCGGATTATCAGGCTGACAATAAATGCCAAAACAGCATATAAAGCTCCGGAGCTTAAACAAAAGAAGAGCTTACTTTTGGTCCTCCAGTAGGACCAGCGGTGGGTTGATTTTTTGCTGAGTATAATCATAGAGTTGAAGTATGTTGTACTTGAATATTCTGTTATGAAGGATTTTTGTTGCGGTAGTTTTTTTTAAGCTGTTTTTTTGCACATGTTTTGACTGCCTGTTATCCTTAACGAGGTTCTAATGCTAGCCGGAAATTTTAAACTCAAGTGTTTAAAGTAGCTGGAACAATTTATGACATTGTGTCGTTATAAATAACAAAAATAACACATCAACCACGATTATCCTGTTTTTTCAAAAAAAACCTGACACGAAACAGAAAAACTACGTAAAAATAGGAATAAGTATTCATTTTAAAAACTATTACCATGAACAAGGAAGAATTTAAAGCGAAAGCTAACCAAACCATTGATGAAATTTCTGCTAAAATCAACGAGCTAAAAGCCAAAAAAGAATCGGTAAAAGAGGATGTTATGTCAAAGTACGATGAAGCTATCAAAGACTTAGAATCCAGGCAAGCCGACTTGAAGGCGAAGTACAACGAAATTGAAAATGCTGCTGAAGACAAATGGGAAGAAACAAAAGAGGCTTTTTCTGCGGCTTCCTATTCTTTTAAGGAAGGATTTGATCAACTAAAATCATTATTTTCATAATCAATTGACAGGACTTGCACATGTAGTGGAAACTCTGTTGTATTTAAAAGTCTATGAAAACATCATCTTTTACTTTCATTCTACTTGGGTTGATCCTGTTATTGCCCCAAAAGGCATATCTTCAGGTGCTTCATACCGAGAATTTTAATGTGATAATTGATACTACAAAAGTTATAAAAGGGAATTTTACTCCCAGCTTCAGGTACCGTAATGTGAAAGAAGACTTTCTGCAAATCGAAAATACAGCTGATGTTTCTGTACGAATAAGAAATCATGGTTTTACGATTGCGAATAAAATTGAATATAGTTTATTCGGGAGTGAGCAAATTATGAGTGGGGGTTTTTTATATGTTGAATATCTTAACCTTCGCAGTAGGAAAATTGCAATTGAGCCCTTCTATCAGATGCACTGGAATGAAACCAGAGGATTGGAAAGAAAATATGCAGGGGGAATGAACCTGCGTTGGAGAGCTTTGGTGACAGAAGGTACAGGTATTTTTTTGGGTGTTGGCGGTTTGTACGAATTTGAACGCTGGAATTATTCAGGGGTACCTGCTGATTTGTTGCCTGCAGATCGAACGGATGTAGAAGCAAGTAGAATCAGGGGCAATGCTTATGTAAGCTTTAAACAAAGTCTGGGGGAATTGTTCGATTTGGATATTAGTGGATATTATCAGCCGAATCTTACTGATTTCTTTAGCAACCATCGACTTGCCGGTAGTTTCGATTTAACTTTTAATGTAACCCAATACCTGGGGTTAAGGTTATTGTATCAGAATATCTACGACTCGGCTCCTTTGGTGCCTATCGACCAGCTTTATCATGATATCAGGTTTGGTATAACTATTTCGTTTTAAACAATAAAAGGGGAACCAGTTCACCGAACTGCCCGGTTCATTTTTCAACGAACCGGGCAGCTTTTAGTGAATCATTAGCTCTTTCTACTCTTTCAGTCGGGCAAAGTACATGGCAAACGAGCGGTACAGGAAATGCGTCCATTTACCAAAGGGTACAATCAGCAAGGCCCATTGCGCCAGTACGGTGAAGTGGAAGATGTACAGCCATTTGTTGCTTTCCAGCCAGTCGAAGTCGATAAACAGGCGTACCATAAAGGCGGTGAAGCCCATCAGGAACAACCAGATTACAAACAGCCAGTCGGAGGGTTGCGAGTGCTTGTTTACTTCTTTGTTCTTCTTTACACGGCCCGATACGAAATCGATGGTGACTACAAATACGATGGCACTTACCAGGTAACCAAACACCTGTACGAACACCGATTCGGTCGAGAACCAGTTGAGGAACACGGTAGTAAAGAGCAATGCCAGGTATCCGAATACCAGAATCAGGTGCTCGAACCAGCGTTTCTGATTGTCGTCGCATCCGAGTGCGCGTTTTTGGGTGAACATGTGTACAAAGAGTTCGCCCATACTGCTGAGGTATTTCCTGAAAGGTACTTTTACTCCCGGTTTAAGGATGGTGTAGTGCCACATCCGGAGGATGTTCGGTAAGAGTATTACCACACCGATGGTCCCGATAGCAATCATTTCAAAAAGATGCCCTATGTGCAGAAGGGTGTCGAGTTCAAAATTAACAGAGAGAGCAAAGGCTATTACACCTGCAAATACGAGTATAAATGCTGCTATAGTGGTCGGCAGTGATTTATAGAGCAGTCCCGATAGACCGGTCCAGTCGTATTTGGAGGTAAGGTAACGGCGCAATGCCATCATCAGCTCGCCCGGATTGGCTTCCTGGGGGCAATAGGTGGTACATTCTCCACAGTAATAGCATTCCCAGGGCTTGAGCGACGACTGAATCTCTTCTTCGAGACCCAGGGCACTCAGGCGCACCATGTTGCGGGGGAACGAATTTTCGGTGGTCGACAACGAACATACTGCCGTGCAGTTGCCACAGTTGTAGCAGGCGTTGAAATTTACAGAACCGAATTTTTGCAGTTCTTTTCCAAAAGCAGGATTTATCTTAGCCATTATTTATTCAGTTTGTACGTAAAATACTCATCCATATCATCTATTTCTCCCACAGCCACCTGTCCGTATTTTACAAGTGAACTGAGGTAGAACATCACATCGTGGGTAGGCATCTGTAGTTTGTCAGCCAGTTGTTTCACAGTAAGCTCTTCTTCTTTGAGTGCATCCATGATTTTCCTTTTTTGCTGATTGAACTCCTTCAGCTGTTCCTTTGCCTGCTCGGGGATTCCTCCCAGCTTCTCACGCAGGTATTTTGCAGTTTTTCCTTTTTCTACTTCCATATTCTTTTCTTTTTATACACATCAGGCCAACGCATCTATCATACTCATTATCTCGGCACTCGAACAGGCGATCAGATCAATGGCATCGGGTTCGCATACCGGAGTACACATTCCGCAGCCTTTACATACTGAGTTGTTGATCTGAGCGATCGTGCGACCGTCGGCTTCTGTTTTCAGAATGGCATCGAACGGACAGGCTTCTTCGCAGGCTCCACACCAGGTGCATTTGTCGGGATTGATAACGGCTATCAGCGGTTCGGTTTCCAGCTCACCCTTGTTCACTATCGAGAAGGATTTGGTGGAAGCAGATAAGGCTGAGTTGACCGATTCGGCAATGTTCTTGGGTCCCTGACAGGCTCCGGCAATGGTGATGCCGTCGATTACGGTTTCGACCGGACGAAGCTTCATGTGGATTTCGTTGAAGAACTGATCGCGCCCTTTGGGCAGTTTGAACAGGGAGCCAATTGTATTGTCGGCACGTGGTACCATACCGGTTACCAGTACTACCAGGTCGGCATCTACTTCCAGTTCTTTGCTTGCTGTGAGGATATCGTTGATTTTAACGGTAGTCGTGCCGGTAGCGTTGGTGCTCACTGTCGGTGGTCCGTCTTCGTACGATTGCAGGTAGATATCTCCGTTACGCAGGGAGTCGGCATACAGTATTTCCTGTTTACCATAGGTGCGTAAGCCACGGTTGAAATGGAAATTATTAATTTCCGGGAACCTGGCTTTTGCGGTTACGGCAGCATGAATCGTGGAGGTACAGCAGTTGCGCGAACAATAAGTGTTTCCTCCTTCTTCCTGGCGACTTCCTACACAATAGATATAGGCTATGTTATGTACTTCTTTGCCCTTGTGCAGGAGTTTGCCTTCCTGGGTGTCGATCATGCGCTTGAACTGCGGCAGGGTGATTACCTTGTCGGATGTAGCATAGCCGAACTCTCCGTAAGCAGGTGTGTAGGAGTCGAACCCGGTGGCCATCAGCACTGAACCTACATGGAAGGTGAACTCCTCAGCCGTTTCGGTGAAATCGATCGCAGTGCACACTTTCTCGCACTCCCCACAACGGGTACAGGCTTTCATATCGATTACCGGTGTCTGCGGATATTCGCTCGGGTAGTTTTTGTAGATGGCCTTGCGATTGGTAAGCCGGAAGTTAAATTCGTCGGGTACTTCTACCGGACAAACTTCGATGGCCCGTTTCAAATCTTCAGGGTGACAACTGCCTTTCACGTAACGGGGAGTTTTGCGCACCACCACTTCTATATTTCCCACTGAGCCTTTGTTGGATATCAACTCGCTGTTGGTGAATATAGTAATATTATCGCGTTTGAGCAGTTCGTTGTACAGACGGGTAGTCATTTCCTTACCGGTTTCGGTGGTAGTCGACAGCGTGTCCCACTGTGCAACCCGTCCCCCTACAAAAGGTTCCTTTTCGATAAGGATCACTTCGCAGTCTTTGTCGGCGAGCGACAAGGCCGCTTTCATTCCGGCTACACCGGCACCTATTACGGCAATTCGCTTTTCGGTTTTAATCTTCGGCGATACCAGTGCTTCGGCATAATGTGCTTTTGCAATGGCAGCCTGCACCAGGTGAATAGCCTTCTCGGTAGCACCCATCTTATTGTCGGAGTGCGCCCATGATGCCTGTTCGCGGATATTCGCGTGAACATAGGTGTATTTATTCAGATCGGCCCGTTCGGATACATTACGGAAAGTGGTGAGGTGTAATTTGGGAGAGCAGGAAGTCCCAGCATGTAACCCGAGCCGTCATACCGTTCATGATGCTTCAGAATGAGGTCGGCCACCTCGGAAAGGTCCGGTGAGGACTCCGCGATGCGGTATCCCCGCTCCGGATGCT
>JAQUYE010000127.1 GCA_028691965.1 Paludibacter sp. | reverse complement strand
GTGTACTAGTCGGACTAACCAAAGTGGGCGACGTAGTAGGGTATGAACGTCTTCCTGAAGGCGGTCTTAAACCCATACCCGGTAAATTATTCTACCGCGGAATAGACCTCGAAGACCTGGTTCACGGACTGGAAGCTGAAAATCGTCTTGGCTTTGAGGAAACAGCATTCCTTTTACTATCAGGCTATCTTCCCGACAAGGAAGAACTGCGTATTTTCAGAGAAATTCTGAACGAGTCGATGGTACTTGATCCAAAGATGAAATTGAACATCATCGAACTGGAAGGTAATAATATTATGAATATTCTTGCCAGAAGCGTACTGGAGATGTACACCTTTGATTCGAACGCAGATGATATTTCGAGGGATAACCTTATCCGCCAGTCGGTGGATCTGGTAGCTAAATTCCCAACTATCATAGCATATGCTTACAACATCCTTCGTCACAGCCAGCAAGGGCGCTCACTCCATATTCGTCACCCACTCGAAGGTGCCTCAATTGCCGAAAACTTCCTGTACATGATCAAAGGTCCTAACCGCTACACCGATCTGGAAGTAAAATTGCTCGACCTCTGTCTGATTCTGCATGCCGAGCATGGTGGTGGTAACAACTCTACCTTCTCGGTACGTGTAACAAGCTCCACACAGACCGACACCTATTCGGCAATTGCTGCCGGTATAGGATCACTGAAAGGCCCGTTACACGGGGGTGCCAATATCGAAGTGAAAGATATGTTCGATCACCTGAAAGAAGCCATCAAAAACTGGAAGGACGTGAAGGAAATCGACAACTACCTGAATAAAATGTTGAACAAGGAAGCCTATAACCGTACCGGTCTTATTTATGGTATCGGTCATGCTGTTTACACTATCTCCGACCCACGTGCTATCCTGCTGAAGGAACTGGCCCGCTCCTTGGCTGAAGAAAAAGGAAAACAGAAAGAGTTCGACTTCCTGGCATTACTTGAAGAACGTGCAATCAATGCGTTCATGAATTACAAAGGTTCGGACATCAACAAACAGGTGTGTACAAACGTCGACTTTTATTCTGCTTTTGTATATGATACAATGGGCATTCCTACTGAAGTGTACACCCCGCTCTTCGCTATGTCGCGTGTAACCGGATGGACGGCTCACCGAATCGAAGAACTGAACTTCGCCAGCAAACGGATTATTCGTCCCGCCTACAAGAATGTAGGCGACAAGAGACCATTCATTCCACTCAACAAACGTTAAGTAGTATCATAAAAAAAGAAAGTCTGAAGTCGTGAAAGGATTTCGGACTTTCTTACTTATATTAATCAACCTATGAATAAAATAAAAGTACAAAATCCGGTAGTAGAACTTGATGGAGATGAAATGACCCGGATTATATGGTCATTTATAAAGGAACAACTTATACTCCCCTACCTCGACCTCGACATTAAATATTACGACCTGGGGATGGAAAACCGCGACGCAACCAATGATCAGGTAACTATCGACGCTGCACATGCCATACAGAAATACAATGTAGGTATCAAATGTGCCACTATTACTCCTGATGAAGCCCGGGTACAAGAATTCGGATTAAAGAAGATGTGGAAGTCGCCCAACGGAACACTCAGGAACATTATTGGGGGGACTGTATTTCGTGAGCCTATCATCTGTTCCAACGTACCGCGTTTAGTCCCCGGATGGGACACGCCAATCGTAATTGGTCGTCACGCCTTTGGAGATCAATACAAGGCAACCGATGTGGTTATTAAAGGGAAAGGTAAATTAAAAATGACCTTTACCAACGAAGAGGGTGAAACACAGGAATGGGAAGTATACGACTTTCAGGGAGATGGTGTAGCTCTTTCGATGTACAATACTGATGAATCGATTTACGGCTTTGCGCGTTCCTCTTTTCAGGTAGCCCTTGAGAAAAAATGGCCATTATATATGTCGACCAAGAATACCATCCTTAAAGCATATGATGGCAGGTTCAAGGATATCTTCCAGGAAGTATATGAAACAGAATTTAAGGCTAAGTTTGAAGCCGCCGGAATAAGCTACGAACACCGTCTGATCGACGATATGGTAGCTTCGGCCCTTAAGTGGAACGGTGGATTTGTGTGGGCTTGCAAAAACTATGATGGCGATGTGCAATCGGATACTGTTGCCCAGGGCTTTGGTTCACTCGGACTTATGTCGTCGGTACTTGTAACTCCCGACGGCAAAACCGTTGAGGCAGAAGCAGCACATGGCACTGTAACCCGCCATTTCCGTCAACACCAACAAGGGAAAGAAACTTCCACCAATCCGATTGCTTCCATTTTTGCGTGGACCCGTGGATTGGCACATCGTGGCAAACTGGATGGGAATAATGAATTAATCCGATTTGCGGATACACTGGAGAAAGTGTGTGTGGCTACTGTAGAGAGTGGTAAAATGACGAAAGACCTGGCAATTCTTGTGCACGGCGACAAGGTCAACCGTGAACACTATCAAACCACTCAGGAGTTTCTTGCTTCCATAAAAGCCAATCTCGAAAAAGCAATGAAATAATTCCGGATTTCCTACAAACAATCCACAATGGATAATAACTAATAAAGGCTGTCAGTTATACTGACAGCCTTTATTAGTTAACGTGAGCCTCTCATGGGACTCGAACCCACGACCTAATCATTACGAATGATTTGCTCTTCCAACTGAGCTAAAGAGGCTTAATAAAACGTTCGCAAAAGTAGTAAAAATATGTAAGTTTCAGCTTTCAGTTATTTAATTTTTCATTGATTCTTAAACAGAAAAAATTCTAATAACTTCGTTGCAAATGAATTTAAATTTTATTAAATTGCAATCGTTTTCAGAAACACTAAATACCACAAGCACATGAGTTACCTGAATTTTGATAAAACACTGTTGATCAACCTGGAAAAGTCACTGACGAAGGAGATGATCCGCACCAACCGTGCGGGTGCCTACAACAGCACTACCCTGATCGACTGTAATACCAGGAAGTATCATGGTCAGTTAGTGATACCACTTCCCGAACTTGACGATTCAAATCATGTATTACTTTCATCCTTTGATGAAACCGTTATTCAGCATGGAGCTGAATTTAATCTCGGCATTCATCGCTATGAAGGTAACAACTACAGTCCTAACGGTCATAAATACATTCGTGAGTTCGAATGCACCACCATTTCGAAAACCATCTACCGTGTAGGAGGAGTAATCTTATCGAAAGAGCGCATATTAGTTTCGTTTGAACCCCGTGTTCTTATTAAATACACTCTTTTAGA
This sequence comes from Paludibacter sp., assembly GCA_028691965.1. Taxonomy (GTDB): domain Bacteria; phylum Bacteroidota; class Bacteroidia; order Bacteroidales; family Paludibacteraceae; genus Paludibacter. Next base: position 2,429 of record JAQUYE010000127.1, on the reverse strand, counting down.
AGCCCGGTCGCATACCCTACTCCGGTTCAAACCTTTTTTGGCCTTTAGAAGCGTTAATGAACTGACTCATCAAAACAAAGAAGCCGACAGCTCATATGTCGAAGTAAAGAACGGTATAGGGATGCGTCTTTACGAAAGTTATCCCCATCTTTACATGCAGTATTCCCGCAAGGTAGCTTATCATCATCAACCTGACTGGTACAAGAATATTGAGTATTTCAAAGAACAGGAACGGGGATATGAGTATAAAGAAGACTTACTGGTACCGGGCTATTTTGAATTAGCTATGAAGAAAGGAGAATCAATCATCTTTTCAGCCGGCATTTCAGAAGTGAGTCCTGCTAAGTTGAACTCATTATGGGAAAACGAAATAGCACGCCGTCACGAACGTACAGATATGTTCACCACGCTTAAGAATTCGGCTCAGCAGTTTTACAAACGAGTGGGTAGCGATACCTATTTGCTGGCCGGATATCCCTGGTTTGCTACACGGGGTCGTGATCAGTTTATATCACTTCCCGGTTGTACTCTGGCTATCGGCAGGATGGATTATTTCAACGATATTGTGAAATCCTCGATCGATGAAATAAGCAGGTTTATGAACGGGGAAGACCCCTCCCTGTTGAAGATTAAAGAAATTGACGACCCGGATGTACTGCTGTGGTTTATCTGGGCCATCCAGCAATATGCTTGCTATACCAGTATTCAAGAAGCAGCTGAGCGGTTTGAGCCCATATGTTCTGAAATTATTGCCTTCTTCCGGAAATTGAACCATCCACGTGTTATTATTCACAGTAATGGTCTGTTGCATGTACAGGGAACTGAACGTCCTGCCACCTGGATGAATGCTGTTGAAGACGGACTACCCATCACTCCCCGAACGGGTTATGTAGTCGAAATCAATGCATTATGGTATAATGCGCTTAAATTTGTTGCTACGCTTAAACGTCAGTCAGGCAACGAACACGCAGCAGATCTCACCGATTATCAGGCTGAAATTGCACGGGAAGCCTTTGTAACTACATTCTGGAACGGAAGTTATCTTTGTGATTTCGTTGTAGATAGCTACAGAGATATGGAAGTACGTCCAAACATGTTAATAGCAGTCGGTTTAAAATTCTCACCGTTGGACCGGTATCAGCAAAAAGCAATTTTAGACATCTGCACCAAAGAACTACTTACACCGAAAGGATTGCGAAGCTTAAGTCCGAAAAGCGGCAATTACCGTCCGAATTATGTAGGAGGTATGCTCGAACGTAACCGGAATTATCATAACGGTCCGGTATGGCCTGGTTTATTCGGCATGTTTGCAAGCGCTTATTTAAAAGTATATAAAAAGAGTGGACGCACCTTTATCGAACGGATGTTAGTCGGAATTGAAGCAGAGATGACAGAGTTATGTGTGGGTACTCTTCCTGAATTATTCGATGGTAACCCTCCATTTAAGGGACACGGTGCTATGTCGTTTGCAATGAGTGTTGCAGAAGTACTGAGAGTATTGGACAAATTGAAAAACGTTGAAACGGAGGAACTATGAAAGCATTAATGTTTGGCTGGGAATTCCCTCCTCATATTCTTGGTGGACTCGGAACTGCCAGTTATGGGCTAACCCGGGGAATGGCAGAACAACACGATATGGAGTTGGTGTTTGTTATTCCTAAACCACATGGAGATGAAGACCAAAGTTTTTTGAAGATTATTGGCGCATGTAATGTACCTGTTGTATGGAAGCAACCTGATTGGAATTACGTAAACCAGCGCATTGGTCACCTGATGCATCCGGATGAGTATTTTTGGCTGCGCGATGGTATTAAATACGATTATTCGCGTATCTATACCAATGAGTTGGGCTGTATTGATTTTTCAGGACGCTATCCTGATAATCTGATGGAAGAAATCTCCAATTACGAAGCCGTAGCAAGTGTACTGGCTCACCAGATGCATTTTGACATCATACATTCGCACGACTGGTTAACCTATCCTGCCGGGGTTTTTGCCAAAAACATAAGTGGGAAACCGCTTGTTGTACATGTTCATGCGACCGATTTCGACCGTAGTCGCGGACAGGTTAACCCAACTGTTTATGCTATTGAAAAAAGGGGTATGGATGCCGCTGATCACATTATCACGGTAAGTAACCTGACCCGTAAAACTGTCATCGAGAAATACCATCAGGATCCACGTAAGGTAACAACCGTTCATAATGCAGTAGAACCGCTTCCTGATGCCGACTCCTTTACAAAGACTCCACGGAGAGACAAAGTAGTTACTTTCCTGGGTCGCATTACCATGCAGAAAGGTCCGGAGTACTTTGTTGAGGCGGCTCACCTGGTACTTCAAAAGACCAAGGGTGTGCGATTTGTCATGGCTGGCAGTGGCGATATGATGAACGCTATGATTGATCTGGCTGCCAAGCGTGGAATTGCCGA
>JAQUYE010000126.1 GCA_028691965.1 Paludibacter sp. | reverse complement strand
CGGGGTTAGAGTACAAGCGTGCATTGAGCGATTCCTTGTAGGCAAGTGTAACGGTCAGCTCCTCCATTAGCTTGTGAACTGCGGGTTCCCGTTTATTATCGGGAGGCAAATCCAGGATTGCCTGGAAGGAAGTAAGCGCATCACGAGTAGCCTGCTGGTCGAGACGTGCATCGGGAGAATCCAGGTAATAACAATACCCAATCATAAACCGGGCTGTGGTAATGTACTTACCTTTGGGATAAGTCTTCACATAGGTACTGTAATATTCAGAGGCCGAGAAATAATCCTTCTGACCCATATAGGAAGAAGCCAGGTAATTCAATACATCCTCAGAGCGCTCAGTACCACGAAAATACCTCGACACTTCATCAAACAAGGTAGTGGCGCGCATGAAATCTTTCTTTTCGAAATATTCCACCGCCTTGGTATATTTAAGCTCCGAATCAGTGCTCTTCAGCAGCTGTTGGTATTCACCACATGCCGCCAGAGTGGTAGCCAGGACTAAAATCAGTATACTTTTTTTCATAAAACGAGTGCAAAAATAGTGAATTAATCTGGATTCAGAAAATTTATTTGTAATTGTTTACTCAGCTATATATTTCTGAAAACCATCGGTGTAAGCTACATTGAGCTTCCCGTCGTCTCCGGAATAGATAAGGTAGCATTCCGTATCGGGAGTCGCGTTGCAAATCTGCAGTGCACTGTCTTTTCCCAGTACCATAAAAGCAGTGGCATAAGCATCGGCTTTCATGCAGGTTGAAGATATCACAGTAGCACTTAACAGCTGATGATCAACAGGAAAGCCAGTTCGGGGATCGATGGTATGCGCAAACTTCTTTCCGTCACGAAAATAAAACTGGCGGTAATTACCGGAAGTTGCCAGTCCTACCCCACTGATAAGAACAATGGTTTGCAGTTCCTGACTTTCGTTTGCCGGATCGTCGTAAGGTTTGTCAATTCCAATCCGCCAGGCAGTTCCCTTTGGGTTCCGACCCTGGCAGGCTACCTCGCCTCCAATCTCAACCATATAGTTCGTACACCCTCTCTCCTTCAGCATACCTGCAATCACATCAGAGGCTTGTCCTTTTGCGATAGCACTGGCATCAAGCATAATGGAGGAATTTTGTTTAACCAGTTTATCATTTTCGATACCTATTTTCGAGTAGCCGGTTATCGCAAGCAGAGCCTTCACATCCGGCGTGGAATCATGTTCTTGATTGCCAAATCCAAATCCCCAGGCATTTACAAGTGGCGCTACGGTAATATCAAAGGCTCCATGGGTTACCTGCGAAACTTCCAGGGCCTGCGAGTACATTTCCTTAAAATAGTTGTCAACCCGTACTTCCGGATCATTCCTGTTGATGCGGGAAATCACTGACTTAGGATTAAAGGTAGATAAAGACGTATCAAAATCGGCGAACAAACTATCAATGGATGCATGCAGATCCAGTCCTTCGGGATGTTGATAGACAATATTATAAAAGGTGCCGTATATTTTGCCCGAATTGGTAGTGTAAGCTTGTTTGTTGGTGTTGGGCCTACATGACACAAGTACCAGTGCAATTAAAAGCGCTGATGCAATAGGGGATTTCATATTCATAATTTAAAAAGGATCAAAAAGTAATCGCCGACCGGCACGTTTGTCATCCACTACTCCATTGTTGTACACCAATTGACCGTTTACCCAGGTTTTAACTACCTGATGATGGAAGCTTATTCCCTCGAAGGGCGACCATCCACAGGTAGATAGTACCTGTTCGGGAGTAACGGTATAGCTCGCATCAGGGTTTACCAGTACCAAATCGGCAAAATAACCCTTGCGAATAAATCCTCTGTTACGTACACGGTATAATTCGGCAGGTGCATGGCACATTTTACGAATTACTTTCTCGGGAGTGAAATAACCTTGCAAAGCCATTTCCAACATAGCAGGCAGCGAGTACTGAATCAGTGGTCCACCCGAAGCAGCTTTCAGACAGTTTCCTTCTTTTTCACGCAATAAGTGTGGAGCATGGTCGGTCGCCACAACATCCAGTCGGTCGTCATTCAGTGCCTTGAGAAGTGCTTCACGGTCGTCAGAACTTTTAATAGCCGGGTTCCATTTAATCCGGTTGCCAAAGCTTTCGTAATCAGCATCTGAGAACCAGAGGTGATGCACACATACTTCAGCAGTAATTCTTTTTTCTTTTAAAGGAAGCTGGTTGTCGAACAATTCCATCTCGCGGGCAGTTGAAAGATGCAGCACGTGCAATCGCGAGTTGTACTTGCGGGCAAGCTCTACCGCCAGCGACGATGAACGATAACATGCTTCTTCGTTACGAATCAGGGGGTGGTATTCGATTGGTAGGTTATCACCCAGAAGGGCTTTATAGTGCTCCTTGTTAGTACGGATAGTTTCTTCGTCTTCGCAATGGGTGGCTATTAACAGGGGAACTTCGGCAAAGATTCTGCTTAGGGTTTCCATATCGTCGACCAACATATTACCGGTGGAAGATCCCATAAAGACTTTCACTCCACAAACACCGGAAGGATCTACCTTCTTTAGTTCTTCAATATTTGAATTTGTGGCACCCATGTAAAAGGAATAGTTTACGACCGACTTCTCAGCACCGAGCCGGTATTTATCTTCCAGGGCATCGAGGGTTATAGTCAACGGCATTGTGTTGGGCATATCCATAAACGATGTAACTCCTCCTGCAGCTGCAGCACGCGACTCGGAGGCAATGTCGGCTTTATGAGTGAGTCCCGGTTCACGAAAATGCACCTGATCGTCGATTACTCCCGGCACGAGCCACAAGCCATCGGCATCAACTACCTGTTCTATAACAAGACCGGCAGCGGGCTGCTGGTCGCCTTCCAGTACCTCACGAATAATATCGCCTTCTACCACAACCGACCCTCTGAACCGACGGTCTTCGTTGATGAGTATAGCATTCCTGATTAACAACATAAACTAGTATATTTTTGACTTCTGAGGAAACTTTCGGAACCAGCTCTGCATTTTTAGCTGTACTACGCCAAAGAAGGCTTCACCAAAAATACCACCACTCATTTTGGAAGTTCCAAGTTCGCGATTAATAAATATAATAGGTACTTCTTTCAGGGTAAAGCCACACTTGTAAGCAGTAAATTTCATTTCAATCTGAAATGCATATCCCTTGAAACGTATTTTGTCCAACTCCATGGTTTGAAGCACTTCTTTACGGTAACACTTGAAGCCGGCTGTCGTATCTGCAATCTTCAGCCCAAGCACAAAACGGACATACCTGGAAGCAAAATACGACATCAGCACCCTTCCAATAGGCCAGTTAACCACATTAACACCGCTTACATAACGGGATCCGATAGCCACATCAGCCCCTTCTTCAGAACAGGCTTTGTACAATCGTACCAGATCGGTAGGATTATGTGAGAAATCAGCATCCATCTCGAATATGTAATCATAACCATGTTCCAGTCCCCACTTAAATCCGGTAAGATAAGCTGTTCCAAGTCCCAGTTTGCCTTGTCGCTCGATCATGTGCAGGTTGCTGAATTCCTTTTGCAGAGTGCGGACTATCGATGCCGTACCATCCGGCGATCCATCTTCAATGATGAGAATGTCAAAGGAAGTTTCCTGCCCAAACACTGCACGGATAATATTCTCGATATTCTCCTTTTCGTTGTAGGTTGGAATGATTACCAATTTTTCAGACATGGTGCTATGAGTTTATTGATTAGTCAAAAACAAACAATTCAGTAGGATTGAACCTATCAAGTGTTATTAATTGCACATCTTCGCCCACCTTAACGCTCTTGTTTTCGAGGTAATTCCTAACGGTTGTATAGGCTACATCAGGATGATTATTCTCTTTGCTCAGATGACATAAAAAAATATACTGCAACTGATTTCCGTATATATTGGCAAGAAAATCTCCCGCCTGCTCATTACTTAGATGGCCGGTATCGGATTTAATCCTGCGTTTAAGATCAGCGGGGTAAGGCCCGTTCATCAGCATCTGGGGATCATAGTTGGCCTCGAAAACCATATAGTTAGCCCTTTGCAGTTCGCTGGCAGCCGATTCACATACATGTCCGAGATCGGTTGCAAATGTAAACCGTTTACCTGCATACTCTACCGTATACCCCACACTATCCGAAGCATCGTGCGAAACCGGAAAAGAATGAATCTTAAAACCACCCACCTCTATACTTTCAAATTTTTCAAGGTAGCGGCGACTGGTCTTCAGTTTTTCAGTTACACAATAACACCTGTCTATCCCTTCATGGACTTTACGGGTGGTATAAACCGGCACGTGGTGAATCTCACCCAACGATCCGATTCCCCGTATATGGTCAGCATGATCGTGCGTAACAAAGATTCCCCAAAGATTATGAAAGTCGAGTCCGATTGCCCGTAAATTCCTGCGAATAGTACGTACACCAATACCCGCGTCGATCAGAATTCCCTGCGAAGCATTTCCTATGAAATAACAATTTCCACTACTTCCACTGGCAAAACTCTGAAAACGCAATCGATCCATAAACCCTTTTAACTTACTTAATATTCGCAAAGGTAGGACTAATAAACCAAATTATTGTATTTTTGCAGCGCTATTATGTATAAAAAAAATTAATTCAATTATGGTCATACTGCACCTGGAAACATCTGCTACAAGCTGTTCCGTCGCCATTAGCGAAAACGACAACTGCCTGTTTTACAAGGCCGACAATCAGGGTAGAAATCATGCTGCCTTGCTTAGTTTGTTTATTGAAGAGGGACTGACCCGGCTGCGCAGTGAGGGTACAGAATTAAGTGCAGTGGCCGTGAGTAGTGGACCAGGCTCCTACACAGGCTTACGGATAGGGGTATCCACAGCCAAAGGTATTTGCTACGCACTCGGCATCCCGCTTATAAGCATTAACACCCTCGAACTAATTGCCTTACAGGCAGTGGAGAAAACAACCGACAGCCGGAATGCCCTGTTTGTACCAATGATTGATGCCCGAAGGATGGAAGTGTATGATGCAATATTTGATGCTGAATTAACTACCTTGCGTCCGGCACAGGCTGAAATTCTTCATCCTGAATCTTTCAACAGCTACCTCGAAACCCATACAGTCTGTTTTGCCGGAGATGGTTCTGCTAAGTTCTGTGAAATTCTGCAACATGATAACGCACGCTTCGTGGAAAATATTATTCCCGATGCACAATTCATGATTGCGCTGGCTACCAAAAAGTACCGGTCGAAACAGTTCGAGGATGTCGCTTATTTCGAACCACAGTACGTAAAGGAATTTTTTACCACTGCCAAACCAATGCAGCACCTTAAACTTTAACCGGGCAGCTCTCAGTATTTACAAGTCAAACTCTGCACCCCATTCCGGGATTTCAATATCCCTGAATCCATTCCTGGTGAGCTCATTCCGGTAGAATTTCTGAGAATCGTATTCTCCGTGTACCAGAAACAGCTTGCGAAGCAACTCTTTATCCTGACAACCAAGAAATCCAATCATCTCCGGATAATCAGCATGCCCCGAGAATGCCTCAATTCGTTTGATATCGGCATTTACCGGACGCATTTCACCGAAAATAGAAATTTCACGTAAACCCGGCTCCTGAATACGGGCTCCCAGTGAACTTGGCGAACAATAGCCTATAATCAGGATAGTTGTTGAGGGCTTGGAGATATTATTGGCAATGTGGTGTTTAATTCGACCTGCTTCAGCCATTCCTGAAGCAGATATGATAATACAGGGTTCATCCGTATCGTTGAGTGCTTTCGATTCTTCT
>JAQUYE010000036.1 GCA_028691965.1 Paludibacter sp. | reverse complement strand
TAACACTGTTGCTTAGCAAAATGAATACCAAAACTATCTTTAGTTGAATATACAATTTCATAATCACTTATTTTTTCGTGCGCTCGTTAGTGCTTCACACTAATTTTATAGACTTTATGCAACTGATCTGTTTGTACGGATACAAAAAAGGTCCCGTCGGGGAGATTACAACTGATTGTTGTGCTTGCTGTTACTATCGACTGGTAATGTACAACTCCGTTCACATCAAGGATTCTGATCCGTGTCGGCACGGGCTCATCCGAAGCAGGTAAGTTAACCCGGAGCCTGTCGTCCCGTACAAGCGTCGGAAAGACACTGTAGCCCATTAGTTCGGGGCTGTCGCTGGCAGAGATCCTGCTGATCACGTTCATCGAAAAAGCACTTACCGAGTGACAGCGGTTCTTGTCGGTGGCTTTCAGTTCGAATTTATCTCCTTTTGCCGGAGTGATAACTACTATGTCGCCGGTTCCGATTACGGTACCGTTCTGAATCCACTCGTAGGTGTAGGGTTCTATGCCTCCCGTAACATCGTAGCCCATCAGGCCCAGTACTACCGGAATGCCTTCGGGTACCTGTTCGTCGAACAGCACAACTACCGCCAGGGGTTCTTGAGCCTGGGGGGGGACTTCCATCTTAACTACCGTTTGTGCCAGGGCAGCGTGTACAGCGATGAAGCTTAGCGCAAGGGTTAGTATTCGTTTTATTTGTTTCATGGCAAGAGTTGTTTTAAGGTGTGAGTACTAATCGGAAGCCTGTGTTTATACTGTAGAAGGTAATGGTCTGATTATAACTAGTAGAATCGTAGCCCGAAGGATGAATGCTGTCTCTGTATTTCACATGGCATCTAGAGGATCCCCAGTAATCTGTGGCCATGAAATCGCCACCACGCACCACCTTCCGAGTACCTGTGGCGGGACCCGTCGGGTCGGTCTGCAGGTCGGGTACCGACAGAACATTGTTATCTACCGTAAAACCATAGTAGGGATGATACCAGTCGCGACACCACTCGGTTACATTTCCGCTCATATCATAGATGCCCAGTTCGTTGGGTTCTTTAAGACCGACCGGGTTCTTCTGCCATCCCGAATTTCTGTAATACCAGCCCACATCCTCGAGGGTGTTACTGCCGGCATAGTTGTATGCGTTGCTTTTTTTGCCTCCAAGGGCAGCATATTCCCACTGAGCTTCGGTTGGCAACTTAAACGTCTTTCCCGTAAGCTGATTAAGGGCCGGAAGGAAGTCGGCCGTAATCCCATCCCAGGTGGTTTCACTTACAGGCAGGTCGGGTAAGCCGTTTTCATCGTGGTCGGTGTAGGGGAGTGTTCCTCTTACCGACTTCCATACTGCGTTGGTAACTTCGGTTTCGGTTATGTAGAAATCGCTCAACGCCACCTGATGAGCTACTCCGAAATCCGAATTCTCGTTACTTCCCATGGTGAAGTTGCCCCCTTCCACCAATACCAGGTTGAGGGTTACTTCTTTCACCTGTACGGAAATGAGGGATGCACCCGCTTGTGTCACTTTTATTGCCTTCGACTTATCCCCGGCATTGATGGTGACAGTAGCTTCGCGTTTAAAGGTCGTGTTTTTAGTGGCTCCGATAAGGAATCCTGTGTTTTTGCTGCCCGAGCTTGCCGACAAACTCAACCAATCGGCATTTTCGGAAGCCGTCCAGTTGGTATTCGTTTGAACAACGATTAAACAGGCATCCTTACCCGAGGTGAATGTGATCTCCGATATGGAGGTTCCCAGTGAGTCGACAGTTACTATAGGCGGATCAGGCGGATCACCACCCCCGGGAGGAGTTGGAGGGTCGGGAGGAGGATTTACAGGGTCGTCGCAAGAACTGTTCAGGGCAAGAACCACCAGGAGACTTGCCATTAGTGAGAATAGGATTCGGGTTTTCATGGGTTCGACAGTTAGTAGTAATCCGGGCAATTATTCTGAAGGTTCCGTTAACCGGCATGAGAGTTTAAAATGGGCGCTGCATAGGGTTTGTTAAACTTTATTTGCCAAATTTATTAATTAAACGAATATAACGACTCTCAAAAGGTATAAAACTACTCTCATTTCGTAAAAAAGTAGCAGATTTAACTTTTTGCGATTGTAAAACCGACTCGGGAATCAGAATATTCATGTATTGTAGTGAGTGCAAGCAGTAAGGATACGCTTTAAAAACTTATGAAGTGTTAAGGGGATTAAACGATGTATAAGCTTATACGTCTTACTTACTTGTTTTTGGTTTAGAATATTCAAATTATTAGTCACAAGCTTTCAATGAATACTGCTTCTCTTAATTCGTGCATTTTGCTGATGGAGTCTCCTTTTGGTGTTGTAGTGCACGAAATTATATATACCCATGAGGGTACTTTTCAAGATCTGGTACCGGAAGAATATAACGATGCCTTTCAATCGATAATCGGTGATGCAGTCTTGATAAATCAAGCTGTTTCTACACTGGATCCATTCATTTATCCACATGTAGTTGCTCTTTACAACACAATTGTTGCTACAAATGGCAAGAGTGAGTACGAATTTTCGAGACCTGAAAATGGCAGTTGGTATTCGGTCAAAACGCATATCCATAACAGCAGGTTAGTCGCTGTATTTGTAGATATAACACAACAGAAAGAGCTGGAGATCTCCGAAAAAGAAAAGTCAAACCGATTGCGGGCCATCGTAAATGCGATGCCCGACGTGATAGTTACTTTTCGCTCCAATGGCGACTATGTCGACATTTCATCCACCAATCCATCGGCCCGAATCTTCCCCGATACAGATGTAAGCGGTAAAAACCTCAGCGATGTTTTTCCTCCCGATTTAGCGGCCCTGTTTTTACGAAGTATGCGTCTGAGTATTGATAACCAGGCTTTACAGACTGTTTACTTCCAGTTCGGGACCACCAATCATATCCGCTATTTTGAAAATCGTTTTATGCCGGTTGATGAGGATAAGGTCTTATCCATTGTAAGAGAAGTGACAGAGAGCACCCTGAAGGACGAGAAGTTGAGGTATCAGGTTGAATTACACCGACTGATGGTTGAGATTTCCAATCATTATCTTGATGTAAGTGCCGGAGAGTTGGATATTACGCTTAATGATTCATTATCAAAATTAGGGCGTTTTATTGGTGCGGATAGATTTTTCTTAATTGACTATAATGAGGCTGATAATCAGTTTTTTGGTACACACGAATGGTGTGCTGATGGAATGAAATCGTTGATAAATGAGATAAACGGTGTGCCAGTCGATCGATTTGAGTACTGGATTGAAGTACATAAGAAAGGCGACTTTCATGTTATTGACGAGGTGAGCAGACTTGATTCGAACGATCCTTTGAAGGCCATGCTCGAAGCGCAGGATGTTAAAAGTATGGTGGCTGTACCTATCCTGATTGATGGTGTTTATACCGGATTTTTAGCGATTGAGAATATCAGAAGCCACAAGAGCTATGATACCGAAGAGATGCATTTGTTGCGGATGTTTGCCAACCAATTGGTAACAGTTCGCCAACGGATAAACAAACAGCAGGAGTTAGAAACGGTTTTGGAGAATCTCAGGGAGAGTTTGCGTATTAAATCGTCGTTTCAGGCAACTATCAGTCACGAATTACGTACCCCCCTTAACCATATACTTGGCTTCGGGAGCCTGATTCACGACCAGTCGACCGAAAAAACTATAAGAGAGTATGCCGATGAATTAATAAAAAGTGGAAATGACCTGCTTGGTATAATTGAAGATATGATAACGCTTGCATTGGCCGAAAACAGCTCCCTGCAGTTGAAAAATGTGTCGGTGAAAGGGGTGGAAATCTATAGTTCTGCCAAAGACCTCCTGCTTGGAATGTTGACACAAACAGGTAAGAACGAGCAAATAAAACTGATCCAACAGCCCGACCCGGGATTTTTATCCATGACCTATCTGCTCGACAGGAAAAAACTACAACAAGCATTGGCCGTCATTTTCAGTAATGCAGTAAAATTTACAAGTTCGGGTAGTATCGAATTTGGGGTTACAAGTACTATTAATACTGTTCGACTGTATGTAAGAGATACAGGAATTGGAATGCCTGAAGAAATGACAACTCAGATTTTTGAAGCATTCCGGCAACTGGATGACGGGTTGAACCGGAAGTATGGCGGACTGGGAATCGGCTTAAGTATTGCCAAAAAAATGATCGATGTATTAGGGGGTACCATCGAAGTTGAATCGAAGGTAGGAGTAGGATCTCTATTCAGTATAGAGATCCCTTTGCATTTCACATAGAAAACCATATGTTTTCTGTAATGCTCCTGATTAGTCTATGTTCGAGCCAATATTTCCCTGACTAATAATCTTGTCAAATTGCGCCAGTGATTGATAGATATTAATATATCCATTATATACCAACCAATTGTCGTAGTTAATTACAAGTCCGCCATCCAATCTTCGAATGGTTGTATAACTTTTACCGGTAGTACCATTAACACTAGTCAATGTTTTAGTTATCGGTCCGCCTCCAATGGTGGCAACCGAACTAAGATTGATGGTTGCCGGATATTCCTCTCCGGCAATCGTTCCGGTAAGACTTATCGTAACCAATGTATTCCCGTTTTTACGTTTTTCGAAAAGAGCAGTTCCTGCAACACCGTAAGGCTGAATGGTATCCAGCTTATAACTAATATTGGTTTCGGTAAGTACATTACCACCAATATCACCTTGAGCGAGAATAACCGTGGGTTCGCTATCGCTATTCATCACTTTTATATATCCGTCGAAATCAACAAGTTGATTGTAAGTCATCGAACTTATAAGCGATGAGCTTTTTCCGCTTCCATCTACCGGATTCAGGTTAACAACCAATCCGCCATTTTCGGCAAAGGTGTTCATACAAAGTTGAGCAGGGTGACTTCCCGGAGTTACGCCCAACAAAACCAGGTTGATGGTCACATTATTGTCGCTTTCAACGAAGGTTGCTGTTCCGGTAACTCCCAGTACATCCTGAACTTTCAATACATAACTAGTCTCCCGTGGAGGTATTTCGTCTTTCTGACAACCACTGATTGCCATCACTAGTAAACCCGCCATCATCATGGTGATTACAGCTGTAAACTTTCTTGTTTTAATCATGATTTTAATTTATTTGTTTCCCACAGCTGGCGGGAGCAGTTGTATAAAATTATTACCTGACAAAGGTGAGCCTTTTCAGACCATTAAATATTACACAACTTCACAAAAAAGTTACATGATTTACATATTACGTATGTTTAGCCCTGATTTGGTTTGGTTAATGCTTTCAGCCTATTTGAGTCAGGCAACTACGGCGGTAACTCCGGGGGATTAACAAGAATTTCTTGTACGCTTTTGTAGCTACATCGGCAATGCAGGCCAGCTACATCGGCAATGTAGGCCAGCTACATCGGCAATGCAGGCCAGCTACATCGGCAATGTAGACCTGCTACATCGGCAATGTAGCTTGAATTACATACCGGCAAAATCTATTTTAGAAGGAAGGATTCCCTTATTTATATTCTTTTGAACACGGTCGAGCGTACGTACTTCTAAAGAATAACTGCCATGTAGGGAGGCTGGTAGTAAAAAGTGTATTTCTATATTCGTAATAAATGAGTAAGTCGAAATACGTAGTACCTGCTGAGTTTTGTCATTCGGAACAAGAAAGATTCCTTGTTGATCGTCAGTTGGTTCAAAGCTGAGATAATCACCTTTTAGTTTGCCAATACTTCCGGTCATAATAGTAGTTGCAGGACGATCAGTAGCAACATCAATCAGTGAAATGGGGTGAGGAATATGATAATCGGTTTTCGCATAAACAGGTTTTACTACTGTTTCAGCTTCTTTAATGTACGAACCAGCAATAGCCCGCATTACAAGTTTGTGCCGTCCCGGGTCGAATCGATCGCTTTCATCCCGAAACGCACCCCGAATACTGGGTCGGAATCTAACCAGAGGAGTGTTGACTGAATAGCCTTGTTCGAGGTAAAATCGAATCACTTCTTTTAGTTTCTCAAAATAAGCTAAGGTCTGCGGGCGGGTCATCCCTGTTCCTTCACTTACCATGTGATCAATGATGTCGTCCATGGTTTTCGTTTGAGAATCTGAAATCAGGGCGACAAATTTGTTTTCATTTTTTGTAAAAGAGTTTTCAACTAATACATATTTAATCATAATCAATCAGGTGTTAAAAATGTGGAATTATAGTAATTAATAAGGTTAATCTGTCAATGTGTTAGCCGACTTGTTTTTTAATTGCGTGCAAAAGTATTATTTTTTTTTAAAGAAACAACAAAAATTACTTAAATTCTGTATTTTTGCATTTCCTGCCCACTGGTTTAATCACAATCCGTTCGCTGCAGCATTCGTTTATGGAAGATTTCAGTATCATACAGCCCTCACCTGTGCTTGCTCCGTATGTAAGGCATTACTGGGTGTTGAAAACTGTTGGCGATGTTGCGGCATTAACCCGGACAGTCCCGACAGGTATGATGAGTCTGCTGTTTCACCGGGGTAATCAACTCTTTTCGGTGCATGAAAATAAGTTACACCCAAGGGTTTTTTTAAGCGGACAGGAAAAGACCTTTGCTGATTTGGAGTACCACGGACAGGTTAATATTATTTCGGTTGTATTCCGACCGATAGGGGTGCGGGCATTTTTCAGGCTGCCAATCAACAGCTTAAGTGGTTTGCGACTCACGCCCGGCGACATGGAAGACAGGGAGTTGCGGGAACTGGAGAGAAGGATAGCCGGTACTGAAGATGATGCGCTGTGTATAGCCTTGATAGAAACGTTTCTCTTAAAACGCTTTGCTCAACCTGCTGAACACAACATAAAACGGATAGAGTCGGCAATTCGTCTGATTATTTTCAACCCAACCTTACGGCGCTTGCCGGTGAATGTGG
Source organism: Paludibacter sp. (assembly GCA_028691965.1). Classification (GTDB taxonomy): domain Bacteria; phylum Bacteroidota; class Bacteroidia; order Bacteroidales; family Paludibacteraceae; genus Paludibacter. The sequence continues at coordinate 21,387 of JAQUYE010000036.1, read as the reverse complement.
CTATTTCGATCAGTCGCACTTGATAAAGGACTTTAAAGCCCTTTCGGGGTATACGCCCGGGGAGTATGTTGCGGTTTGTGTACCGCATTCCGATTATTTTGGATAATGTCTCTTTTTTACAATTTTGCTGGCCGGGCTTGTTCTACTTTTGTCGCTTCATCAAAATTTTAAAACAATGGATAAATCTACAGTAGCCCAACTGGCTACATCTCATTTACAGGTGTTGTGTTCCGAGATTGGCGAACGTCGTGTGGGTAGTGAAGCAAACCGTAACGCTACTGCCTATGCCGAAAAGGTATTGAAACAGTCGGGTTGGCTTACCGAAACCACCTTGCTGTCGGTCATCGACTGGCAAACTAAGGGTGCATCGCTGACCTGCAACGGAAGTTCGTTTGAAGTTTTTTCATCGCATTATGCATTGGGTTGCTCGGTGGAAGCGGAGTTAATCGCCATCGCCACCGTAGCTCAGTTGGAACAAAGCTCCATCCGCGATAAGGTTGTATTGCTTCATGGTTCGATCGCTGCAGAGCAAATTGCCCCCAAGAATTTTCCCTTCTGGAATCCTGATGAGCACAAGCATCTTGTTGCCTTGTTGGAACAAGGAAGTCCGAAAGCACTGGTGTGTGCTACCGAACGCAATTCGGCAACAGCGGGAGGTGTTTATCCTTTCCCCTTGTTCGAAGACGGTGATTTCGATATTCCATCTGTATATATGAAAGATACAGAAGGGGAGCGATTGTTGAACTATGCCGGTCAGATCGTCACATTAGAGTCGCAGGCAACACGTATCCCCGAAACGGCCTTCAATGTACTTGCACGGCAGTCAGCAATCAGTCAAACGCAGAAAAAGATCGTTATCACCGCTCATATCGACTCGAAAATCGGTACTCCGGGTGCTATTGATAACGCAACGGGAGTGACTGTGCTGTTACTTCTTGCAGATCTTTTGAAAACCTGTTCCTGCACCTATCCCATCGAATTGGTCGTTTTCAACGGGGAAGATTATTACGGAGCACCCGGGCAGGTGAAGTACATTGAGCAAAATGAAGGGCGTTTCGGTAATATTCTTCTGAATATTAATATAGATGGAGCGGGGTACATGGAGGGTTGGTCTTCTTTTTCTCCTTTCGGATTATCGGACGAACTGCAGAAAGCCTTTCAGGAGGTTTTAGATGCGTCGCCCGAACTGATTGAAGGATTACCCTGGTATCAAAGTGACCACAGCGTATTTCTACAACAGGGTTGTCCTGCCATAGCTGTGAGCTCGCAATGGTTTATCGAGCATATGGAAGATCAGGAAATCACGCATACTCCCAACGATAATTTGGGAATCGTTAATTATGACCGTGTAGTAGAATGTGCCATGGGAATAGCGGCTTTTGTAACTAAGTTGTGACCCTCGTGATCCCCTCTCGTGAATAAATTCGTGCGCTATTAGTGTGGTGCTGTTAATGGGAGGGGATCAAACACGGTACGGCAATCATCTCCGTTCGACATGTTTTATTCTTACTTTCAGCAAATGGATTATATATAATAAGAAATATTGTTTGATATTAAAATATAATAATACCTTTGTTATTCTTAAGTTGATATTATAACTCTAACTCATTAGTAACAAGACGAAGTAAAATAATATAGTAGTTTTTAAAAATGTAATTAAAATGAAAGGAGGTTAAGCAAGATTTAAAACTACTGGTTTTTTTATTATCTCTACCCTATGAAAGCAACAAATTTAATCTCTGGAGAATTATCTAATCAGATGTACTTCGAATACATTTATTCTAAGTCATCACCAACTTAAAAGACATGAAAAGTCTAAAAATCATTTTCTCGCTTTCACTTTTATTTATATCTTTTTTTGTAAACGCTCAACAATATGTCTCCTTCCCTACGGAAAACGCCCAATGGAATGTGTTTTATGCTTCCCAATGGGACTTTTCGCCGATGGATACCACTCTACTGCAGTATTCATTACAAGGGGATACGATAATCAATGAGACGATATACCGTAAAGTTGTGCGGAATACAGGTACTCTATCTAACCCTGTTTATAATGGAATAGGAGGAATTCGAGAGCAAGAAAAAAAAATTTATTATGTAGGTTACTCGTATATTGAAAAAATGGGAATTTTACATAATTACGATAACAGAGAGATTCTATTATATGATTTCAATAAAGAGATTGGAGATACTGTTTGGATAAGTGAGCATTTAAAATATGTTATAACCGATATAGATTCAGTAAAGGTAGGTAACGAATACAGGAAAAGATATCAAATCCCAGGTCCTTTTATGACTGTGACAGGTAGTTTTGACTACATCATTGAAGGTATTGGTAGTGTGAAAGAAGGCTTATTCGGATCCATTACTCCTATCCCCACTTGTATAGGATGCAATCAGGAATGGCGTTTTGTGTGTTTTAGCCAGGATGGTGAAACTGTGTATAAAAATCCGGAATTCAACGATTGTAATTCGACGGATAAAACTGATCCTGTAATCGACGGAGTAAATAATCCTGTAAAAGGACCTTCAATTACTGTGTCTCCAAATCCGATTGCCGGATCTGGCAGTATTAGATGGGAAACTTCCGACTATGATGTGCATTCTACCATAGTGATAACCGATATGCTCGGAAAATGCGTTAAGACAATTAATCTGCAAGGAAAAACGGAAGAAGTAATAAACAACACTGATATATGGCCAGGCATCTATTTTATTCATCTGCTTACAACTAACAATCAAAATTATACTGTTAAAATGATTCTTCAATAAATATAAGAATCAATACACATTTGGTAATAAATAGCACTCATCGCTGGATCGTGCCGACCGCTCAGAGTGCTATGTGATAGCAGATGGAAAAGTGATTGATACAAAACGCATGATACTAACACTATAAAAGAAATAATTTTGAAAAAATATCTTATATTGTTGATATTGTTATCTTGCATTTACAATTTATCAAAAGCAAGAAACTGGGATCTGCTAAAATCGGGTAAACATTGGAATGTCTTACTGGTCACATATAATCCTGATATGGTACATCATGATTCGACTACCTATTTTGTTAAATTCGATAGAGACACAATCATTAACACAATCAAATACCGTCATGTATTTCAAGCAGCAAATGCTGAGTTTAATAACAAAACTTTAAATGGTTTTGTGCGGGAAGATTCTTTGGTAGGTTTATATTTCCGAAGTTTAGAAGGAAAAGAAGGCTTACTTTATAATTATAACTTAAATCTCGGAGATAGTGTGGTTATTCAAAATGAATCGATAACATGGTTGGATTCAGTTAGTTATATTGTAACTGAAATTGATTCTATACTGATAGATGGCAAATACAAAAAAACGTATACCATGGCTGAAAAGCATTTTGAATTTATGCCCGAAACATGGGTTGAAGGGGTAGGTAGTTCATTAGGGATATTAGGTTGCGGATATATTGGTACTGGTGGAGCTACACGGTTACTTTGCTGTTATGATAATGAGGTTTTAATTTATAAAAACCCGGAATTTCAAAATTGTTATTATTATTCAATAAAAACAGCATTAATTTCATTCAATGATTCGGAATCAGTTATAAATGTGTATTTAGGAACATCGTTTAATGATATTTTCATAAAAAGCCCTATTGACAATTGTTTGAAAATATTCAATAGCTATGGAATGTTTGTTGAGACTATTCACGTTTTGGCAAATCAGGGGTACAATCTAAATGTAGCTAAGTATTCCAAAGGTATATATGTAATCTCTCCATCGATAAACTTATTTGAAGCAAAGAGATTTATTGTATATTAATCAATAACAAAGAAATATGAAATCAAAATTTTACTTAATTATTCCTCTTCTTTTCTGCAAAATGATTATTGCACAGGAAAGCTTTCCTAATTTGGAGGATAACCCTAGCTGGAAAGTTGTAAATACAATCACGAGTTATCCAGAGACGCAAACATTATTGGAATATCAACTTGAAAATGATACTCTGATTAACTCTGTTATTTATCAAAAAATCACAAATGATGCTGGATATATCAGATTGTTAAATGATAAAGTTTATTACAGATTGAAAAGTGACAGTAAAGATTTTTTACTATATGATTTCGACCTAAATGTTAGCGATACAGTATATTGTGGATTTAACCTTAATGAAAGTAACGATTTAGATTCAATAAAATATTGGGTTATCCATATGGATAGCGTGATACTTGAAGACGGTAAACATAAAAGATTAACAATGAATTATAATCCAACAAACGATTATGTTGCTTCGATGGATTGGATAGAAGGAGTAGGCTCTACAATTCATCCATTTTACTCCTCGATATCTTTAGGCGTACCAGGTAGTAGTAAAGAATTGTTATGCTTTCATTTAGGAAGTACTAAAATATTCCAGAATTCATCATATTCTGATTGTAGTATAACAACCTCATTAAATGATGTACAAAAAAAAAAGAAACATTCGAATATATCCGAATCCTTGTTTAGATTATGTTATTGTTAAAGGAATTGAAAAAGGAACTATTCTAAATATTTTTAATTCGCAAGGACAGATTATCTTATCCAATAGCACTAAATGCCCTGATTTGCATGTATCAACATGTAATTGGAAAACAGGAGTGTATTTGGTTCAAGCAATAAAAAACAACAATTCATTTTTCAACCATAAAATCACTAAACAATGAATGCAAAAAATATTTTTGCAGTTTACATAAAAAAGCCTAATGGTTATTTTGTAACGAATCTTCAACCATATGGCAATGTGATTATTGAGACAGGCAGTGATGTTACTTTTAAGGCTACCCGCAATATTGAATTATCAGCAGGGTTTGAAGTAAAATCGGGAGCTTTATTCAATACAGAAATATATGAATCCTCATGTTTTTAGTACTATTGTTAATAAAATGATAATCTGTTATGAAAAAAGTAATATTATCGATAATTTTTCTCTGGTCATTTGTTTTAACATATTCACTAGAGGACAAATACATTCCTATAGTAAACGAAAACTATGTATGGAGTTATTGTGACGTTGTAAAAATCGGATCAGAGGAATACGACCTTCATTACTCGCAGTTTCAATTCGGAGGAGATACGATTATCAATTCAATTGCATACAAGAAACTGTATCACAGGGATTGTTCTTCAAATAAATTGTTTTATACAGCTTCTTTAAGAGAAGTAAACAAAAAGGTATTGGCTTGCTATAAAGATGCATTGCAAGAAACACTTATTTATGATTTTGATCTATCTGTAGGGGACTCTATGTTATCTCCATACGATAATATGAATTTCTATAAAGTATTAAAAACTGACAGTGTTGAAATTGCAGGCGGATGGCGAAAACGCATCGAACTGGATTTCGATACATGGATTGAAGGTGTTGGGACTTTAAACAGATTCATGATTTATCCGCTTCAGGCATTGCCTCTCTATGAACTTGGAATACGGATCAATTATCAAAAAAAAGGTGCTGAAATGATATACCAAACTAAAGAATGGTATTTTAGTAATAAAGATTGCGGCACTTTATCGGTCAAACCAACAGAGCAATGTCAAAAAGGAGTATATTTTGTTGCTCCCGGGCAATTGTGGATAGAGTCGGGATTGTTGTACCAGCCCTGTATGTTTGAATTGTATGATTTGCGGGGTAATTTATTAATTAAACTAAAAGTTGACACAACAAACAACTCAATAAACGTAAACTGCCTTTCAAATGGACTATATTTCTTTCGGTTATCAGGAAAAAATGACGTTAGTGTCATTGGGAAAGTAAAAAAAAACTAACCAAATAAGTATCAATAGAAAACCGACGAAATATATACTATACTCATCAAGGTTCAGAGAATAAAGGGTATTAATACAAAACGATATAAATTAACCATATAAACATTTTCAATGAAAACAAAAGCTCTTCTTTTACTTCTTGTTGGGGTATCTCTTGGGCATTATGGTTCAGCAACTACTTCAAGTTTGCCACAAATTGGGGCGAGATGGTATTATTCAATACAGTTTGTGACCCCGGACATGGGGTATTATCAATTGGAATATAGTAAGGACACTACAATAAGTAATACCAACTGTAAAATCATTGAAGGTTTAGACGTAAATTCAGGAAAACAAATTAGTTCCCAAACAATTTATTACATCGTATACGATGGAGGGCGTATTTATCAATATGTGCACTCCGGTTTTCATTTATTATATGATATCAATGTGAGTGTTGGGGATACTATTACGACCACATACCCGTCGAGCCGCAATCCGCAAACAGCTATTTCAATGAAATTGAAAGTTACCGTGATAAATTGAATTAGGTGGTTTTACCTGAATAACTCTTTGTAGTGTTTTTCAAGGGCAGCTCCATTGGCTTTATTCAACTTCTTCATTTCCACAAGGCGTTGTGCTTCACTTGCTTTCCGCTCTGCCATTTCTTTCTGCCAGGTGCGTCCGGGAATGATGTCTTGTAAAAAATGGGTATTTACACTATAGCTTACATACAACTCTTTCCCTACTTTTACCATGTCGATTAAATACTCAAATGCTGAAAATAAATCGCTATACCCAATGCTGCCCGAAACGTCGAAGTCGGCCTTTTTAAGGTTGGCTTCCACCACGGTTTCGTACTTGTGCCACAGGTAGGTTGGTGCAACCCCGCTGTCGAACGACAGGGTGTGAAATCCTTTGTCGGGGCGTAATACATCGCCGATAGTGAAATTGTTGGGATTCTTATCCGCCGGAGCTGAGGGTCGTGTTTTAAAGTTCGACTGTACCACACCGACATGGTCGGCAAAGTTAGCTCCGTCGTTCCAAAAGCGGTATATCCGGTCGAGCACCAGCTCTGTTTCCTGTGGGATGCGTTCGATATAGCTAACTCCCAGTACATGTTCTTCGTTCGATGCCCAGGGAGTGGGTCCGCAATTTTGTAATCCTTTTATGTAAAACCATATCCAGGTGTTTTCGGTTAACTGATACATCAAACCGCCATTCGGTAAACGAGTGTTTTTGAACATCTTTTTGATGGTTTTCTCATTTACCTGCACCAGTCCTTTTTTTGCTGCCAGCTCCTTCACTTCTTCCGGTCGGTAAGCTACCCAGTCGCGTATCTCGGTTAGTATGCAGGTGTAAGTTGTTTTAGGTACATTACCCATCGCATAGGTGTAATAAGTTCCCGGTCCGTATAGTTTGCTTTTACGGGTATATCCCGGTACTTCGGGTTTAAATCCGCAGGTAGGTGTCGGAGCTAGTCCCGGAAGGGGTTTGTAAACGGTAAAGGTACTCTTTCCATAGCTTACTTTCTGTTGTGCCTGTACACTGGTGAGCAGTAGCACGCAAAGTACTGCCAACGACATTCTCAGATAGGTTGTCATCTGGTGGTTGTGGTTTTATAGTTAATTGTGTGGTTTATTCCTGGTGCTCTGTGCGAAGTAAATCGTTCACCGTCTTTACCGGATTAAAGGTTTCGAGGGGTACTTCTACAAATACAGTGTTCCAGTCCGACATAGCTCCGTTCCACAAGCCGGGTAGCTCAAGGGCTTTCAACTCCTTGCCGCCTTTCGATTTCAACGATATAAATCCGGTGTTCTGGTCAACGTAATTCAGCAGGTTGTATTTCTCGCCTTTGTGGTTTCGTACGCCGCAGACCAAATCTACGGGATTGAAATGGGTAGAACGCTGCATCTTTGCTTTCTCGGCCGGATTGCTTAAATCGATCTGCGAGCTTTCGAGAATCTGGGGTGAAATAGTATCGTCGGCATTCACAGTAAGGAACGGTCCTCCGCCCGGTTCGCCGGTATTGGGAACCATACCGCATACCCGTATGGGGCGATCCAGCTTGATGTAAAGGTAATCCTGTAATGCTGCCCGTTCCATATCCGAAATAAAAGGTTGTATGTTGTTAAGTTCCTGTTCGCAGAAATCAGCTATCTCCCACAACATCTCTTCGCTTAACAGACCTTCGTCCATGGCCGAGAGGTAGTTGTTTCTCTTTTCCTGCAGACTGACCAGTATTCCTGCCAGCATCTTTTTGTAGATGACGGTGGGGTTCTTACGGGCATCGGGTACTACATTGTCGATGTTTTTAATGAAAATAATATCGGCATCCAGATCGTTCAGGTTTTCGATAAGTGCTCCGTGCCCGCCGGGACGAAAGACGAGGGTGCCCTCTTCGCGGAAAGGTTCGTTGTTCCCGTCGGCTGCAAGGGTGTCGGTAGAGGGTTTCTGCTCCGAGAAACTTACATGAAGGTGGGCATCGAGCTGCTCTTCGTAGGTGGCTTTGACTTCTGCCAGGTGTTGTTCGAACAGGCTGCGGTGCTCTGTCGATACCGTGAAATGGATATTGACTTCCTTTTGCCGGTTCATGGCATAGAGTACGCCTTCCGACAAGTGTTCTTCGAAAGGGGTGCGGGTGGTAGTGCCATACCGGTGAAACTGTAATAATCCCTTGGGAAGACCACCGTAATTAAGACCTTCGGGTTGTAGCAGTAAAGCAATAATCTTTTTGTATTCTTTTTCCTGAATCAGGGCGGGTATCTCTTTTCCGGTATGTTGCCGACAGCTTGCGTTCAGCAGCGTATAAAAGGCAAATGATTCGATTTGGTCGAAAAACTGAAGTTCGGCGGGAGTAGAAGGAACTGCGGAACTTCCGTTGAGGAATTCGAACAGGTCCTTGAACATGCGACTGGCTGCTCCGGAGGCAGGTACAAACTTCATAATGGTCGAACTCCCTTCCAGGTACTGATCCCATTTGCTAAGGTAATGTGCTATTTCTTCGTTCCCCGGCTGTACAAGGCCTTGTTCGGGGGTAGCAGGACTTATTATTTCCAGGTACGGAAAGCCGGCTTTAAAGTTATGTAGTTGTTGCCGGATTTTCTCCTCAGTTATCCCTTTTTGTTTTAAAAGCTGTAAGTCGTTAGCAGTAAGCATAGTTGGATATTTTAGTTGATGGGGGTAGTGGATGGGTTCTCCCCTAATTGTAGACTGATTTTGGATACTTCAGTTAAACGGTTGGCGAGTTCTTCGTTGTATTGTACTACCAATACGAACTGATCGTATCGTATCATCACCGATTCGAGAAAGTACTGCAGGCTGGCATCCGAGTATTCTTTTGCTTTTTCGACATCGCCTCGAATTTCACTGACCACTGCCAGGTTATGTGCAAGTTTACCGTTTGTGGAATTATTTTTACCTTCTGCCAGCGATTTTGCCCATTCTTTTTCAGCTTCCTCCCAGTCTTTACGGTAAAAGGCTTCCAGTCCCGGTTTGATTTTATCCGATCTGGAATCGAAGAGGTAGCGATCTACTTTATCCCACCAGGGTATAAAGCGATTCACTGATTTTTCGCCGGCTATCAGTGCTCCGTCGATAAGGGCATTGGTACGGTCGGGTAATCCGTCGAGCGCTTTCTGTCGCGAATATTCTACCGACTCCCAGAAGACGGTGTCGATGCTTGTAAAGGTGTAAATTCGTTTTTTCTCCGGAAAATGAATGCTCCACTGTGTTTCGTAGTAGGCTTCCAGGTAGGCTACGTAGCCGTAATGATCCGGATTGTAGAAGTCGCCCAGTTTATCGTTCACCAGAATGCGGTTCAGGGAGATAACTCCATCGGCCTTGTTGCGCCTGGCAATAGCCTCGACTGTGTCGCGATTGGGCGGGGTAGGAACGTAATAATATTGTTTCTTGTTGATGCTGTTGGGTTCGAGTGTTACTCTCGAAAAGAATTCTTTTTCGGCCATCCCTTCGGCCAGTGCAGCAAGGCAATAGATAGAAAGACTGTCGGTGGGGATGCTTACACTTTTATCGTTCTCGTTGAAAAAATGAGTTGTGTGACCATAACCAGGGTCTTGTATTACAGAATTGTTGATTAGTACAACAGTGGTAAGGTCGGGGGGGAAGATGACCTTTGCCGGTCGTAAAATGTCAATGCTGGTAAACAACATACCGGAACAGGAACTGAATACCAGGCTTATGCTCAGTATGCAACTCCAGGAAACAAACCATCCTTTTTTGTTCATATTCATTGTTAGTCTAGTTGTAATGTTAATCCGTCGTATGCGAGAAACTGGTTCTCCTGCAAAATTAATGAAACTATTTTATGTTTGCCAATATCGTGACTGAAATGCGTGAAAAAAGTTTGCCGCGCACCTATCCGGTTGGCCAACTGTACAGCCTCGTCGAGACTCAAATGGGCTATGTGATGCTCGTGACGTAAGGCATTCAAAACCAAAATATCAAGGTCCTGTAATAAGGGCATACTCTCTTCGGGGATGGTTTTTACGTCGGTAAGGTAAGCCACTTTGCCAACACGGAATCCCAGTACAGCTAAGCGCGCATGCATCGCCCGTACGGGCTGGATACGGGTGGTACCGATGGTGAATCCGGAGGTGGTAATCGTGTGGAGTCTGAGTTTCGGGATGCCCGGGTACTGGTGTTTTGCAAAGCAATAGGGCATGTTGCGTTGAATGCTGCTCAGCACATTGGCTTCGGCATACACATCAATCGAACCAAAAGGGCGTATATCGTCAAGTCCGCCTATATGATCGTAATGTTCGTGGGTAAGCAAAACTCCGTCGATTTGTTGTACCGGATGCCGGAGTAGTTGCTGTCGCAGGTCGGGACCGGCATCTATTAGCAGTGTCTCGGTAGCAGTTTCGATAAGCACAGAAGCACGTAATCGTTTGTCGTGCGGGTCGCTGGATTGGCAAGTCGGACAACCACACCCGATCAACGGTATGCCTGTCGATGTGCCGGTACCCAGAAATGTAAGTCGTGTCATAGATTCATGCGTATTCTCCAGTGTTGCGGATAGAGATTGTTACTTCGATTGCCCAGGTTCTTAACCCAACCCAGGGTGTGCCCGTTGTAGCATATACGAACATAGCCTTTGGGAGCATCAGGCAAACTGATAGCTTCTCGTTTAAGGTATAATAAGGCGGTAGTTAAATCAACTTCCGTGCCAGAAAATTGTTCCGTATTGAGGTTTTTCGACAGGGCTAGCTGATGAGCCGGTATCAGGTCGTTGCCTTTGCGTTCGGCCAGTTGTACTCCGGCTACCAGGCAGTTGAGTCGTAAACGAAGGAAGAGGATTTCATCGTTCCACTGTCGGGGTAAGGCGAATACCAGTGTGTTGTCGTCGTATACACGAAAGGCATCGGCAGGTACCAGGGCATTGGTGAATTGTGTTGCCGGTTTGAGGTTGAGCTTTCTTATATCCATCTTCATTCGGTTGGGGGATGGTGCGGTGCTTGTCTTCCGCAGGGCAGCGATGAAAAAGCCCTCGCCCTGAATCCGATGCGGATAAAAGCGATATCCCGATCCTGAAAATACGATACCTTCGAAGGCACTTATGTCGACCGTCAGTAATTCAGCTCCCAGCTGCTCGCGAATGAAGGCAACACTTTCTTCATTTTCTTCACGGTTGAAGGTGCATGTGCTGTATATTAATATCCCGCCTTCGGCCAGTGCATCCCAGGCATCGGTAAGCAGCTGTTGCTGGCGCAGGGAGCATTGCTGAACATTTGCCGGGCTCCATTCGGCTACAGCACCTTCGTCTTTGCGAAACATTCCTTCGCCCGAGCAGGGTGCATCGACCACCATCAGATCAAAGAAACCGGGTGTAGCCCTGAAGTCGGACGGCGCATTATTGCTCACAACAAGGGAAGGATTACCCCATTTAATTAAGTTCTCGGCCAGTATCATGGCGCGGCTGCGTACAATCTCGTTGCTTACCAGCAGGGCATCGGGTAGCAGTTCGCTGAGCAAGGTTGATTTACCTCCCGGTGCTGCACATAGGTCGAGCACGCGATGCGCATCAGGTGCCAGTTGGCGGACCACCTCTTCGAGAAACATGGAGCTGGCTTCCTGGACATAATAAATACCGGCATGAAGTAATGGGTCGAGCGTAAATACCGGTCGCTGGTCGAGGTAATAGCCTCCCTTGCTCCAGGGTACTTTCGTAAGCGATGGTTGGTAGCCGGATTGTTTGCTGTTAACACGCACACTTACCGGTGGAGGTGTTTGAAGCGCCTCTTGCAGCAAGGTATATTCGTCCCCGAGGATAGCACGGGTGCGTTGTTCGAATAGTTCAGGAAACTGTATCATGGGGTATCAAAAAAGCAGTGCACGAGGGTGTCACTGCTTTTTGCAATTTATATGTTGTCTGTTATGATTTATGCTCGTCTAATATGCGTACGGCAATATCTAAAATCTGGGTGTCATCCAGCATCACTAATCCTCCATCAGGTCCCGGTTCAATATGAACACCTACGCTTCTTCCGTCTTTGTAATTATGTCCGCCGAAATAATTTTTTACTGATTCTTTTTCCAGACCAAGTTCTTCAGCGATCTTGGCCATACTCCCGCTTGGCAGTGCATCCTTGATTCTGCGCAATTCGTTAAAAGTTATTGTTTTAGTCATGACTGTAAGTATTAGAAATGTTAATACTGGTAAGTTTATAAGTTGATTAAGATTATGTTCTGAATAGTGCTATAAACGTAATACATTATTTTTAATCAGCCAAATAATTTGGCATTAATTTACGAAAAATGTTTGTAAAATGAACTAATTGTTTGGATTCCTTTGAAAAATAAGTCCAGTGGATAATTTTCGTTGGGTGAGTGTATAGCGTCTGATTCGAGACCGAAGCCCATCAGAATGGGCTTAACACCGAGTACCCGTTCGAAAACAGGAACTACGCCAATACTACCTCCCCGGCGTACCGGAAGCGGACGAACGCCGAATACTTCGTGGTAGGCTTTCTCGGTAGCGAGGTAGGCCGGCGAGTCGATCGGGCACACATAACTTTCGGCTCCATGCAGCGGAGTAACCCTTAGGTCGAGGTAGGAGGGAACCAGTGTCAGTATATAGTTTGATACCAGTTCCATAATTTCTTCGTGTTGTTGGTTGGGTACCAGTCGCGCTGATAATTTAGCAAATGCTTTTGAGGGAAGTACTGTTTTGGCCCCTTCGCCGGTATACCCTCCCCAGATGCCGCAGAGGTCGAGGGTGGGGCGGATGCCGGTACGTTCGAGGGTGGAATATCCTTTTTCGCCATACACCTCACGGATGCCCAGGTTTTGCTTATAGCTTGCTTCGCTAAAGGGAATCTGAGCGATCAATTCCCGCTCCTTGTCCGATACCTCTTCGACCTTGTCGTAAAAGCCGGGGATGGTAATCCTGCCGTCGCTATCGGTTAATTGTGCGAGTATCTTAGTAAGTTCGTTGATGGGGTTGGCAACAGCTCCGCCGAAAATTCCGGAGTGCAAATCGCGGTTAGCCGATGTAAGCTCCAGCTGCCAGTAGGCGAGTCCGCGTAAACCGGTAGTAATACTCGGCGTATCGAGCCCCAGCATACTGGTATCGGAAACTAATACGGTATCGCAGGCAAGGAGGGCTTTGTGCTCACTGCAGAATGCTTCGAGGTTGACCGATCCGATTTCTTCTTCTCCTTCGATTAAAAACTTAACGTTGCAGTTGAGCTGGTTGGTACTCACCAGGTATTCGAAGGCTTTAAGGTGCATGAACGACTGCCCCTTGTCATCGTCGGCTCCGCGGGCAAAGATTTTCCCGTCACGAATTTCAGGTTCGAAAGGAGGTGATACCCATAGTTCGAGGGGTTCGGCCGGCATCACATCATAATGACCGTACACCAGAACGGTAGGTTTGTGGGGATCGATAATCTTCTCTCCGTACACCACCGGATTGCCGTTCGACGACATAACTTCGGCAACATCAGCCCCGGCTTCCAGTAGTAATTCCTTCCAGCGCAGGGCACACTGGGCTATCTCGGGTTGACGGTGCTGGTGGGCACTTACACTTGGAATACGTATCAGACTGAACAATTCTTCGAGAATCCGGTTTCTTTCTTTACTTATAAAATCGTCTATACTCATGATGGGGTTTTAGTTGAGAGTGGTTGTTGCTAATTATTATTCATATAATAGCAAAGTTAGCAAAACTGTTTCATTCTTGTTTCGTTTTTATGTTTTTTTCTGAATATGACGATACGTGGAAACTTAAAAATTATAAAAGTTTCCATTGCTTGCTCTTGTAATGACTTGATGTACAAGTGTTCGTGCTGAATTAATTTTTTTTAATAATGCGGATAAGTTCGGAATCTGATGCTTTGTATTACCTTTGCGCGACTTTAAAGTTATGAAAGAAAATATAGTACAATTAGCCATTAGTCAGTTTCATCAATTCGGCATACGCAATGTGTCGGTGGATGATATATGCTCTACGCTCCGGATTTCCAAAAAAACATTTTATCAGTACTTTAAAAAGAAGGAAGATTTAATTGAAGCAATTATTCAGAATATTCAGGGTGATTTCCATAATCGGTGCATCCGAAAGGAAAAGGATAAAAACTCGATTGAAATTCTGATTATGAATATTAAGGAAATAAGGAAGGCGATTGAGCGTGAGCCTTTTTTATTCTGGCATGATCTGAAGAAGTACTATCCTGCATTATACGCGCGCTATTACGAAATACAGCAGGAGATGGTACGTACGATTTTTGAGCAGAACATTCAGAGGGGTATTGCAGAGGGCTTTTACCGGTCGGATATTGATGTGGAGTTGCTTTCGTATTTTCACAGTGTGCAAATGCGTTATACTTTTGATAGTGTAATGGAAAATCAGAAAGGGATTAGTTTGAAGAGGGTGGTTGATTTCTTTATCGATATGATGGTACATTTGATTACCAGTGAGACAGGATTAAAGTACCTGGAAGAAAATTATTTTGATAAAATTAAAAAGTGATTGTGTATGAGATTAGTTAGTAAAAAGAATGGAATGTTAATGGCGCTCTTGCTGGTAGCCCTGTCAGGTATGGCTCAGGAGCCCCTGGTAGTGTCGCTCGATGAATGTGTGCGCATCGCCCTGGATGAAAATCCGACGATTAAAATTGCAGACCGGGAGATTGAGCGGGTGGATTATGCCAACAAGGAAAAGTTGGGTGCCTTATTTCCAACGATTAGTCTGGCGGGTACCTACGGCCGAACCTTGAAAAAGCAAAAGCTCTTCTTTGATATTCCGGGTATGCCATCGAATCCCGAAGGTATTGAAGTGGGACAGGATAACTCGTTTGCAGGAGTACTGCAGGCCTCGATGCCTATTATTTCGCCTACGCTATGGGCTAGTTTGAAACTCAACGAAACCGAAACGCTGTTGGCGCTCGAGTCGTCACGCTCATCGCGCATTGCGCTGGTGAATTCGGTAACCAAGGCCTATTATGCTGTATTGCTGGCGCAGGACTCCTACGATGTGTTCGAGCGTGCTTATTCCAGTGCTGCCGACAATGCTAAGGTGATTGAGTCGAAGTTCAAACAAGGGGCTACTTCCGAGTTTGAATGGATACGTGCCGATGTGCAGGTACGCAACGCCCTTACCAACCTGGTATCGGCCGAGAGTGCCGTGAATCTTAGCAAGCATCAGTTGAAGATGTTGATGGGAATGGAGTATACCACCCCTATCAGTCTGAACGGAAAATTGTCGGAGTACGAAAAACTGGTATTCAGTGAAGTGCTGCATACTGCCAATATCTCCATGGATAAGAATGTCGACCTGAATCAGTTTGATATTCGTGCTCAGCAACTGAAGCAGTCGCTGGAAGTACAGAAAACAACCTGGTTGCCAACCCTGGCTGCAAGTTTTTCATATCAGTACATGGCACAGCCCAACGATGAAGTAAAGTTTAAGGATTATTACTGGTTCCCGACTTCCAACGCGGGACTGAGTCTGTCGATTCCTATCTTTCAGGGCGGAACCAAGCATTATAAGAAGAAACAACTGGAAGTTCAGATCCGCTCGATGGAGCATCAACGCGATAACCTGAAACGTTCGCTGGAACTACAGGCTGTGAGCCTGACCGACAATATGATAAAAGCCATCGAAAAGATGGAGTCGGGCAAGAAAGCCCTGATACAGGCAGATAAAGCGCTCTCTATCTCACAAAAGATGTACGAAGTAGGGATGGGTACTTACCTGGATGTAAACAATGCAGAGCTTGGATATGTGCAGGCCGGACTGTCGTACAACCAGTCGATTTACGACTTTATGTCGGCCAAGGCTGATCTGGAGAAGCTCTTGGGTACTACTATTGAAAATTAAAATAATAAGTTTATAAGTTATATGACAACAACAGTGAGAATTGCAGCAACGCTTTTAGTGATTGTATCAATGGTTGCCTGCGGACCCGATAAGTCGGCTAATCAGGCAGATGTCGAAGTAAAGCCAACTGTTCAATTGCAACAGGTTTACCTTCGTGATGTGGATCAGGTATTTGATTTTACGGCTACCGTTGAGCCGGTAGTGAAGAATAATATTAATCCAACAGCTCCGGGTCGTGTCCGCGCTATCTTCGTGGAAGTAGGCGATAGGGTAGTGAAGGGTCAGAAACTGGCACAGATGGATGCGGTGAACCTGGTGAACTCAGAAAACCAGCTCGAAAACCTGCGTCGTAATTTTGACCGTGTAAAGGAACTCTTTGCAGTGGGTGGTGCTTCACAACAGGAGCTGGATAATGCTACGCTTCAGCTTACCATGGCCGAAACCAGCCTGAAAAACCTTCAGGAAAATACTTTATTGCTAAGTCCGGTAACCGGTATTGTTACTGCCCGTAACTACGATAATGGTGATATGTATGCAGGACAGATGCCTATACTGACGGTGATGCAGATTAATCCGGTGCAGACAAAAATTAATATCTCTGAAGCTTACTTCAGTAAGGTGAAGAAAGGGATGCCTGTAACTGTTAAGCTGGATGTGTATCCCGACGAAGTATTTACCGGAAAAGTAAAATTGGTGTATCCTACCATCGACGAGCGTACCCGTACCTTCCCGGTTGAAATTGAACTTAGCAATCCGGATTCGAAGATTCGTCCGGGTATGTTTGCCCGCGTAAGCATTAACTTCGGTCAGCTTCAGCGTGTGGTAGTACCCGATCGTGCCATCGTAAAGATTCCCGGAACAGGTACCCGTTATGTCTATACCTACAAAGATGGTCGCGTAAGTTTCGTAGCTGTAGAGCTTGGTCGCAGGTTGGATGCCGACTACGAACTGGTGAGCGGAGTTGAAAACGGCACAGAAGTAGTGATTGCCGGTCAGGCGCGTTTGGCCGACGGGGTAGAGGTAGAAGTGGTTAAATAAATCCACGTTTTTATACATTAAATAATACAACAAACTATATGAGTATATACGAAGGATCGGTGAAGAAACCGGTAATGACCAGCCTGGTGTTTGTGGCGGTTGTGATTATCGGGTTATTCTCCCTGAATAATGTGCCCATCGACTTATTGCCTGACATCGAAACAAACACGATTATGGTAATGACTACCTACGAAGGGGCAAGTGCTGCGGATGTGGAAACGAATATTACCCGCCCGCTTGAAAACTCACTGAATACTGTGTCGAATCTTAAAGAACTGTCGTCGTCGTCGCGCGAAAACCGTTCGATGATTACCCTTGAATTTGATTTCGGCGAAGATATAGATGTGCTTACCGACGATGTAAGACAGAAGCTGGACATGGTGAAATCGTACCTTCCTGAAGATGCGACCGACCCGATTATCTTTAAGTTCAGCACCGATATGATTCCGGTAATGCTGATTTCAGCTACTGCCGATCAGAGTCTGCCTGCCTTGTACAAAATTCTGGAAGAAAATGTGGCGAATCCGCTGGCACGTATTCCGGGGGTAGGTACTGTATCTATCAACGGGGCTCCTCAGCGTGAAGTGCAGGTGTTTGTCGATCCTGCAAAACTGGAAGCTTACAACCTGACAGTGGAAGCTATCGGGAATGTGATCCGCATGGAGAATATGAACATGCCTGCCGGGGTGATGGATATTGGTAACGAAACCTATTCATTACGTGTGCAGGGTGAGTTTGTAAGTCCGGCGGAAATGAATCGACTGGTGGGGGGTTCGTATGGGGGAAGTAATGTGTACCTGTCGGACGTGGCAGTGGTAAAAGATGACCTGGAAGAACGTTCGCAGGAAGTGTATACGAATAATGTACAGGGAGCTACCATCGTTGTTCAGAAACAATCGGGTTCCAATAGTGTGAACATTGCCAACGAGGTAACTAAAATGTTACCTTCCCTGCAAAAGAACCTGCCATCGGATGTGCAGCTGACTACCATTATGGATACTTCCGACAATATCAAGCAGACCATTGCAGGGTTGTCGGACACCGTTCTCTATGCATTTATCTTCGTGGCCCTGGTGGTACTAGCCTTCCTGGGTCGTTGGAGGGCTACCTTTATTATTGTAATCACCATTCCTATCTCGCTGATTGCGGCCTTTATTTACCTGGGCGCTACAGGAGGCTCTATCAATGTGATCTCGCTTAGTTCGCTCTCGGTAGCTATTGGTATGGTGGTGGATGATGCGATTGTGGTTATTGAAAACGTGACCCGGCATATTGAAAAGGGGAGTCGACCTAAAAGTGCTGCCGTTCATGCAACCAACGAGGTGGCTATCTCGGTAATCGCTTCTACATTGACCTTGCTGGCAGTTTTCTTCCCGCTTACGATGGTGGGTGGTATGGCCGGTGTGATGTTCGAACAGTTAGGCTGGATGGTAACCATTATTATGATCGTATCAACCGTTTCGGCATTAACGCTTACCCCGATGTTGTCATCGCAAATGCTCAAACTGAATGCGAAACACGGTACTTTGTACCTGAAGATATTTACTCCGATTGAAAAGGCGTTGGATAAACTGGATGCTGCCTATGGGAAATTGGTAAACTGGACGGTGCGTCACCGTAAAACAACTGTAATTGCAGTAGTTATCTTCTTTGTACTTAGTTTACTTCCGGTAGGCTTTATCGGAACCGAATTTATTCCTGCGCAGGATAACGGTTCGATTTCTGCCACTGTAGAACTGCCGATTGGAACAAAAGTAGACGTGACACGTGAAACAGCCATGAAGTTGTACAACGAGTGGAAGGAAAAGTATCCTGAGATGGATATGATCAACTTTAACCTCGGACAGGCAAGTAGTTCCAATATATGGGGGTCGATGCAGAATAACGGTACCAATATTATTTCCTATAACCTTCGTCTTGTCGATCTTCAGGAGCGTGATCGTTCTATCTTCGAAATATCTGACAGTATTCGGGTAGGATTGGATAAGATGCCTGAAGTACGTAAATCGAACGTAGTTGCCGGTGGTGGTATGGGTCCTATGGGAGGCCAGTCGACACTGGATGTTGAAATTTTTGGCTACGATTTTGCCGTGACCGACCGCATCGCTGCTGAAATGCAGGAAAAGATGTCGCAAATACCGGGCCTGGTAAACGTGAACGTAAGCCGTGGTGACTACCTGCCCGAATACCGGGTACAGTTCGATCGTGAGAAACTGGCGATGAACGGACTGAATGTTACTACTGCTGCTACCTACCTGCGTAACCGTATCAATGGGATGACGGCCTCCTTATACCGCGAAGATGGTGAAGAATATACCATTCGTGTGGCGTATGCCCCTGAACACCGTGAGTCGATAGAGGCGCTCGAGAACATCATGATTTATAATAATCAGGGTCAGTCGGTGCGGTTGAGAGAAGTGGGCCAGGTAGTCGAATCGTTTACTCCTCCTACCATTGAGCGTCAGAATCGTCAGCGTATTGTGAAGGTGCAGTCGACCGTGTCGGGAACTACCATCGATAAAGCGGTAATTGATATTAATAAAGCCCTTAAAGAAGTGGAGATCCCTACCAATATCTACACGCAGATTGGTGGTACTTATGTAGATCAGCAGGATTCCTTTGCCGACCTGGGTACCTTATTGCTGCTCATTATCCTGTTGGTGTTTATCGTGATGGCATCTCAGTTTGAGTCGTTCAGCTATCCGTTTATCATTATGTTTGCAGTGCCGTTTGCCTTGTCGGGTGTAATTCTGTCGTTTGTGCTGACGGGGGCTACGCTGAATATTATGTCCTTTGTGGGGCTTATCATGCTTGTGGGTATTGTGGTAAAGAATGGTATTGTATTGGTGGATTACATCAACTTAAACCGTGGTCGCGGATTAGGTATCATTCAATCCGTTGTGGAGGGCGGTAAAGCCCGTCTGCGTCCGGTACTGATGACTACACTTACTACTATTCTTGGTATGCTGCCGATGGCCTTGTCGAATTCGGAAGGAGCAGAGTTGTGGAAGTCGATGGCCATCACGGTAATCGGAGGGTTGACAGTGTCGACACTCTTTACTTTGGTAATTGTACCTACGCTATACGCGATCCTGGCCGGAAGAAAAACCAAAACTACCCGTAAAAAACTACGCAAGCGATTACAGAATGCTTAAATAAAACTATTCACCTCTGCACATTTAACGTGCAGAGGTGAATACTAACATACTAAATTCGATCTTATGAAATCAATTTTTATAGCCTTTGATCAGGCCTATTACGATCAGATACTTTCGGTGTTGAGGGGAAATAACGTACGTGGATTCACGAGCTGGGAGGAAGTACATGGAAGAGGTTCAAAGACCGGCACTCCGCATTTGGGAACCCATGCATGGCCTACCTTAAACTCGGCTATGCTAACAGTAGTGGAAGATGATCGGGTAAAGGGAATCCTGAAAGATTTAAAAGCCCTCGATCTTACATCAGATTTGATGGGATTGAGAGCTTTTGTATGGAATATAGAGGATATGATTTAATCCTCTGGTTTATTCTTCGGTTCTGATTTCGGAAGTCATTTCGATAGCCCTTGAATAAAGGGCACGAACTCCACAATAGGTGTCTTCCGACATTTTAACAGCCTTCTGTAGTTTATCTATCGGAAGGTTTTTTCCTTTAAAATGGTAGATAACGTGCATACTGGTATAGTACTTAGGATGTTCATCGGCCAGGTTGCCCTCAACTTCGATATTCAATCCTTCAATTTCAACCCTCATCTTTTTAAGGATGGAAACCACATCCATACCGGTACAACCACTCAGAGCTGCCAGCTGCAGCTTCTTAGGGCCCGGACCGGTGTTGGTTCCTCCACCTTCAACGGGTGCGTCCATTTTAAGTACATGCCCGTTGATATTGGTCTCAAAGGCTAAGCCTTCTTTCCATTCAGTGATAATACTATGTTTTTCTGCCATAGTGATAAATGTTTAATTAGAGATTAGTTAGTGAACATGTCCGGCATGCGAGTGACCGGAAACTGCCATGGCTATCAATGCCACACCGGCAAGTATGAGCAATAATTGAATGAGCGACTCTTTCGGTTTGGTTTCCTTGTGCATCTCCGGAATCAGATCGGCCATAGCAACATACATAAAACTAGCGGCCGCTATCGTCAGCGCATAAGGAATGAAGGCTTCCAGGGTATCGAGCAGGAAATAAGCTGCTACACCTGCTACCAGGGCGCTGCTTCCCGACAATAAATTATA
>JAQUYE010000035.1 GCA_028691965.1 Paludibacter sp. | reverse complement strand
ACTGAGCACCAGGGTAAGCAGGAGCATGGTGCGTTGTTGTCCGATAATGGTTTCGTTGGTTTGGTTGGATAGCTTCAGGTTCCTGTTTTCGAGCATATACTTCTCGGTTTCGTAGCGGGTTTTGAGCTCCTCGCGCAATTTAGTCTGTTGAATGTTGAAAATTGAATCGCTGAGTGAGCGTGCATTAAACAAAAGATTTCCGGCTACCTGGTATTGTTCCAGTTCATAATAAATGCGGGCCGATTGTTCCAGTGCTTTTATCTGAATATCTTTGTTTCGGGTATGTCGGGAGGTGTTGATACATATATTAAAATGCTCCAGGGCTTGTACCGGCGCGTTTCTTTCCAGCCAGGCCATACCCAGGTGATAATGCGATTGAGCATATCCTTCCCGGTCGCCGGTTCGGTTCTGTATGCTAAGTGCCTGTTTGAAATAGCTGATGGCCCGTTGCGGTTGTTTCTTCTGAAGGTACACTTTACCGATATTGATAAGGTTGCGGGAACGAAAACCGGATAGTTTACTGTTTTGATTCAGGGTCATAGCCCTGTTGAAATATTCGAGAGCCTGTTCTGTATTATTGATTTGTAGGTATATCTCACCCATGCTCGCAGTGGTCTGGGCCGATTCTTCCGTTAAGCCTGAAGTTTCGTAGAGCTCCAGGGCTTGCTGATAATAACTAAGCGCATCGTCGTAGTTGCCGGTGCTCCAGTACATCGAACCGATACTGTTCAGCGAGTTGGCCATGCCCCGTGTGTCGTTTACCTGGTCGCGGATAGTGAGTGCCAGCTGAAAGTTCTCGAGTGCTTTATCGTGGATTCCCTGTGACAGGTACATTTGTCCCAGATCACTTAATGCTTGTGCCATCAATAAAGTGTCTCTTATACGTGTGTAAAAGTCAAGACCCTCCTGCAGGTCGGAGATGGAGCGTGTTATATTTCCGGCGAAGTTATTGGCATAGGCTCTGATCTTCAATGCCCTGTAGCGCTGGGTGGGTTCCCGCAAATCAAACGCAAGCTGATACGCTTCGTTGGCATAGTTGATGGCTGTATCGGGGTGTTGATACAGTAGTCGATCGGCCAGCTGGACTAAGGTGCTCAGTCGCTCTGATCCCTCTTGTTCCTTTAATACAGTCTGCAAACTATCGAGCGTACGATCCTGAGCACGCCCTGTAAAAAGTATGCAGCATCCGATCACCACTAAGAGAAGTTTCTTCATAAGCTTCGTTGAAGGCTCAAAAATACAAAAAAGAGTCTGAGCTTTACCTAAATCCTGCATTTTTTTCAAATTAAGTATAAAGCGGGTGATGTTGGCAGGTAAACTGACTGTTTTTCGGTTTGCTTTTCGGGATTTAAAGGAATTAGCTTACTTTTGCAGGAATAATAGTCGCTCCATGTCATTACTAACAACCACCCATTTATCGATCGGTTACCATCAGCACAAAGAACTGACGGTGGTACAGAATGCCCTTCAGCTGGAAGTTCGTCCCGGTGAGATGGTCTGCCTTATAGGACCCAACGGTTGTGGTAAGTCCACTTTACTCCGCACCTTAGCTGGATTGCAAGCGCCTCTGGAAGGTAAGGTTGCCATACAGCAGAAAGATATTCAGCGCCTTTCGGCAACTGTTCGTGCCCAGATGATTTCGCTGGTGCTTACCGATCGCGTAGAGATTGAAAATGCGACGGTACGATCGCTGGTGGCTATGGGTCGTCATCCCTACAGTAACTGGTGGGGGGCACTTTCCGACTCCGATCTGCAAAAGGTAGATGATGCTATCCGAATGGTACACCTGTACAAGAAGGCTAACCAGCTGTTCTCAGAGCTGTCGGATGGGGAAAAACAACGGGTAATGATAGCCAAGGCTTTTGTGCAGGATACTCCGATTATTATGCTGGATGAGCCCACTGCTCACCTCGACCTGCCTAACAGGGTGGAGATAATGTTGCTGCTGCATCGACTGGCACATCAGTCGGGCAAGGCCATTTTGCTGTCGACTCACGAACTGGACATGGCCCTGCAGGCTGCCGATTGCATCTGGCTGATGACAGATAAAGGTATTGAGGTAGGAGT
This sequence comes from Paludibacter sp., assembly GCA_028691965.1. Lineage (GTDB taxonomy): Bacteria > Bacteroidota > Bacteroidia > Bacteroidales > Paludibacteraceae > Paludibacter. The sequence goes on along the minus strand of JAQUYE010000035.1, from coordinate 26,357 downwards.
ACCTGAAGACCTGGTGCTGAATGGCAATTTCAGTGAGGCCTTTAAAAGTTCGCATTATTACTTTAATCCTACAAACGGAAATTTCTCCATGAATTACACCCTCGATAAAGAGGTGGAACTAACAGGAGATAAAACCCGGCTTTACTGGACTTTGCGTGCATTGGCCAGGGCAGGCTATGCGGTAGTCGACAAGGCCGATCACCGTATCGTTATTGAAAACAATTACTGGCAATTGGGTGAGCAGCGTTTCGATTCGATCAGTGAACTGGTGCAACAACTCAACGCATTACATTGACCACATTTGTGCAATTATTGCCCACAAATGTGCAATTTTTTCTGCTTTGCATCCATTACCTTTGTCGCCATGATACCACTATTGCTCCTGCTCTGTTTCCTGATTGTTGTTAGCAACACCCACTATCCGGTGTTGGCTAAGAGTTTGTTGTGCACCAAAGTGCTGACAGTAGGCGATGTCACTAACCCGTCGATGCCGGTGACTTCTTGTATGCGTGAAGTGTTGGATCTGAGTGTGTTGGAAGCAGGTATTCCGGACTGTGATCTTAGTGAAATGATGTCGGCCGGACTGCGAACTTGTTGGTTGTATTCCGGCTGAGAAAGCCTGTTGAGGTATATAAGTCTGCCTGCTACATATGGGTGACTGCTGCTACAGTTCATTAAAGTGGGTTGTCTCTTTCGGAAGGGGCAACCTTTTTTTGTACCCCTTCGTACTACCAGGTGTAAATGCCTAAGGCTTACAACTGAAATGGTTTAAGCTATTTGACTGTTTTGTCCGTATCATATCGGCCCGCACGCGAGATGTGAGAGGTCCGCACGCGAGATGTGAGAGGTCCGCACGCGAGATGTGACAGGTCCGCACACGAGATGTGACAGCTTCGCACACGAGATGTGGGAGCTTCGCACACAAGATGTGAGAGTTGCGCACATAAGGTGTGGGAGTTGCGCACACAAGGTGTGACGGTTAATCATACAGGATAGGACAGTCGGTTATGCAGGGTTTAAATGCTCGTTTGATAGGTAGGCAGGCTATGAAAAGCCGGATACAAAATTCACTTTTAGGTAGTACTTTTAAATGTCGACCCCCTGATAACTTGTCAAAAAAGATAAGTTATCAGGGGGCTTTTGATTGATTGGTAAGTCAAATGATTTATTCTTTCACAGCTTAGATAAGTATTATTGTTCAGTTGATCAATTGATAAATTTTCTTTTTTGTACATCGCAAGTGTTCTGCAATTAACCAAAACTTACTCATTGCTGACTGCTATTGCGTTGATATGTAGTGTTATAAATAAACTAATAAATGTATATAGTAGTCATTTTTTACTATTTATTGATGAGTTAATCCATACATAATATTGGTTTCATAATCACTCCGATGTTTTTTCGTCCATCCGCTTTGATAATCATGGGAGCATTAAAGCGAATATGTCGCAAATACTGATTCTCGAACAATGCCGGTTGCGAATTCAGGAATTCCAAATCGTAACTACCATCGTTCTGGAACGGATTGATTGTAAAATAGGAAACGCCAAAGGAGGTGAGGTTTTGGAAAAAGTGAGTACCCTGACTTGGTTCGATCCGGTAGTTCGAGAGGCCCGACTCGACTATCACCATGGCATTGCTGATATGAGGCCATTTTACGGGTATGCCCAACCAGGGATCACTCGATCCCCACCGGCCCGGTCCCACCAGGATATAATGCCTGTCCTCCTCTGCCAGTTGCTTGTTCAGCTTCTCGATATCGTACATGATCAGTTGATTTTTCGACGCATTGAAGGCTTCGGGCTTAATGTAGATAATGTCGAACAAGTCTTTGTTGATACCATGGCCGAGTACACTGTTGCTACTAATAATGGTATTGTCGGACGGGATTTTACCAATGTCTTCGTTGATGGTTTCCTTGCTGTCGACTATAGGGCGAATCTGCAGGAAGTAGAACGAATGTTGTTTGTTGTCGGTGTAGTCGAGGTTGACGGCGAACTCAATTTCGATGGGTCGCCCCATTTCCTGAGCAGAGATGGTGAGTATTTCCTTTAAGATGTCGGCCAGCGGGAAAACATTATGCTGAAGTATGTTCGCAAAGGTAATCAGCTTGCGGCCACCATCGTACAGACTATCATAGATCATTTGTTCGCGCGGGTCGAAGGTTGATGCGAGGTATTTTAGTGTGCCATCCTTTAAGGCATCCTGAACGTTGATTTTTAACAGGTTAAATCCGTCGTCGACCTGCGGTACGAAGTGGATATTGTTAAGGTCCAGTGCGTTGAAATGCGTTTGGGTTTCGCGGAGTGCATACTCCAGGCTGGAAGTCTGCAGAATATTATGCGGATAGGCCGGTGAGAACCGAAGGGTTACACCCCCGTCGACAATGTATTTTCCGAGTCCCATGGCGATATTAGCTATCCCGTCTTCCGGTTTTTCGAATCCAATCGGATAATAGTTCAACGAACGGCCTACCCCCGAGAACGATGGGTAAAAGCGATTTTCGTAAGCAGTACCCACGGTCTCCTGTAGCACAATTGCCATCTTTTCTTCGTCGATTACATTTTTGGTAGCCATCATGTACATCTTACTCTGCTTGAAGTATACCGAGGCATAGACGGCTTTAATGGCTTCTGTTAAGATGGAGAGGGTTTGCGTGCGACTCTCGTGGTTGTAGGGCACCATATAGGTGGAGTAGACACCTGCAAAAGGTTGGTAGTGCGAGTCTTCGAGCAGACTCGACGAGCGTACGGCTATAGGGGTACTTATCACTCCCAGAAATGCAAATAAGTCGGCAATCAATGATTTAGGAATGCGCGCATTCAGGAAGTGCTTCAGGATTTCTTCGTCGGGAAGGTCGGATAATGCAATCGGATACAGCTGATTAGCTTCCATGAATTCGGAAAAGATGTCGGTGCAGATAACCACTGTTTTGGGAATCATTATCTGTACATTATCGTGTTGCTGGAGTTGTTCGTTTCGTTTAATCATGGAATCGATAAAGGCAAGTCCGCGTCCTTTCCCTCCCATTGAACCTTCGCCGATACGGGCAAAATTCGAGTACTGGTCGAATCGTTCGCGTTGGAAAACGGCCACGATACCCCTGTTTTTGATTTTCCTGTATTTTACGATGGCGCTGAAAATAACCTGGCGCAGCTTGTTCAGGTCCTCAATCCCCGGGTCGTAAATATTGGTATTCTTTAAAAACTCAGCCAGCGGAAACATGGCTCGTGAATACAGCCAGCGTGAAATATCATAGCGTTGAACATGATAGAGCAGGCACTCATCGCTAAGTGAAAAGACAACATCCTGTAAGCCACGAAGGTTGCGAACGCGGGCTTCCACTTCTTTGGTAGTCGGGTTGATAAACATGAAGTCGGTAAACCCAAGGTTAGTATTAATGGTATCTTTCAGATCCTTTAATAAGGTCTTTGAGTTTTTATTCAGAAATGTAGCTTTCAGTTGTTCAGCTGCTTCCTTGTTACTGTTGTCCGACGATTGAATGATCAGCGGTATGTAGCGGTCGGTGGATCTGATTTCCCGGCATAAGCTAATGCCGGCAGTCCGGTCGCGCTCCCCGTTCCGGAGGAAACTAACATCCGAAACTACACCGAGCATATAGTCTTTGTACTTATGATAGGTTTCCATGGCCTCTTCGTAGTTACGTGCAAACAGGATTTTTGGTCTGCCGCGCATGCGAAGCATCTGTTCGTGTTCGTTGAGTGCTTCGGTCATGAACGATAAGGATTGCTTGAACACACACTTGTACAAATGCGGGAGTATAGACGAATAAAAGTGAATGGAGTCTTCGACGAACATAATTACCTGAACGCCGACCGACTGAACATCTTCTTCGACGTTCATCTTATCCTCCAGCATTTTTGTAATTGCCAGGAGTATATCCGGATTCCCGAGCCAGCTGAAAACGTAGTCGATGGCACTTAAATCTTCGTTGGCAATTCGTTTGGAGACCGATTTCGAAAAGGGAGTCAGCACCACAATAGGAATTTCAGGATACAAGGCCTTCACCTCCTTTGCCCATTCAAACGGATTAATGCTATCGCCACTGGGCATCGAGATAATCACATCATAGGCCCGGTCGCTTAGCTTTGCAAAAGCCTCCTGCTCGTTGGATACCAAGGTAAAACGTGGTGGGTAGCGCAGGTTCAGCGAAGTGTATTCGTTGAAAATTTGTTCGTCAATTCGTCCGTCTTCCTCCAGCATGAACGAGTCGTATTTACTGGCGTACAAGAGGATATTGTAAATGCGGTGTTTCATTAAATCCGCAAAGGAAGTGTCTTTAAAGTAGAGCTGTTTTATATTACGGTACATAGTACGTTTCCTTAAATATTTAACGCTGATTTATACTTAATATGAAAAAGATTAATTACATTTGTGATGAAATAAAATGATATCATTTTGTAGGGTTGAAGGGTTATATTAAGCATAATTAGCTTTGGTTTTGACAGGATGGCCGTTAAATACTGACATTATGATATATTTTGTACTTATTAAATGTATTAATCAGTCGTTTTATTGTTTTATGACCACAAATCTAACAATCTATTAGCAAACAACCATACAATTAAATCTATTATTTATGAATATTGAAAAAATCATGCAGGCGCTCGAAGCCAAGCATCCGGGTGAACAAGAGTATTTACAGGCAGTCAGGGAGGTGTTAAGTACTATTACTGAAGTGTATGACGAGCATCCGGAATTTGAGAAAGCCAAAATCGCCGAACGGTTGGTGGAGCCGGATCGTATTTTTACCTTTAAGGTGCCCTGGGTGGATGACAGAGGGGATGTTCAGGTTAACCTGGGATACCGTGTGCAGTTCAATAATGCTATTGGTCCGTACAAGGGCGGAATTCGTTTTCACTCTTCGGTTACCCTGTCGATTTTAAAATTCTTAGGGTTCGAGCAGATATTCAAGAATGCGCTTACCACCTTACCGATGGGAGGTGCTAAGGGAGGATCGGACTTCAATCCGCGTGGAAAGTCGGATGGTGAAGTGATGCGTTTCTGTCAGGCATTCATGGTAGAACTTTGGCGTTATATAGGACCTGAAACCGATGTGCCTGCAGGCGATATAGGAGTTGGTGCCCGTGAAGTAGGATATATGTATGGCATGTACCGCAAGCTGGCCAGGGAAAATACAGGTGTATTCACCGGTAAGAACCTTGAGTTTGGCGGATCGCTTATTCGTCCCGAAGCAACTGGTTTTGGCGGATTGTATTTTGTAAATCAGGTATTGGAGACAGCCGGTCACTCAATCAAGGGAAAGACAATCGCTATATCGGGTTTTGGTAATGTTGCCTGGGGTGCCGCTTTAAAGGCTACTGAACTGGGAGCTAAAGTGGTGACTATTTCAGGACCTGATGGCTATGTATATGATGAAAACGGGATTTCGGGCGAAAAGATCGAGTACATGGTGGATTTGCGCCTTAGTTGTAATGATATTGTGGCACCTTATGCCGATAAATATGGAGTTCCTTTCTTTGCCGGTCGTCGCCCCTGGGAAGTAAAGGTAGATATTGCTCTTCCTTGCGCAACTCAGAATGAGCTTAACGAACAGGATGCCCGTAACCTGATACAGAACGGAGTGCTGTGTGTAGGTGAAATCTCGAACATGGGCTGTACACCCGAAGCAATCGAGCTTTTCCTCGAACATAAAGTGCTTTACGGTCCCGGCAAGGCAGTGAATGCCGGTGGAGTAGCTACCTCGGGACTGGAAATGACCCAGAATGCGATGCACATCTCCTGGACTGCCGAAGAAGTAGATGCCAAGCTGAAGCAGATCATGTCGGAAATTCATGCACAATGTGTCAGGTATGGCCGGCAACCAGATGGTTATATAAACTATATGAAAGGTGCCAATGTGGCGGGTTTCTTAAAAGTTGCAAAGGCAATGATGGCACAAGGTGTGCTGTAATCCGGTCATATTAACGTTATACCTCCTTTAAAATTTAACAATTGGGTGATTCTCCGTTAATCGGTTTTAAATGTTAAAATGAATATGTTAATTTGGGATAAATAAGACTGACAAAGCGAGTAGGGAGTACAACTTTTGCATATTTTAGCGCCGGAATAGATAGTTCCGGCGCTTTTTTATGAACTAAAATTTAAGTATGACATATGAGAACAAGTAAATTTTTTAAAGTAACAGGATTAATTCTATTAGTAGTAGTTGTGACCGTTGCTACCAATCTTGTTGTAAGTCGATATGCAACCGATCCGGTTGCTGACGGTCAGTTTTTTTCAAACGAAAAGATACCTGCGAGTTACGCTAATTTCCGCAGTGCAGGTAGTGCGGGTGAAACCGATTTTACGGTAGCAGCCGAGTTGACTGTAAACGCAGTTGTGCACGTTAAAGTGAAGGCTGAAGTACAGGGTTCCCGTTTTGGAGGCAGGGATCAGTTGTTTGAGTATTTTTTTGGTCCGCAGTTTCGTCAGCAACAACCTCAGCTACGTGAAGGAGCCGGTTCGGGAGTTATTATTTCGGACGACGGGTATATAGTTACCAACAATCACGTGATCGATAAGTCGAAAGAAATTGAAGTGGTACTGAACGACAAGCGTACCTATACTGCTAAGGTGGTAGGTGCTGATCCGAATACAGATATTGCGTTGCTTAAGATAGAGGAGAAGAACCTTCCTTATATTATATTTGGTAGTTCCGACTCGCTCAAAGTGGGAGAGTGGGTGCTGGCAGTCGGAAATCCTTTTAACCTTACCTCGACGGTTACGGCCGGTATTGTAAGTGCTAAGGCCCGCAGCATAAACATTCTTAACTCAGCTATGCCGATTGAATCGTTTATACAGACCGATGCGGCTGTGAATCCGGGTAACAGCGGGGGTGCCCTGGTGAATACCCGGGGTGAATTAGTCGGTATCAATACTGCCATAGCCTCCTCAACAGGTGCTTATGCCGGTTATTCATTTGCGGTACCGGCTACCATAGTTCAAAAGGTGGTGTCAGATTTTCGTCGGTTTGGAGTTGTGCAGCGTGCAGTGTTGGGAGTTAGTTTGAATGAATTAACCGCTGAGCTTGCCAAAGAAAAGAACATTAAGCTGATGACAGGTGCCTATGTGGCTGATGTGTCGCCCAACAGTGCTGCTGAAAAGGCCGGCATTAAACCGGGCGATGTGATTACAGGGATAAATGATGCAACAGTAAAAAGTGTAGCTGAATTACAGGAGCAGGTAAGTCGTTACAGTCCCGGTGATAAAATAACTGTACAGTACATACGTGATAATAAAACGAAAAAGGTAACTGCCGAACTTAAGAATCGTCAGGGAACTACCGATGCGGTTACTTCGGAAGTAGGTGTTGATGTGTTGGGAGCCGCTTTCCAGTCGGTTAGTGATGATGTTCAAACCCGTTTTGGCATTGATTATGGTGTGGAAGTAAAATCTGTTTCGAGAGGTAAATTTGCCGATGCAGGTATCAAGGCCGGATATGTGATTCTGAAGATCAATAACATTAAAATGAGTAGTGAGGAAGATGTGAAGACAGCTGTTGAGTCGGTAAAAGACAATGCCGAAGAGAATAAAGTGTTGTGGATAAGTGGTTTTTATCCGAATGGCAAGACGGCTTACTATGCGATACCGTTAAACAATTAAGTTTCAAGGGCCCGGTTTCATGTCCGGGTATAGGAATACTAATTTCAGGTTTTTTATTGTCCTATCAGTCTCCCGATTGCAGTTCGGGAGACTGATTCGGTTTTATAATCTTATCAACACTTTAAAACTTTTTGAAGAATGAAACGTTTCAGTTGGTAAGGTGTACTAAAATGGTGGTGTTTACGTTGTAGACATATGCTAAATGATGGTATATAACATTCTTTCGGGTTTGGGTATGTCGATTATTTTTACTAATTTTGCCCGCTAATTTTCAAAAGAGAAATGAGACAACTAAAAATTACTAAGTCAATTACCAACAGGGAAAGTGCTTCACTGGATAAATATCTGCAAGAGATTGGACGTGAAGATCTTATCACTGTAGAAGAGGAAGTAGAACTGGCACAACGGATCCGTAACGGCGACCGTATCGCATTAGAAAAATTGACCAGGGCTAATCTCCGATTTGTTGTTTCGGTTGCAAAGCAATACCAAAACCAGGGGCTCAGTCTGCCCGACCTTATCAATGAAGGAAATTTAGGTTTAATTAAAGCTGCGGAGAAGTTTGATGAAACCCGTGGTTTTAAGTTTATTTCGTATGCGGTATGGTGGATTCGTCAATCAATCCTTCAGGCCCTTGCCGAACAATCCCGTATTGTTCGTTTGCCATTGAACCAGGTAGGTTCACTTAACAAGATTAACAAGGCTTTTTCGAAGTTTGAGCAGGAAAACGAGCGTCGGCCGTCAGCCGAAGAACTTGCTGATCAATTGGATATCCCGGTTGAGAAGATTACGGATACCATGAAGGTATCTGGTCGTCATATCTCTGTGGATGCTCCTTTTGTGGAAGGTGAAGATAACAGTCTGCTCGACGTAATGATTAACGATGATTCACCGAATGCCGACCGCGTTCTTATGAATGAATCATTATCGAAAGAGATTGAACGGGTACTTGAGAATGCACTTTCTGATCGTGAACGTGATATAGTTAAGAAATTCTTCGGACTGGGAGTTCCTGAAATGACCCTCGAAGAAATTGGAGACGAATTTGGATTGACACGTGAACGTGTACGTCAGATAAAGGAAAAAGCAATCAGAAAGCTAAAACCACATTCCCGCAGTAAACTGCTGAAAAGCTTTTTAGGGTAACAAATTAATTGTTAATTGTTATTGCAAAACGGGTGAGATTAAGAGAACTTAATTTCACCCGTTTGCTTTTTTTGTTGATGTGATTCGCTGATTACTTGTTGCGGATCGCTTCCATTATCTTTGCTTCCAGCTCGGCAGCTAATTCAGGATTGTCGCGTACAACAGCTTTCGAAGCATCACGTCCCTGAGCCAGCTTGGTGTCGCCATAACTAAACCAGGAACCGCTTTTCTTAACAATACCATACTCAACTCCAAGGTCGATTATTTCTCCGTTCTTCGAAATTCCTTCTCCGAACATGATGTCGAATTCGGCCTTGCGGAAAGGAGGGGCTACTTTGTTCTTCACCACCTTCACGCGGGTTTGGTTGCCGATAGCTTCATCACCGTCTTTCAACTGGGAGATCCTGCGGATATCCAGACGAACTGAGGCGTAGAACTTAAGGGCATTACCACCGGTAGTGGTTTCAGGGTTGCCAAACATTACACCAATCTTTTCACGTAACTGGTTGATGAAAATACAGGTAGTATTTGTTTTGTTAATGTTGGCAGTAAGCTTACGTAAAGCCTGCGACATCAGTCGGGCCTGTAGACCCATTTTTGAGTCACCCATATCTCCTTCGAGTTCGGCTTTCGGTGTTAAGGCGGCTACTGAGTCGATCACTACAATATCCACTGCCGATGAGCGAATCAACTGATCGGCTACTTCCAGGGCCTGTTCTCCGTTGTCGGGCTGAGAAATCAGTAACTCGTCGGTGTTAACGCCCAGCTTTTCGGCGTAGAAACGGTCAAAGGCATGCTCAGCATCAATGATGGCAGCTATACCACCTGCTTTCTGAGCCTCGGCGATTGCATGAATAGCCAGTGTAGTCTTACCGGATGATTCGGGTCCGTAGATCTCAATGACACGACCGCGCGGATATCCACCCACACCCAGTGCTGCATTTAATCCAATTGAACCGGTAGATATTACCGCTACTTCTTCTACCTTGTTATCTCCCATCTTCATGATGGTACCACGACCGTGATCCTTGTCGATTTTGTCCATCGCCAACTGAAGTGCTTTCAGTTTCTCAGCGGAGGGTTTTTTTACTTCTTCCATTGTTTTTCCTTCCATTGTTTTTCAATAAATTAATGTAAACAGTTCATAATTAATTATAGTTAGGTCTCTTAGGGTAGGCGTTCGTACGACTACCGCTCACAAAGATACATACTTTTTTATGAACAACGGACTGTGAAATCAAAAAGCTTTCAACATTTTTTTTACTCCGGGGAAGCTGTTTCCTCTTTCTTAAAATAGTCTTTCTTTACCTTAATATTCCATCGTGATCCAGCGCTGAAAGAGGTATATTCAGGTGCGTACATGCATTGAATGGCAGCATTTCCGGCACTGAAATCGCCACTTTGTGACAGGTAATACTCTTCTTCCAGGATGTAGGTGCCCTTCGGCAGGTAGTCGAAAAAGTATTCGGTGGCTGCATCGCCCGGCGACCGGTAGTAAGCCAGGCCGTTATTGTAGGTATAGGACGAAAGCTGATTGACTACTTCCAGTGCTGCTGCCTTATTATCTTTCAATACTACATACTCATAATTCTCAGCAGCAGTGATGACGAGCCGGCTGATGATGCGATCGCCGATTTCCAGTGTAGTCGCTGCTGATAATTCTTCCAGCGTTTTTGTTGTGCCTTGCTGATGTTGCAGGTAATATTCCCTTCGGATAGATAATTCCTTGCCGGATGCCTGAACCTTGTCCAGTCGTTGCAATGACTGACGGTAGAGTGCTCCCCAGGCGGGTGCGGGACTGTTGGTCGCTGCCGATTGGATGGTGATGGACTTAACCGTTTTCTCAAGGCTGGTGTTGGAATAACCACTGCCCGGAATAATATCCGTTGGTACTACATGCGTGTTATTGGCTGTGAAGGTATAGGTGTTGGTATTCCCCATCCATCGCTCGCCGGTAGTTACCAGTGCCATTACTGCTTCGAGGGTGGTTAAGCGGTTATCCCAGCTTTGTGCCCGCTTTTGATTCAATAACCACAGCTTCATCATTTCCAGCTCGTTTTCATTTCCACCTGTTTCGTTGAAGGTTTCGAGCAGCCGCGTATGAATGCTTAACTGTCGCTCGTGCCATATCCAACTGCTTGCATTTTTTGCCCAGTACATCCCTTTGTTCTTGTCTTTTATTGCCATCTCTTTCAGCGAACGGAGCAGATCGCTTGCCGGCCCGGGCTGGTTGGTGCGGTGGAAATACTGTGCAGCCAAAGCTTTTGAATAGAGCGGAAACCTGCGGGCATAGCGTTGGATCTGGTTGCCGTAATAGTCGAAGGCTTCCTGGCCGGTCGGCTTGATTTCAAACTCTTTAAAGGTGGCTCTGAGAGTTAAATAGTGGACCTGAAGGACTGATATAGACTGAATTTCCCTGTAGGTTGGGGTGTGCTTCTTCAGTCGGGCAAAGTCTTCTGCCAATTTATCATCCAGGTATTCAATTGCCTTTGTTAGCAGTGGTCGTAATGCTTCTTTCGTATCATAGTGCGGATCGTGGTACAGGCGTTCCATCTTTTCGACCAGCAACTGGGTGATGTAGCGGCTTTCCGACATGCCTTTCATCCAGGTAAAAGCACCGGATGGCACTTGTAACATCCTAAGTTTAGCCAGTACATTCTTTTCAAGGCCGGCTTGCTGATGAACATCCAGGATTCGCTGCAGTTGACGCAGTTGTTCAGTTTGATTAGCGGCATCCCTTAGCCAGGGTGTTGCTTTTAAAAGCAGAAGTTGTAATTCTTTGTTTTGTTCGAGTTTTGATACCAGGGCTTCGTCCTTGATTCCCCTGGCGGTTAGCTGCCGGAATACCGTAGTTAATTCAGGAACGGTAGCAACTAGCTTTCTGCTGATGGCAGCCGAATACCAGGCTCCCAGGAGGTCGACCGTGTTGTCCGATTCAGGTGAAGCAAGCACCGGTAAAGCCTGAATGGCTGTCCAGATAGGCCGGGCAGTAAATTCGAGGCTGACCTGTTTAATGCTTTCGTCTTCGGGCCGGGTAGTGAAACTTATTTCTTTTGTTTCACCCTGCTGAATCATGAAGGGTACACTTTCAGTTACCGGGATACGATCGGACAGCACAGGGAGGTAGCGCATCTCACCATCGGAGAAGGTACCCGATCGGGCTTCGATACGACAAACGACCAGGTCGTAGGTTGTCATCGGCGGAACTTCCCAGCTGACAGCCTGTGTGCTTTGAGCCGCTAACTGAAACTGCTGTGGTTCGAATGCAGTAATTAGGGTGTCGCTGACCGGATCCATCAGTTGGAACTGTACTGAGCCGGTTAAGGCTGAGTCGGTGAGGTTAACCACTGAGGCCTGCAGCAACCAGTTGTCGCCCTGACGGACAAAGCGGGGCAGATTCATTTCGACCATCAGTTCTTTCTGACTTATAACCGTATGATTGGCTGTACCCGCGTATAAATCGGCGGTATGTGCCAGCAGGTTCAGTTTCCAGCGTGTGAGGCTCTCAGGTAGCGTAAAGCTGAAGTTGAAATTGCCCGCTGTATCGGCGTAAAGTTGCGGGTAAAAGAAAACCGTTTCGTTAAAATTTTCACGCAGTTTAACCGGTTGCCCGTAGTCACTCACCCTTTCTGTTTGGTTGGTGTTTTCTTTAACTATCATCTTATTTCGCTCGCTGAAAAGCCCATCACTTTCGAGTGTTTCAGTAACCATAGTGGGCAATGCCTTATCACTCATAACCCTTAGTTGACGTGTCATATATACTGCTGAACTGACGGACAGTGCAAGTGGAACATTATAAAAGTCAAGCGTAGGTATTGAGTAATTGCTTCCACTGATCGAAGGGGTTTGGTAATTCCAATAACCTGTTACCGGATGGGTTCTGAGATTTTCCCATCCGGGAGAGATAGGCTGGTAACTCTTATAACCAGGATTGAAGTGCCAGGTGTGCGTCACAAACTTATCCAGGGATGCATCATACATTGAAGCCAGTAATTCGGCTGATTTTTTCATCGCTTCTGCTTCGGGAATACGTACTGTCCATACTTCTTCCGCTCCCGGTCGTAGTTTATCTCTAAATACCGAAAGCACCGGTTTTAAATGTTTATCAGGAGTCGGTGCACTAATCGTGACTGTTTTGTGATATGCTTTACCATCTCGTACGAGGGTAAAACGAACAGTCATACCGGTTGAGTTGAGCTCCTTAATTTGAACTTTAAACGTTTTTATCTGATTCGACATGCGAATCCATTTCTGTTCCACTGTTGTGTCACCCTTCAATACCTCGAATAATACGCGGGCATTCTTTACGGAGGTGCCAAAACGAACGGGTACTATACTTCCCGGAATAGCTTTCAGGGTAGGGGTGTTTTGCCAGGTGTACGACTTAACAGCCGGTTTTTTATCCTTTTCACTAAAAAGAATAAAGTCAGTTTCTGTTTTTACAGTATCGTTATTAGTATCCAGTGTTGTTGCTATCAGGCTATAGTTACCCGATGAAAGGGTGCTCCAATGGATTCGTAAACTATCAGTGCTGGTAACTACTCCCTGAAGTACTAAGTTGCCGCGGGTTTTTTCTTCTTTTTTTTCTTCTGCCTCTGCAAAGCTTTTAGATGCAGGATGTGCAAAAAGTTGATAATTTATGTTTTTGGAAAGTTCCTGTCCGTTAAGTGCCAGTGCTTTTATTTTTACAGCTCCTGCCTTATCCTTATCAATCATGGCCGGAAGCTCAGGTGTCAGTATCAGTGATCGTTCACCTACATGGATGGTAGTGATTCCTGACTGTGTTTCTCCGTGAAGGGAGGTGAGATCGGCTTCAACAGAAAAACTGAAATAGGATAAGCGGGATCCGGTGTAGATGTCGGGCTTTAAGGGAGTAAATTGCATTGTAAAATTTCCTGATTCATCTGTTTCGGTACTTCCTTCTGCAATTAATTCTTTTTCGGGTATGTTTCCAATAAAATAGCGAAAGAAAGGCATGGCTTTTCTGAATACCTTATAGTTTACCTTTGCCTGTTGAATGGGATATCCGGCAAAAGCTGTTGCCTTACCGGTAAAATGGGATGTTTTTCCAAAACCATGTTCATCCTCATCACTGTTGATTTCTACTTCAAAACCTGGCTTTTTATACTCCTCCACTGAAATGGAAATTGAACTACCTGGTTTTATTTGTATTGTGAATCTTCCGTTCGGAGTGTTTTCTGGTAGAATGAAACTTCCCGTAGCAGAACCAAAGGAGTTGGTCCTTATAGTTTGTTTTTCAATCTCTGAATATCCGGCATCGTGTAATCTGACTTCCAGTAAGGTGTCAGCAATTACTTTTTCAATTGCAGGTCCGACAGCATAGGCAATGGCTTTATAATGTACAACCTGGCCAGGACGATAGATACTTCTGTCGGTAAACAAACTTATAGTGGTAGTTGAAGTTTCGTGCGTTGACGATTCGAAATGAAAGTAGTTGTTGTTAAAGTGAAGCAGTGCAAAGCTGTCGCTACCTTTTGAAAGTAGGGTGGAAGTGTAGTTATTATTGCTTCGCTTAAGATGTACTTTCCCTTGCTTATCGCTTACTCCTTTGTCGTGTAGATTAATTGAATAGTGGTCTTTATTCCATTCAGTAAGAAAAGCGATTGTTTGTACACCGGATATGGGTTTGCCGCTTAGCCTGTCCACAACAAAATATTGAGTCTGATTCTGGTTGTAAGCTCTACGGATAGCCATCATATTAGTAACAATGGAATAGCTGGTAGCATGCGACTTATTGGCGCTGGTTACAGAAGGGGTTACCCTGATCTCATAAATTCCAAAACCCTGCGGATTAAGTTTTAGTTCGTTGTCGACTGCTGCAAAGTCCGGATTATAGACGATATCCACCCATTGACTATCTACAAGCTCTGTATCAGGGAAAAATTTATCACCTTCCTGTTGGTGTCGATTACGTTCGAACAGCATATATTCCTGAGCAGTTGCATTGAGGCGGTGAACTTCCACTTTTACACGTTGAAGGTTGGTTGTTTGTAATCGAACTGTGATTGGTTGTCCCGGACTGAAATATAAATCGGTGCTTACGACAATTTTTTGTTCCTGAATGGCGTACTGGATGTTCTTTAACAAATGTATGCGCGGATAATCAGGGAAACGGGCGATACCCTCTTCGCAGATACGAAATGCGATGCGTTTGTTGCCGGATGTTGTTTCATCGTAGGCCAACAGGGAGGCCTTTTCGACAAGGATTTCGACTACCTCGGGACTGGAGGTATAGTGTGTTGCAAGGCTATCCAGCACAGCGAGGAAATTCTTTTGTGAATTGATGCTGTTGTCAACGTTTCGACGATGTTGAGCCCATTGAAGTTCGGCCAGAATAAGAGGGAGCTTCTCCGGTTGTGTACGGCGAAAAGCAAGGTGTCGTTGCAGCCAGTGGCCCTCGTTGAAATTGCCGGGTACTAATCGTTGTGACTCAATCATCTTGTTAAGTACAAGATCATAGAGCGTTGTTAAAGTTGCCTGCTGTAGGGTGTCAGTAAGTACGAACAATTTGTAGTTGCTGATACTTTGTTGTTGCAAAGCAAGTGTATCCTTTAAGGCCAATTCGATCAGCGAGTTGAGTTTGGATTTTAAGTCCGACGCCGACCACTCTTCCAGTTGATCAGGGAGTTCGGTCCCGGTTGTTTCCAGATTTGATCTGTTTCTCAGTTGATAGCGATTGTTGGCCATATATAGCGCATAGCTTTCAGTCAGCATGGCATACATAATCATCTTTTCAGGTGAGTCAGTGAGCGATGCAGCAAACACTTCTGCCTCCTGCAGTAATTTGCCTGCCGTAGTAGGATCTTTCTCAGCCCGTATGCCTAGCTGGTACATGGTCGCTTTAACTTTCTGTTGCAGATTTCCACTGCGGGAAGCTTCAGTGATAAGCGAATCAAGTTCACTATGGGCAGTTTCGGGATAGCCCTGCTCCAGCGCTTTATCAATACTTTTCCATGCATTTTCGTAGGAATATGCTTGTGCAGAAACACTCAGAATACAGGTAAACAGAACAGCTATCAGTGCGGGGAATCGCTGCATGATTGGTATATATTTCATATTAGTGGGACTTAGATTTCACAAAATTAGCATTAAATTGAATATCTTTGCAGGCTGATGTCAAAAATCATTCATATGTTGTCTGCTAAGAATATATTTAACATAACTTATCCGGTAGTACTCACTTTAGTAGTACAAAATATAATAAATGTTACCGATACCGCCTTTCTGGGAAGAGTCGGCGAGGTAGCGCTGGGGGCTGCAGCTATTGGTGGGGTATATTTCCTGGCTATCTATATGCTGGGATTTGGTTTTAGTCAGGGTGCACAGATTATTATCGGTCGTCGCAATGGTGAAAAGAAATACGAACAGATTGGTTCGGTTTTCATTAACGGGATGGTATTTATTGTAGCGTTGGCTTTTCTCTTTTTTATACTGTCGGCCTTCCTCAACGAGCATATTATGCAATTTCTGGTAAGTTCACCGCAGGTGCTGGAGGCTTCGCTGGAATACCTCGACTGGCGTATGTGGAGTTTTTTCTTTGCCTTTATTAATGTAATGTTCAGAGGATTGTTTGTCGGGGTTACCAATACCTCGGTGCTGACTACCTCGGCTGTTCTGACGGCTGTTACCAATATAATTCTGGATTACCTGCTTATTTTTGGTCACTTTGGCTTCCCTGAAATGGGCATAGCAGGGGCAGCACTTGCATCGGTAATCGCCGAAGCGATAAGTACGGTCTATCTGTTTTACTACTCGTTCGTGCACCACGATTTTCAGAAGTATAAGCTGTATACGCTTACTAAAGTAAATCTGAAAATGATGGTACAGATACTGGAACTCTCGGTGTTCATCATGTTCCAGTATTTCATTTCGGTATCGACCTGGTTTTTGTTTTTTATCTTTATCGAACGCATGGGAGAGCGCCCACTGGCAGCAACGAATATCGGTCGAAGTCTGTACGTGTTGCTGATGGTGCCGGGTTCGGCCTTGTCGACTACCGTGAATACCATTGTGAGTAACCTGATTGGAGCGGGACGAAAAAATGAGGTGCTTCCTTTTATTACTAAAATGATTGGTGTAGTTGTTGTACTGGTAATTCCGTTGATGGCTCTTACATTTTTATTTCCGGAGGCCTTTGCCCGGATTTATACGAATGAGGCAGAGCTGATTCTGGCGGCTGTACCGGTCATGAAGGTGGTCTCGGTTGCAATGATTTTCTGCGCTATCGGAAATATAGTTTTCAATGGGGTGTCGGGTACCGGCAATACTAAAACAGCTTTTGGGATTGAATTCCTTACCTTGTTTTTCTATTTGTCGTATGTATACTATACAGCCATTGTTAATCCGCAACCGGTAGCCATAGTGTGGATGTCGGAATTTGTTTACTGGACCCTCATCGGGGGAATCGGATACCTGTATTTACTTAAAGGAAACTGGCAAAAGAAAGAAATATGATAGTAAAACTCTACGAAAATAATACTAATCCGCAACAGGTGCGTAAGGTAGTGGAATTGCTTCGCGACGGGGGAATCATTATTTTTCCCACTGATACGGTGTATGCCTTTGGCTGCGATATTTTTAAGCCGGCTGCCGTGGAAGCCATTGCCCGTTTCAAAGAGAAAGATTCGAAAAAGTCGGAACTTTCGTTTATCTGTCATGAGATCAGTCAGATCAGTGAATACGCACGGTTGAGCGACGACTCCTTTAAACTGGTACGCAAGCATCTTCCGGGGCCGTTTACCTTTTTATTGCAGGGAAGCAGCAAGTTGCCCAAACTGTTTAAGAATAAGAAGATAGTGGGGATTCGTATGCCCGACAATAATATAGCACTTGAACTGGTTCGTGAGTTGGGTAACCCGATGATGGTTAGTTCCATTTTTACCGACGATGATACCCTGGAATACCTAACCGACCCGGGGCTTATCGAAGAAAAGTTCGGCTCGATGGTCGATTTGGTAATTGATGGTGGGTATGGCGGACTGGCACCCTCTACCATTGTTGATTGTACCGATGATGAGCCGGAGATAATCCGACAGGGTAAAGGTATTATCGACCTTGGTTAAAGCATCAAACTGGCATCGCTCGGCATACGCCAGTCACCTCTCGGCGAAAGGTTAATAGAACCAACCTTCGGTCCATCGGGCATACACGAACGTTTAAACTGCTGTGCATAAAAACGCTTCAGGAAGGTAGTCAGCCACTTCTTAATAATCTCTTCCGTATACTTGCCTGCGAAAGCAGTTGTCGCCAGGTACAGAATCTTTTCCGGAGTAAATCCGAACCGTACCAAATAATACAGGTAGAAATCGTGCAGTTCGTACGGACCAACAATGTCTTCTGTTTTTTGAAGTATACCTCCGTCCTTTCCTGCCGGGAGTAACTCGGGACTTACCGGTGTGGCGACTACATCCTGTAGGATGGTAAAGCTTGTTTCATCCGACTGACGTGAAGCCCAGTCGACGAGGTAACGTACCAGGGTTTTAGGGATCCCACCATTCACTCCGTACATCGACATATGGTCGCCGTTATAGGTGGCCCAGCCGAGGGCGAGTTCCGACAAATCGCCGGTACCTACTACCAGCCCGCCGCTCTGATTAGCAACATTCATAAGAATCTGGGTACGCTCACGTGCCTGAGTGTTTTCGTAGGTTACATCATGCAGTTGTGGGTCGTGCCCAATATCCTTGAAGTGTTGCATGCTGGCTTCCTTTATGTCAATTTCCCTGTAGGTGAC
This sequence comes from Paludibacter sp., assembly GCA_028691965.1. GTDB lineage: Bacteria > Bacteroidota > Bacteroidia > Bacteroidales > Paludibacteraceae > Paludibacter. The sequence continues at coordinate 7,831 of JAQUYE010000035.1, read as the reverse complement.
GCCCAGACTCTCAATCAGTTTTACTGCATTGGAGTAAGTGCGACCGGTAGTTCCAAAGCCGGGCATGGTAATGCCGATAATACGTTTCCTGTCGAATCCCAGTTGATCAGCTGCTTTTACACAAACCAGCAAAGCCAGCGTAGAGTCGAGTCCGCCCGATATCCCCACTACCAGGGTTTGTACCTGCGTGTGTCGCCAGCGTTGAGCCAGACCGGCAGCCTGTATGGAGAAGATTTCCTCACAGGCCTCTGCCATCTTATCGACGGGAGGAATAAAAGGGTGGGGGTTGATGGTACGGGTAAGTTGCGACCACTCCTGCCTGACAAGCTTTGCTTGTACTGTTCTGTAGGACTTGTCTGACTTATCGTTAAAAAAGTTGGTATTTCGAAGTCGCTCAGCCTGTAACTTTTCGACATCTATTTCGGTTGAAACTAACTGTGCTGAATAGCTGAATCGTTGTGATGTGGCTACCAGCAGCCCGTTTTCAGCAATAAGGGCATTGCCTGCATACACCAGGTCGGTACTGGATTCGCCGGTACCGGCCGAAGCATACACATAGGCTGTGTGGGTGCGTGCTGATTGTTGTTCGATAAGCTGACGAAGATAGTGATGCTTGCCAGCCAGCTCGTTGGTAGCTGAGAGATTGAAAATAACAGTTGCTCTCTGAAGAGCTGCCTGTGTAGAAGGGGGTGAAGGAACCCAAAGATCTTCGCATAGTTCTATGCCAAAACGCAGGCTGCCATATTGAAACAAAATATCGGTGCCAAAGGGAACCAGCTGACCGTTGAACAGAATTTCGGTATCGCTGGCAGATGATGCAGGTGCAAACCAGCGTTTCTCATAAAACTCGTTGTGGTTGGGTAAATGTGACTTGGGCACCATGCCGAGTATGCTGCCGGATTGAAGTACAACCGCCACATTGAACAACTGTTGACCTAACTCGATTGGCATGCCTACGATTATAACAAGATCAGTGTCGGCACTTGCAAGTAGTAGCTTTTCAAGAGCATCCTTCGCTTGCTGCAGGAGTTGCTGCTGAAAAAACAAATCACCACAAGTATAAGCGGTAATTGAGAGTTCGGGAAAACTAAGGAGTTCTACCTGCCTGCTCTCAGCCTCTTTCATAAGGGTGATTATCTGGTTAATGTTCCACCGGCAATTGGCAACCTTTACTTCAGGAATTGCCGCAGCTACGCGTATAAATCCGTGCTTCATACTATCTGTTTAAAGTTGTTCCATGTCACTTAAATGAATCTTCAGTGATTTCACCGAGATTTGTATTTCCCAGGCAGATAAGCCAAGGGATGCTATCAGTAGTAATAATGCAAGTCCGAAGATATAGGCTGAAATCAACTGAGAGCCCAGGTAAATCAAAAACATAGTGGCCACACAAAGGAGCAGGCTCATTACCCCGAACAGTTGCATATAACGAGTCAGTTGCAGACGTTTCTTAAGGTTTACAATCTGAGCCCTGGTGATGGCCGATCGGTCCTGCATGTACTTATCCTTTAACGTCCGTACTAACTGAGCGTAGGATAGGAACCTGTTTGTGTATGCCAGTAAAATAAGCGATACAGCCGAAAACAGAAAGGTTGGCGTAATAAGGGTTAGTTCTTCCATAAGGCAAATGTTTTAGAACTACAAATTTAGTAATAATTATCTAAAAGAAATGGTCACCGGTGAAAAACCGGCGACCATTCGATGAAAAAGAGTATTGCTCTGATTAGTTGAACTTTTCAGCATGAACCTGACCTGCCTGTTTGCGGGTGTGTTCAACAAAACCTTCGCCTTCCAGTAGTTCGATCATTCCACCTACCATACGGGGGTTACCACACAGGAAGATGTGTGTGTTTTCAGCTGTTGGCTTAAAACCCCAAAGTTGTTCGATGGCACCTTCTTTCCAGATATCTTCAATAAATTGAGTACGACCGGCCCAGGGCGAAAATTCCTTTTCAGGAACTGTAATCGTTGGCATATAATCAAAATGAGGAGCAATGCTCTGTAACAGGTTTAATTCGGAAGAATATCCCAGATCCCAGGAGTTGGAGGCACCATGGATCACTATAATGCGGCCTTTACGATGAAGAGCGTCTGAACGAAGCATACTCATGTAGGGAGCTACACCTGTACCTGTTCCGATAAGGATGATGTTCTGGTTTTCGTCTACCTGATCGAGGGTGAACATTCCTACAAACTTCTGACCCATCCATATTTTGTCGCCTATTTTAAGATCAAATAAGCGGGGAGTCAGTGCTCCTGAATGTACTAAGGTAATGTAAAACTCAATATAATCCCTGGATAGATTGGAAGAGGCAATGGAGTAGGCGCGTTTGATAAGTTTATCAGGTGCAGGTTCAACCATTTCTTCAGTAGCTTCGGCACACTTTGAAGCAGTAGGAGGTAAGCCAATACCTACAAACTGACCGGGTTTGAAATCGGGTAATTCCCATCCGATTGGTGCAATTCTGAAAACCTTCATAATAGGTGACACCTGTACCACCTGTTGTACAATGGCATTTAATTCATCCATACGATTTAAATTTTTGTTTTGTTTGCAAAGATATTAATTTTTGTCTATAATCAAATCCGGAAAGTGGTTTTTCAGCATTTTTGAGCTTAGTTTATAACGGTTTTAATCATAACCTTATTTTTTGTAATTTTGCGACCGTTTCGCGGAAATAATTCATAGTAAGAATGGAATATCAACTCTATACGCTTCCGAGCGGACTTCGCATTGTTCACAGACAAGAAGCTATCCCGGTATGTCACTGCGGGATGGTTATCGATACCGGTTCGCGGGATGAAGCTCTTCACGAACAGGGGTTGGCTCATTTTGTAGAGCATCTTCTTTTTAAAGGTACTCAGAAAAGACGGTCAGGCCATATCATCAATCGCCTGGAAAATGTGGGTGGCGAACTGAATGCTTATACCGCCAAGGAAGAAACGGTAGTGTATGCTGCCGTACTCAACGAACATATGGAAAAGGCTGTCGACCTGATTGGCGATATAGTTTTCAGATCGACCTTTCCCGAAAAGGAGCTGGAAAAGGAAAGAGTGATTATCCTGGATGAGATTCAATCTTATAATGATAGTCCCTCGGAACTTATCTACGATGAGTTTGAAGAGCTGATTTTTGATGCTCCCCTGGGTCATGCCATTCTGGGCACTCCGGAGTTGCTTCAATCGTATTCGAGGACTGATCTACTCGGCTTTGTAGGACGTAACTATCATCCTTCACGGATGGTGTTTTATATGGTCGGACAAGTAAGTGCTTCGAAATTACTTAAGATGGCAGAGCGTTACCTTGTTCCCGTAAATACTGACCTTACGGCAACGTTGCGTCGGTCGCCCGCCGAATATCTACCTTCTCACAAAGAACTAAAACGTGATACCTTTCAGGTGCATTATATGGTAGGAGGTCGTGCAATCGGATTGCAGCATCCTCAACGTATGTCGATGTATTTGTTGAATAATATATTGGGTGGTCCGGGAATGAACAGCAGATTGAATCTCTCGCTGCGTGAAAAGCATGGGTTGGTATACACGGTTGATTCGGTGTATCAGCCTTTAACAGACACGGGGATGTGGACCGTTTACTTTGGTACTGATGCGTCGAACTTCAGGAAGTGCGAACGACTGGTGTTGCAGGAATTGCGTCGCCTCCGGGAAGAGAAAATTAAAGATTCGATGCTTAAAAACTATAAATTCCAACTCCTCGGACAGATGGCTATCGGGATGGAACAGAAGGAGAACGCGGCTATGAGTCTGGGTAAGAGTATTCTTCGCTACGAAAAGGCTGACTCTATAGAACATGTTAAAGAGCTTATAATGGCAATAACGGCCGATCAGCTGCAGGACTTAGCGCAGCTTGCTTTTAATGAAAATGAATTTTCTTCTCTGAAATATTACTAATATGGAACTGGAAGACTATATTACACTGCATTCCGATCCCGAACCTGATTACCTTGCCCGCATAAATCGTCATACGCACCTGCGGGTTTTAAATCCCCGAATGCTTTCGGGTCACCTCCAGGGAAGAGTGCTCGCTATGTTTTCAAAAATGATGCAGCCTTCGCGGATTCTGGAAATCGGTACCTTCACCGGTTATTCAGCTTTGTGCCTGGCAGAAGGACTCCCTGCTGCGGGTCTGCTGCATACCATTGAGGCAGATGATGAACTGGAGGAATTGATACTGTCGAACTTTGATCTTTCTCCTTATGCTGACCGGCTTCGGTTACACATTGGCGATGCCTGTGAAGTAATCCCGATGCTGAACGATACCTTCGATCTTGTGTTTATGGATGGTGATAAGCGGGAATACCGGGAATACCTTGAATTAGTGTTGCCGATGCTTCGGAAAGGTGGAATCATCCTGGCCGACAACACCCTTTGGGACGGAAAAGTATTGCAGTCGGCCGGGTCGAAAGATCCGCAGACAGCAGCAATTAGTGCATTTAATAACAGGCTAACCAACGATACGCGGGTGGAAAAAGTAATGTTACCACTGCGGGATGGTTTAACATTAATACGAAAATTATGATACAGGATGGATACAGCTACGAGCTGGAAATGAAAGTACGCGACTATGAATGTGATATTCAGGGAATTGTGAATAATTCATGTTATCAGAATTACCTGGAACATGCGCGTCATGAGTTCCTGATTGCCAATAAGGTAAGTTTTGCTGAGTTACACAACAAAGGGGTGGATGCTGTAGTAGCCCGTGTGGAGATGGCGTTTAAAACACCATTGCGTCCGGGCGATAGTTTTATAGTGAAATTGAAAGTACACAAGGACGGACCTAAGTACGTCTTTCATCAGGCTATATTCCGTAAAAGTGATATGAAGCTGAGTCTGAAAGGAAAAGTCGACACAGTTGTACTTATCGATGGTAAACTGGCAGCTTCGTTGCCTGAATTTGATGCTTTGTTGATGCCTGCTGTAAACTAAATTGAGTAAAAGGTTGTTTGACTCTTAATAAACTGATTATAATTCTATGAGCGATAATAACGAATTTCTAAGTAAAGAAGAAGAAATAGTAAAAATGCTTCGTACAGTGTACGATCCTGAGATACCGGTTAATATTTATGATTTGGGTCTTATCTACAGTATTGATCTGGATGATAAGGGTCACCTGGAGATTGATATGACCTTAACTGCCCCTAATTGTCCGGCTGTCGATTTTATTGTAGAAGATGTACGGATGAAAACAGGCAGTGTAGAAGGAGTAGAGACAGTGGATGTAAACATTGTATTCGAACCTGCATGGGATCGTTCCATGATGTCGGAAGAGGCACAGCTGGAACTGGGATTCCTGTAAATAACCAGACAGATAACTATGATTTATTTCATCTCAGATGCTCACTTAGGTTCTTTGCTGATTCCCGATCCGCGGGAACACGAGAATAAGCTTGTGCAATTGCTTTCTACCATGAAACTGGATGCTACTGCCATTTACCTGATGGGCGACATCTTTGATTTTTGGTTTGAATACAAGACGGTTATTCCAAAAGGCTATGCCCGATTGTTTGGTAAAATTGCAGAATTAACGGATGCTGGTATAGAGGTTCATTTTTTTATCGGGAATCATGACCTGTGGACCTTCGGTTATTTTGAGAAGGAACTCGGAATGAAGGTTCATTACAAACCGGAACTGGTGGAGTTGTATGGTAAGCGCTTTTTCCTGGCGCATGGCGACGGACTGTCAACCGGTGATACCGGGTTTAGTATACTCAGAAAGATATTTCATAGTCGGTTTGCACAACAACTGTTTGCTTTGTTGCCTCCTTACATCGGACAAAAGCTTGGTTTCGCCTGGTCGCGACAGAATCGCCTGAATATGAAATCGGAAGAGTTTCAGGGTGAAGAGAATGAACGACTGATTATATTTGCTAAGGAATTTATTGAAACCGAAAAGGTAGATTACCTGGTTTTTGGGCATCGACATATCGACCTTAAATTGCAGTTAAGATATTCAGCCGAAATGATCATTCTGGGTGATTTTATAAAGCTCTTTTCGTATGGAGCTTTCGATGGAAATGAATTTCACTTGCTTTATTTTGAAACATAGAAAACGAGTGCCTTATGAAAAACATTGCTCTGGTTCTTACGCTTTTTACATTGGTTGGTTGTGCTACACAACAGGATTACCGCTTGCTGGTTGGCACCTATACCCGGGATAACGATAGTAAAGGTATTTATACCCTGAAGGTGGACCCGGCCAAAAAGAGTTATACTGTACTCGACACTAATTCATCGGTAACTAATCCCAGCTTTTTAGCTGTATTTCCTGATAAGGTTTACTCCATCGGAGAGAATCGCGATCAGGGTTCGGTGCATGCCTTTGATTTTGATCCTGCATCCGGAAAGCTGGAAGCACTGAACTCACTGGACGCCGATGGATCAGGTTCCTGTTCGGTAACTGCTACGCCTGAACATGTAATTATTGCGAATTACCGCAGTGGAAACTTAAATGTGTTTTCATTAAATCCCGATGGATCACTTAATCAGTTGGTACAGTCGATACAGCACTCCGGTGGAAGTGTTAATTCTGAACGTCAGAAAGGGCCTCATGCCCATCAGGTAATTTTCGATCCTTCCGGGATGTATCTCTTTAGTAATAACCTTGGCAACGATTTAATATATGCTTATCGCTACCAGCCGGATGGATCTGCTACTCCTTTAGTGCCTGTCGATAGTCTGATGATGGAAGAGGGGGGTGGTCCAAGGCATCTTGCTATCGGTCCTGATGGAACAACACTGTATGTGCTACAGGAACTTACCGGAAATGTCAGTATTGTTTCCTTTACAGACAACAAACTCCGATTACTGGGCTCCGTGTCGCTGGTTACCCGTCCCGGGATGTCGGGTGCAGCCGATATACACCTTTCCCCCGATGGCATGTTCCTGTATGCCACCAACCGCATTGATTATAATGAAATTTCAGTGTTCCGTATCAAAACGCCGACCGTGCTGGAGCTGGTTGCCCAATACAGTACAGAAGGAAAGACACCCCGTAATTTCATGATTACAAAAGATGGACGCTATCTTTTTGTAGGCAATCAGGATACCCACGAAATTGTGGTATTCAGTCGTGACCTTCGCCGGGGCACACTCACAGATACCGGTTTTCGCATCCCGATTCCTGCTCCCGTTTGCCACCTGGAGTTCTGAAGTCTAGTCTGTTAATTAATAATATAGATCTTTCTCACTACAAGTTGCTATTCTGGCTGTTTTATGATCCTGTAAGAATACCTATTTGTAGTTATTGCGTAATTAAGTTATATGCCATACATTTGTAGTAATTTAAAAACCAAATACCACCATGAGTGAACTTATAAACAATTCCCTTGAACGAAAGAGCAAACTAAAAGAGCTGATCCTGAAGCTTCATCACGGTGAAAGTCAGGAGGAAGTGCGTAAGGAATTATTAGTTAGTCTGAGTCGCATACCCTATGGAGAAGTGGTTGAAGTAGAACAGGAGCTAATCAGCGAGGGTCTTCCGGAACAGGAAGTATTGGATTTATGCGATGCTCATTCGGCAGTACTCGAAGGTCGCGTCGACCTGTCGGCTGCCATGAACATACCCCCCGGTCATCCTGTCGATGTAATGCTGAATGAAAACAAGGAGTTAAAGCAGCTATGTACGCGCATCTATGATGTAATTACTGAAATTGCCGACGATCCAACAGTAGATGTCGCGAAAAATATACTTCAGTTGAGATCCATGTACAATGCACTGTATGATGTAGATAAACTATACCAGCGTAAAGAATACCTTATTTTTCCCTATCTTGAAAAAGAAGGAATTACAGGTCCTCCAAAAGTGATG
>JAQUYE010000125.1 GCA_028691965.1 Paludibacter sp. | reverse complement strand
GGTTTTTCCAGAAAAAAGGAGCTGGAACACTGTTCGTTGCCAACCGGAGCTATCACAAGGCACTTCCTTATGCTCAAAAGTATTCATGCCGAATAGTAGGTTTCGATCAATTACAGGGTGTGCTTTTGCATACAGATGTGCTCATCTCTGCAACATCGGCACCTTACCCGGTGATTTTGCCTTCTAAATTTCCGGAGAACAAGCCAATGCACATCTTCGACCTTGCATTTCCAAGGGATGTTGATGAACGTATCAGCCACTATCAGGATGTAACACTCTATAACCTGGAAGATATTGAGACGCATATCAATTGCAACTTACATCAACGAACCAGGGCATTAAAGCAGGCTGAAGAAATCATTGATCTGGAAGTACAACGTTTTTACACCCTTACCAACAAATGGAAACAATATATTTAGCAACACATACACCTTCAGCAGAACACCTTATCCGGGTAGCCAGCCGTAACAGCAATCTTGCTAAAATACAGGTCCGGGAGTTCTTCAACGCTTTTCCTGAGTTGAACTTTGAGCTGATTAGCCTGCCATCCCTGGGAGATAACCGTAAAGATATTTCCTTACTAGGGAATCCACCGGACGACCTTTTTACACGCGAACAGGATGAGCTGGTACTCAGTGGTCGGGCTGATATTGCTATTCATTCGGCCAAGGATATGCCTTATCCTTTGCCGAAAGGATTGCAACTCATAGCACTGACAGCAGCCATGGATACAACTGATGCGTTGGTTAGTCGCAACAACGATCTGCTTCATCAACTGCCTGCCGGTGCCCGTGTTGCAACCAGCTCCCCCACTCGCAGAGCAGAGTTACTGGCAGTTCGTCCCGATCTTAGAGTGGATGGAATTCGTGGAACCATAGAAGAACGACTTGCACAGGTTGATTCCGGAGAATACGATGCATTGATAGTTGCCAGTTGTGCTCTGCAACGTCTCGGGTTGTGGCACCGTGCCACTGAAGTTCTTCCCTTTCGGACTCATCCTCTACAGGGCAGTCTGGGTGTAGTTGCCAGAATCGACAGAACCGACCTGTACGACTTTTTTCGCTCAGCTGATAATCGCAGAAATTACGGACAGGTAAGTATTACCGGATTCGGTCCCGGCGATCCGGAACTGCTTACCCGCCGTGCTACTACTGCACTGCAACAAGCCGATCAGATATTTTATGATGATCTGATCGATGATCGTGAGCTTGATAAGTATACAGCAAAGAAATTGTATGTGGGAAAAAGAAAAAACAAGCACAGTCATACCCAGGAAGAAATAAATCACCTGTTGGTAGTTGCTGCTCAAAGCGGACAACGGGTGGTACGTTTAAAAGGGGGTGACCCGATGATCTTTGCCCATGGAGGCGAAGAAGCCGCTTTCCTGTCGCAACACTACATTCCCTTCGAACTAATTCCGGGTATTTCAACAGGCATTGCACTTGCATCACTCACCGGCATTCCACTTACTTTTAGAGGACTTGCATCAAGTGTTGCCTTTGTTACCGGTCATACCCCCGACATTCGATTACCACATACTGACACCGTAGTGGTTTACATGGGTAGTTCAAATTTACGAACTTTATCAGCGAATGCCATTTCCGACGGTCGTGATCCTTCTACTCCTGTTATGTTAGTTTCAAATCTGTCACTCAGCAACGAAGCAGTTTACTATTCAACACTGGAAGAATTAAGTACTAAACAAAAGGTGTACGACACACCCCTCATCGTACTCATAGGCAAGGTGGTAAGTCTGCGTAATCGCATTCCCGAAAAGACACGGTCAACTCTCTTAGTCACAGGAACCCGTTCGGATGTACACAAGCTTCCCGGAAAAATCATTCATCAGCCACTTATCAGTATCCAACCCTTCAATCAGGAAGTATTGAAATCTGAAATTACTCAGTCCGACAGGTATGAATGGCTGATATTCACGAGTCACTATAGTGTAAAGTTGTTTTTTGAAGCGCTGTATAAAGAGGGGTATGATTCACGATCGTTAGTAAACAATAAAATAGTTTCGGTCGGACAAACAACTTCAAAAGCATTACTCCAATACGGGATAATCCCCAACCTCCAGCCAGATAATGAATCTTCTGAAGGAATAGTGGAGTTGTTGGCAAATGAACAACCCGGGACAGTTCTCCTGCCACGCTCTGATCTCGGATTATCAGTTTTACCAGCTGCTCTTGGTGAAAGAGGCTGGAAGGTAACAGTACTACCTGTATACAAAAATCAATTGCCTGATGATAGTAGCCCTATTGACATTAACTCTATAGACGAACTGCTTTTTTCATCTCCTTCCTGTGTCACCAACTTTAAGACAATTTACGGAAGCCTTCCCAAAAGCAAGTACTATCACCTGAGAGGTAACGAAACAAAAAAACGATTTAACGAACTTATTTAAAATGAAACGATTCCGTCCCTTTCGTATAAATTCAGCTATACGTGATCAGCATGCCGATGTACACATAAAGGCAGAGGACTTTATATACCCCTTATTCCTTGTTGAAGGCATGGGCCAACGTCAGGTTATCACCTCTTTACCCGGTGTTTATCGTTTTTCGATCGACCAGTTATTCGACGAAGTAACCGATCTGCTAAAACTGGGAATAACAAAGGTTTTATTGTTCGGTGTTATTTCCGAGGAACTTAAAAATCCTCAGGCAACAGCCGGATATGATCCTCATTCACTTATTTGCAGGAGTATCCGATACCTCAAACGCGAATTTCCGCAACTGACAATCATTACTGATGTTTGTCTGTGCGAGTATACTTCTCATGGTCATTGTGGAATTCTTGAGGGTGAACTAATTGACAATGACAGCACTCTGCCCGTTCTCGCTCAAATTGCACTTGCACATGCACAAGCGGGTGCCGACTTTGTTGCACCTTCAGCAATGATGGATGGACAAGTTGAAGCTATCCGGACCTCACTTCATAAGGAAGGTTTATCAACCCGGATATTGGCCTATTCTGCAAAATATGCTTCTTCCTTTTATGGACCTTTTCGCGATGCAGCAGGCTCAGCCCCATCCTTTGGTGACCGGAAAACGTATCAGATGGATTACCGGTCCGGCACGCAGGGGATTGATGAGATAGCAGCTGATATTGAAGAAGGTGCCGACTGGGTAATGGTTAAGCCTGCACAAGCATACCTGGATATTATACAACGCGCCTCGGTTGCTTTCCCGAAGGTACCCCTGGTGGCCTATCAGGTTTCGGGTGAATATGCTATGATCAGGCAAGCTGCCAGAAGTGGCATCGTGAATGAACACCTGGCTTTTAACGAATCACTTACAGCTATTAAACGGGCAGGAGCCCATTATATAATCAGTTATTATGGAAAAGAATTTATCACAAACAGCATATCAGGAAGCATGTAAGTTAATTCCCGGAGGAGTGAACAGTCCGGTGCGATCACTACGCAGTGTTGGTGCTGAACCCTTGTTTATTCAAAAAGCAAGCGGAACGATTCTTACCGATATCGACAATCAACACTATATTGACTATTGTTTATCCTGGGGAGTACATCTTCATGGTCATGCTCATCCAGCCATTACAAAAGCGAGCATCGCTACCTTGCGAAAAAGTTCCAGTTTCGGGATATCTTCACCCCTCGAAGCTCAACTCGCAGGTCTGGTAATTCAGTCGGTTCCTTCCATAGAGAAGATTCGCTTTGTCAGTTCAGGAACTGAGGCAGTAATGAGTTCAATCCGATTGGCACGTGCATGGACCGGACGAGATCTGATACTAAAATTCGATGGTTGCTATCATGGACATGCCGACCATCTGTTAGTGAATGCAGGTTCGGGTGTTGCCGGTATTAAATCGGCCTCTTCAGCAGGAGTACCTGAAGATTTTGTACGCCATACACTCAGCATTCCATTCAACGAAATTAAGACCGTCAGAAAGGTATTTGACAAAAAAGGCTATTCTATTGCAGCAGTAATCATCGAACCTTTACCTGCCAATATGGGAGTGATACCACCTGAGGCCGGCTTTCTTGAAGAGCTGCGTGAACTTTGTACCCGGCATGGTTCGCTGCTTATTTTCGATGAAGTGATTAGTGGCTTTCGCTTAGGACCGGGTGGAGCTCAGGAATGGTATACTGTACGACCCGATATCACTGCTCTTGGGAAAATTGTTGGGGGAGGTTATCCGGCAGCTGCTTTTGGAGGTAAAACTGAGATCATGGATCAACTGGCTCCGTTAGGAGCAGTTTACCAGGCCGGAACACTATCGGGCAACCCTGTTGCTATGGCTGCAGGATATGAATCGTTACAACTAGCGCTTAAAGAAGGGTTTTATAATCGGCTTAATGAGCGTAGCCGGCAGTTTGGCAATGAACTACGGAAGCTAATTCAGGGTAAGGACATCCAGCTGAATCAGGTAGGCTCCCTGTTCACCTTCTTTTTTTCCTCCACTCCTGTTAAGAACTTTAATCATGCATCCAACACAAACACTTTACAATTTGGCCGGTTTTACAGAGCCATGCTTGAACAAGGCATTTATTTGTCGCCCTCACCCTTCGAAGCCAGTTTTCTTTCAGCTGCACATACCGACAGGCAATTAAACAAGACGCTTCGGGCTATACATAAAAGTATCAAAACCATTTAAACCATCTCCTTCCAACCAGAGAAGATCTAATTAATAATTATTTAAATACGAATTATCCAATGAATCATTTAAACGAACTTGAATCCGAATCGATCTATATCTTACGGGAAGTGGCAGCCCAGTTCGAACGTCCTGCTCTTCTGTTTTCAGGAGGAAAAGATTCCATAGTGATGGCCTGGCTTGCCTGGAAGGCATTTTACCCGGCAGCAATTCCATTCCCTTTTGTACATATCGACACCGGACATAATTTTCAGGAAACAATTGATTACCGTGACCAGTTGATAACACAATTAGGGGCCCGGTTGATTGTAGGATCAGTTGAAGAATCTATTCGTACAGGGAGAGCTGTTGAGGAAAAAGGGTTCTCGGCAAGTCGTAATAAACTGCAAACCGTCACCCTGCTTGACACCCTGGCAAAATACAAATTCGATGCAGCGTTGGGAGGAGCCCGCAGGGATGAGGAAAAAGCCCGGGCTAAGGAAAGAGTCTTTTCCCATCGGGATGAGTTTGGCCAGTGGGATCCCAAAAACCAGCGTCCTGAATTATGGAACATCTTCAACGGTAAAAAACAGCCGGGTGAGCATTTTAGAGTTTTCCCAATCAGCAATTGGACTGAAATGGATATCTGGCAATACATCCTTCAGGAAAACATTCCCTTACCTTCACTTTATTTTACTCACGAACGCGAAGTGTTTGAACGCGATGGAGTACTCTATGCTGCACTTCCGGCTATCCCCCGTCGTTCAGAAGAAGAGCCCCGTCTTCAACGGGTACGCTGTCGGACTATTGGTGATATTACCTGTACCGGTTTAAGTCTTTCCTCAGCAAGCAGTTTGGAAGAAATTATTGCAGAGATTGCCGGATCGAGAGTTACAGAACGTGGTGGCCGTGCTGATGATAAACGTTCGGAAGCAGCTATGGAAGATCGCAAGAAAGCAGGTTATTTTTGATTACTCACTCAAACAAACAAGAAAACATGACAACTTCACAAAATGGATACTTAGATATGGAACTACTTCGCTTTACAACCGCAGGTAGTGTTGACGACGGGAAAAGCACCCTGATTGGACGTTTACTCTACGATAGTAAATCAATATTTGAAGATCAGCTTCAGGCAATCAAGGATGCCAGCGAACGACTTGGAGGCGATGAGGTAAACCTGGCGTTATTAACTGATGGGTTGAGAGCTGAACGTGAGCAAGGTATCACTATAGACGTGGCGTATCGTTATTTTGCCACACCAAAACGTAAATTTATAATTGCTGATACTCCCGGACATATTGAATATACCCGTAATA
>JAQUYE010000124.1 GCA_028691965.1 Paludibacter sp. | reverse complement strand
AAAACATCGGAAAGTGACCAGAAAGTAACTACCAACTATGTGGATGAACATCTTAAAATTGGTGTCAAGGCATTGAGTTCGCTTATGAACAATAGCAGAACTATTAAACACCTGCGCTTCGAGGAATAAAAAGGAATGGCTAAATCAGATATTTCATACGAACAACTTCTCCGTAATATCCAAAACAAGAAGCTGGCACCTGTCTATTTTCTGATGGGTGAAGAGCCTTATTACATTGATCTTATCTCCGATTATATTCAATACCAGCTACTGGATGAAAGTCAACGCGAATTTGATCTGACTGTTCTGTATGGAAAAGATACTGATATTACTACTGTAATCAATGCTGCAAAACGTTTTCCGATGATGTCGCCCTTTCAGGTGGTCATTTTAAAAGAAGCACAGAACACAAAAGAAATTGATAAGTTGCAGTTTTATCTGAGCCATCCGTCTCCTTCAACTGTCCTGGTGATTTGTTATAAATACGGCACTTTAGATGGTAGAAAAAAGTGGGTTAGCGAGTTACGTCAAAAGGGAGTTGTGTTCGAATCTCCGCGATTACGCGATTATGAGATGCCCGCATGGATTACTGCTTATGTAAAAGGCAAAAACCTGCAGATCGACGAGAAAGCTGTAATTATGTTGACTGATTTCCTGGGTACCGATCTTAGCAAAGTTGCGAATGAAATTGATAAACTGCGCATTACGATGCCCGGGGGGACAAATCGTATAAGTCCGGAATTAATTGAACAAAATATAGGAATCAGCAAAGATTACAATGTATTTGAACTACTCGATGCGCTTATTACTAAGAATGTGTTAAAAGCAAATCGTATAGTGCAGTACTTTGCCGACAATAAAAAGGCGAATCCCATGATAATGGTACTGCCACAGCTGTTTAACTTCTTTAGTAACCTGATGCTGTTTCATTATCTTCCTGTTAAAACTGCCGATGCTGCTGCCTCCGAGTTTAAGATTCATCCTTTCATAGCAAAAAACTATGTGAAGGCAGCTCAAAGTTACAATGCCTGGAAAACGATTTACATTCTTGGCTATATACGCGAAACGGACGCCCGTAGTAAGGGAGTCGGAGCCTCAGGAATTGAGGATAAAGACCTGTACAAAGAACTGATATTTAAAATTCTACATTAATTTCATGACGAAGGAATCCATTCCCTCTTTATATAGTTCTCTGATTGCCAATTTGCTGCAATTAGGTGAGAAACATGTTTCCAATACCCTTCAGCTACTGAACGAAGGTGCCACTATCCCGTTTATAAGCCGGTACAGGAAAGAGATGACCGGCACAATGGATGAAGTACAGGTAGCCGCTGTACACGAAGAGTTCGAACGACTGAAGGAGTTGTCGAAACGTAAAGAAACCATTCTTAAAACCATACAGGAACTGGATAAACTAACTCCGGAACTTAAAAAACGAATTGAGACTACCTGGAATAGTACGGAACTGGAGGATATTTATTTGCCCTATAAGCCGAAACGCCGTACCAGGGCCGCAATTGCCCGCGAGAATGGCCTGGAACCTCTGGCAAAGATGATCATGAAACAAAATGTAAATCAGCTGGATACACTGGCTTTACCTTTTGTAACTAAGAATGTAAAAAGCAAGGACGAAGCGCTTGCGGGTGCCTCTGATATAATCGCAGAATGGATTAACGAAAATGAAACGGCACGCAATGCTATTCGCCGTAGCTTTAGCTACGATGCCATAATTACGTCGAAGCTTATTAAAACCAAAGAGGAGGAAGCACAGAAATACCGGGATTATTTTGACATGTCGGAAAAACTAAGTCGTTGTAGTTCACATCGATTACTGGCAATGCGAAGGGGTGAAGCAGAAGGCTTCCTGCGTGTGTCCATTACTCCTGATGAGGATGTATGCCTCGAAAAACTGGATCGCATGTTTGTAAAGGCTGATAATGAAGCGGGTAGCTTTGTCTATGAAGCTGCAAAAGATGCCTACAAACGCTTATTAAAGCCCTCCATTGAGAATGAATTTGCTGCACAAAGCAAACAAAAAGCCGATGGTGAGGCAATTCGGGTATTTGCAGAAAATCTTAAACAACTGTTGCTTGCCGCTCCGCTGGGTGAAAAACGGGTGATGGGAATCGATCCGGGATTCAGAACAGGCTGTAAAATTGTTTGCCTGGATGCTCAGGGTAATCTGCTGCACAACGAAACCATATATCCGCATCCACCTCAGAATGAGCGGTCGACAGCCGCCAGAAAACTGCAAAAAATGGTGGAAGCGTATCAAATTGAAGCTATAGCTATCGGAAACGGTACAGCAGGTAGAGAAACAGAGCAATTGGTACAAAATACCAGTTTTGACAGAAAAGTACTGCTGTTTGTTGTCAGTGAAAACGGCGCTTCTATCTATTCGGCATCTAAAATTGCCCGGGAGGAATTTCCGGATTACGACGTGACGGTGCGCGGGGCTGTCTCCATAGGAAGAAGATTGATGGATCCCTTAGCTGAATTGGTAAAGATAGATCCAAAATCCATCGGAGTTGGACAGTACCAGCACGATGTTGATCAATCACTCCTTAAAAAGGCTCTCGACCAGACTGTAGAGAATGCTGTGAACAAAGTGGGTGTTAACCTGAATACAGCATCCCGGCATTTGCTCACCTATGTTTCGGGCCTGGGTACGCAATTAGCAGCTAATATTGTCGAATACCGTGCTGCAAACGGTCCGTTTAAAAACAGAAAGGATTTACTGAGGGTTCCTAAAATGGGAGCTAAATCATTCGAACAATGTGCGGGTTTTCTTAGAATACCGGATAGCAATAACCCGCTGGATAATTCAGCTGTTCACCCCGAAAGCTATGATATCGTGGAGCGTATGGCCAAGCAATTGAATGTAAAAGTGGATCAACTGCTTAACAACCGGGAATTAATCCATTCAATCGAAATTCAGAACTATGTTACTGATTCAATCGGACTACCAACACTTACGGATATTATACAGGAATTGGAAAAGCCCGGTCGTGACCCCCGAAGTAGTGTGAAAGTCTTTGAATTTGACCCTTCAATACGTAAAATTGAAGATCTGAAACCCGGCATGGAACTGCCGGGCATAGTGACTAACATTACCAATTTCGGTGCTTTTGTGGATGTGGGTATCAAGGAAAACGGCCTGATTCATATCTCGCAACTGGCCGACAGGTACATATCCAATCCGGCTGAGGTTGTATCGCTCCACCAACATGTTCGTGTAAAAGTACTCGAAGCCGATCTGATACGTAAACGGGTTCAGTTAAAGCTTCTTAGCTGATGCTACTGAGTTTAAACCAGTTCTTTAAGTAAACGCTTTAAATCCTTTACACCTACAGAGGCTCCTTTTTGAATTAGCTGTACATTGGTACGGGTTACATGTACTTCGTTCGGATCGATTAAAAACACCGGAGTTCCCTGCCGTGTATAATTAATCAGTCCTGCTGCCGGATAAACCTGCAGGGATGTTCCAATAATCACGAGAATATCTGCTTCTTTTACCCGGGCAATAGCCTGATCCATGGCAGGTACCAGTTCACCAAACCATACGATATGCGGACGAAGCGGGAATCCCTGCCGACATACATCGCCGGTGTTGTAGTCTAATTTATCAGGAGCAACTTCAACTATTGTCTCATGGGGACCGGTCGAACGCATCTTCATCAATTCACCGTGTAGGTGGAGTACCGAACTGCTACCGGCACGTTCGTGTAAATTATCTACATTCTGGGTAATAATCTGTATATCATAGTCCTTCTCAAGCTCTACCAGCCCAATATGACCTGTATTGGGAGAAGCTTCCATTAATTGACGACGCCTTAAATTGTAAAAATGATGTACCAGATCGGGGTTTCTGACGAACGCTTCGGGTGTGGCTACATCTTCTACTTTATACTGTTCCCATAATCCTCCGCTATCGCGAAAGGTTGAGATACCGCTCTCGGCCGACATGCCTGCGCCGGTCAAAACTACAATTTTCTTTCTGTCTTTGTACATAGGGTTAGCAGGTGTTTATTTGATCCGACAGTAGAGGCGAACATATACCAATTACCTCCGTCTTTAATTTTTGTACGCTTTCTCATCTCATCCACGCTTAAAGGGAAATTGCGCACACTGATATTGGCGGTTGGGTAGCTGGCATGTAGCTGGCGTGCAACTGACTTAGAAAATTCAATGTTTTCGGATATTTTAAAAACGCGCCCCGGAAACTCATCATGATACTGCTCTGAACTATACAGATGAGTGTTGGGATGAAACTTCTTCAATTGGAATTGATCAGCTATTCGGTTGTATGCCCCCGATTTCATGATAGAAGGGTTTGGCTCGTACAGGTATCCCGAAGGACTATCGGTGTAGGTATTCAGCTCTGTATCTTCAAGTCCGGTGTAACTAAATTGCTGA
This sequence comes from Paludibacter sp., assembly GCA_028691965.1. Classification (GTDB taxonomy): domain Bacteria; phylum Bacteroidota; class Bacteroidia; order Bacteroidales; family Paludibacteraceae; genus Paludibacter. The sequence goes on along the minus strand of JAQUYE010000124.1, from coordinate 1,553 downwards.
ACTTCACCATTCTTAAGATAATTGAAGCAGCGTATTAGCGGAGTTATAACTGTATCTTCTTTGCGAAGCAGCAGAACGATTTCCTTGCATTCATTGTCGACCGAAAGTATATCAACCTGTATCGTTTCCTTCAGATCCAGTAAAGCCCTGTGCAGATCAAGCATGGGTGAGAGCTTTACAATGACAGTTTTGGCTTTGGATGTTAAAAGCGAACTTAGTTGGGTAAGATCAGGTTCACAATCACTGATTTGAACTGCCTTTCGACCCAGCTTGTCTCTGCGATGCGGATCCAGGTAAATAACATCAGCTTCAGTAAGTTGATGAATATAGTCGGTAGCATCCGCATTCCTTATTGAATAGTTCTTCAGTTGAAGAATTTTAAAATTGATGGCAGCAAGTTCACACAATTCTTCCTGTCGTTCTACATAAATACTGTCGTTGAAATGCTGTGCCATAAAGTAAAAATCAACACCCAAGCCGCCGGTCAGATCCACCAGACTAGTACCGGATACAAGTTTGGCCTTGTGGAGGGCTGTCTGCTCCGACGACGATTGTTCGACCGATAACTGCCGGGGATACTCCAAATCAGGATGTTCATAGAAAGTGGGAATCTTAGCTTTAATCCTCTGTCGGGCAGCTATCTGTCGTATAACAAATGGCATATCTATCCCCGGAAACCGGGAAGATTGTAACATCAACCGGGCAGGATTATCACCCGCATGGTCAAGTATAAATTGCTGTGTTGCCTTATCCATTACTTTAATCAAAGTACAAAGATAAACTTTTTACACATAGTTTTTAATTGAAAATTATTTTCAAACGACATCAATTATATCATAATTAAGCATTATTTTTACGTCTCGTAAGTTATTTCACACTATTCACACGCAACCCAATGAAAACAAGATTATTAAGCTTAGTGTTTGCTGTACTTTGTTTTAGTTTGCCTGTTCAATCACAGATTCTTAACGAAATCAGATCGTTTGTGGATTCTACTGAGATTATCCTTGATAATGGGCGTAAAATGCTGTATCAGAATCTTGCGGCCGGTGATTATGAAAAAGCAGCCGAAGTGTATCAGTTTCTAAAAACAGAAGCTGCCGGTAATCATTGCTTTGCCTTGAATTACAACGAAGACTTGTATATAAACCTGCTGTTAAACAATTGGGAGGACTGGCTAGATAATGCTGCAAATTACAACGATATTATTAAACTTTCAGCCTGTTACAACTACAGCGAAAACTATGTGGAGCGTTTATATAGTCTGACTATCAAAAACCTGGATACGATTGAAGCCGGTTTAACCGGTAAAGATTTTCAGGGTGACGAATGGAATCTTATACGGCTTTACTTGTACCTGCTTAAGAATAAGGTGGACGACGGATTGTATAAAACACACTATAAGACCTTTTTAAAGAATTATCCGAATTCAGTTTATACCGGTTTTGTGAAAGGTTATTTTCTAAAACCTCCTACGAAAGTCGCCTTTGCCATTAGTGTTGGTCCTACATTTATGATGCCGCAGGGAAATCTGTCTGAAGTAGTTAAACAGG
>JAQUYE010000123.1 GCA_028691965.1 Paludibacter sp. | reverse complement strand
TGTCGGGAAGATAGCCTGATAGTAAAAGGAATGCTGTTTCCTCAAAGCCAAGACGATTTTCAGCTTCCAGTCCGTGAACCAGGTCTTCGAGGTCTATTCCGCGGTAGAATAATTTACCGGGTATGGTTTTAAGACCGCCTTCAGGAAGACGTTCATACCCTACTACGTCGCCCACTTTGGTTAGTCCGACTAGTACACCTGTATTATCTTCATTTCGTAAACCGCGTTTCACGTTGAACTGCGTAAACAGATCTTTTTCGATACGGCTGGTCGTTTTTACGGTTTCCGATAGTTTGTAAATCAGGTAATCTTTTTTGGTTGCCATAATTTGTATTGTTTTTTATTGATTTATTGCATTGCGTTTAGTGCACTTCCGGCCTTAAACCAGCCTATCTGCTGTTCATTATAAGTGTGAAGAGCGTCAAATTGTTCAGTACTTCCGTCACTATGTTGCAGCTGGATAGTAAGATTCTTACCCGGAGCAAAAGAACTTAGTCCCAAAATGCTTATTTTATCATCTTCCCGTACTTTATCGTAGTCAGCTTTATCAGCAAAGGTAAGAGCAAGCATTCCTTGCTTCTTGAGGTTGGTTTCGTGAATGCGTGCAAACGATTTTACAAGAATAGCTTTCACATTCAGGAAACGGGGTTCCATGGCTGCATGTTCACGTGAAGAGCCTTCTCCATAGTTTTCTTCAGCTACTACAACAGATCCGATACCCTGTGCTTTAAACTTGCGGGCCAGAGCCGGAACAGCTATGTATTCGCCTGTCGTAGGATCGAGTACCGAATTGGTTGCTTCGTTGAAGGCGTTGACAGCACCAATCAACATATTATCAGAAATGTTGTCGAGGTGCCCACGGAAACGTAACCACGGACCGGCCATTGAAATATGATCGGTAGTACATTTACCTTTTACCTTTATAAGAAGTGGTTGTTGAATCAGGTCGTTGCCATCCCATGCGGGGAAAGGCTTTAGTTCCTGTAATCGTTTTGAATCCGGACTGATGGATACTGAAACTTTACTACCGTCGGCAACTGGTTCTACATAGCCTGCATCTTTTACATCAAATCCTTTTGAAGGAAGTTCAACGCCCGAAGGTTCTTTAAGCATCACTTTCTGTCCCTTGTCGTTGATAAGCGTATCGGTTTTGGGGTTGAAACACAGATCGCCGGCGATAGTTAGTGCTGCAACAATCTCAGGAGACGAAACAAAGGCGTGAGTATTTGGGTTTCCATCGTTTCGTTTTGCAAAGTTGCGATTAAAGGATGTAATGATAGAGTTGGGTCGGTCAGGATCGTCGATTTCGCGTTTCCACTGACCAATACAGGGTCCGCATGCATTTGCCATTATTACTCCGCCAACAGCTTCAAATTCCTCGATTAGTCCATCGCGTTCGGCAGTATAACGCACCATCTCCGAACCCGGATTGATAATGAAGCGGGCTTCAGCCTTTAAGCCGTCCTTGCGCGCCTGAGCAACTATAGAAGCTGCACGGGTAAGGTCTTCGTAGGAAGAATTGGTACAGGAACCGATAAGGCCGGCTTCCATCTTCCGGGGATATCCGTTTTCTTTGACATTTTTGGCAAATTCCGACAATGGCCATGCAAGGTCAGGAGTAAATGGCCCGTTTACATAGGGCTCTAACTCGTCGAGGTTTATCTCAATCAGGCAGTCGTAGTATTTCTCAGGATTAGCTTCTACTTCCGGATCAGGCTGCAAGTGACTGATAATGCCGGTTGCCAGATCGGCTATTGTTTCTCTTCCGGTTGCTTTCAGGTAGGCAGCCGATTTAGCATCGAAAGGGAAAATAGAAGTCGTAGCGCCAACTTCAGCACCCATATTACAAATAGTTCCTTTACCGGTTGCTGAGATGGAAGCTGTACCTTCACCGAAATATTCAATAACAGCATTGGTACCTCCTTTCACAGTAAGGATGCCGGCCAGTTTAAGAATAACGTCTTTCGGGGAAGTCCAACCCGACATGCGACCGGTGAGTTTTACTCCAATCAGTTTAGGCATTTTAAGCTCCCATGGCATTCCGGCCATTACATCCACGGCATCGGCACCACCAACACCAATAGCAATCATTCCCAATCCACCGGCATTCGGTGTGTGAGAGTCGGTGCCAATCATCATACCGCCCGGGAAAGCATAGTTTTCGAGAACCACCTGATGAATAATACCCGCTCCGGGTTTCCAGAATCCGATCCCGAATTTATTAGAAACATCAGTCAGGAAATCATATACTTCACGATTGGAAATAGTTGCAGTATTGAGGTCGGATTTAGCGTTTACATGCGCCTGAATCAAGTGGTCGCAATGTACAGTTGAAGGCACAGCTACACGTTGACGTCCCGAGTTCATTAACTGAAGGAGCGCCATTTGTGCTGTTGCATCCTGCATAGCAACACGGTCGGGAGAGAAATTCACATAATCGTTTGCCCGCTCAAAGCTCTTTAAGGTTTCGTCGGCAGATAAGTGAGCATACAGAATTTTTTCTGTGAGGGTGAGTGGCCGGCCAAGTACCGAGCGTATTCTTTTAATCTTTCCGGGAAGGTCGGAATAGACCTTCTTTATCATTTCTTCATCAAAAATCATAATTACTTTCGTTTATGTGTTTTTATACTGATTATTTTTCTTCTGGTAGAGGCAGCCCTCAGCACTCTGAGTTCTCACGACAGCAAATATAAACAAAGAATCCCTAATATTTTCTTGTTTGTTTAACTTTTTCCTGACTCAATTCCATGTTTGTATGTGTCCAACGCCCGTTGTCGGGCAAATGAGTGATCAACTACTGGAGGGGGATAGCTAACTTCGTTCAGGTCGGGAATCCATTTTCTGCAATACTCTAACCCCTTGTCAAACTTTTTTGTTTGTTCGTAAGGGTTAAAAATCCTAAAATAGGGAGCAGCATCACATCCGCAACCTGCTGCCCATTGCCAATTCCCGTTGTTGGCAGCCTGATCGTAGTCGAGCAGTTGGCTGGCAAACCAGGCTTCACCCCATCGCCAGTCAATCAACAGGTGTTTGGTAAGAAAGCTTGCTGTAATCATTCGTACCCGGTTATGCATCCTTCCGGTTGACCGTAATTCACGCATCCCGGCATCAACAATCGGATAGCCGGTTGTTCCCGAACACCAGCGTTCGAATTCTTCTTCGTTATTGCGCCAGCGAATACCCTCGTAGGCCGGTTTAAAACACTGATCAGTTACTCTGGGAAAGAAGTAGAGTATACTCATAAAAAACTCTCTCCATATCAGTTCACCCAGCCAGGTTTCGTTGGTTTCCAGCGCAACACTCACCAACTGACGAATACTAACTGTTCCGAAACGAAGGTGTACACTCAGGTCGGAGGTACCCTTGAGTGCCGGAAAGTTGCGTGTTTTGTCGTAATTTGCAATAATTGAGTATGGAATCTCCGGCTTGGAATACGTTAGATCAGTGGAGAAAAACCCAAGTTCTTCCAATGAATAAATATCATTCGAGGGCACCCGGGTAAAATAATTCGGATTGCTGACGGATGAGAAAGCTGCAACATGTTTGTCAGTGAACTTCTTTTTCCAGTTGTTTGCATAAGGCGTATACACTGTGTACGGCGTCTGATCAGCCTTCAGAATTTCTCCCGGTTCGAATATCAACTGATCCTTGAAACTTCTAAATTCAATTCCCTGTGCAGTCACTAATTGCTCTATTTGCTCATCGCGCTTGCGGGCATAAGGTTCGTAATCACGGTTGCAGTAGATAGCATGAATATTAAATTGAACTGTCAGTTGACTGAAAATCTGATCAGGAGTACCATATTTAATGCAGATGCCAGAATTAAATGAGCGAAGTTGTTCGGATAAGTCCTGCACAGCCTGAAAGATAAAATCTACCCTACGGTCGTGCTTTTCATCCAACCCTGACAGGATGTTCTTATCAAAAATAAACACGGGAAGTACTGGTTTCCCCGAAAGCAAGGCAGCATGCAAGCCGGCATTATCCGACAAGCGCAAATCTCTTCTGAACCAGAAAATCACCACTTCGTTCATTTGTTTATTTTTTATAACTACAACTAATACAAAGTTCAACGTAAATAGAACAGGAATGTTCTGATATTCTCAAAAAAAAAGGAGCAAGAAGACTTGATTGGTCAAGCTTCTTACTCCTTATAATTAGATGGATACAGCAAGATTAGTTGTTTTCGGGACGTAATTTACGAACAACAGCACCTGTTCTCCACATTTCACTTTCGCGAAGCGTTTTAAGTTCTTTTTCAAGTCCTTCACGGTAGTCCGGTTTTGAATTTGTGTCGATCGAACGTTGCGCTTCGTTTCCGGAAGCAACTTCACTGTAGAGTTTTTCAAATACCGGTTTTGTAGCATCGTGGAATGGTCCCATCCAGTCGAGTGCACCACGTTGAGCAGTAGTCGAACAGTTGGCATACATCCAGTCCATTCCGTTTTCTGCGAACAATGGCATCAACGATTGAGTCAGTTCCTCCACTGTTTCATTAAATGCTTCGGAAGGAGTGTGTCCGTTTTCACGAAGCACCTCGTACTGTGCCTGTAAGATTCCCTGAATTGCTCCCATGAGCGTTCCACGTTCACCGGTAAGGTCGGAGTATACTTCTCTTTTGAAGGTTGTCTCGAACAGATAGCCCGACCCTACACCAATACCAAGTGCTACAACACGTTCTTTCGCACGACCGGTTGCATCCTGGAAGATAGCATACGATGAGTTAAGTCCGCGACCCTGCAGGAACATGCGGCGCAGTGAAGTTCCTGATCCTTTAGGTGCAACGAGGATTACGTCAACATCAGCCGGAGGTACTATACCTGTACGTTCCTTGTAGGTGATGCCAAAACCATGTGAAAAGTAAAGGGCCTTTCCTGCAGTGAGGTAAGGTTTAATTTTAGGCCACACTTCAATTTGTGCAGCATCAGAAAGAAGATACTGAATAACGGTTGCACGTTCGCATGCTTCTTCAATTTCAAAAAGTGTTTTACCGGGTACCCAACCATCTGCGATTGCTTTTTCCCAGGTTTTACCACCCTTACGTTGTCCGATAATTACATTGAATCCATTGTCGCGAAGGTTGAGCGACTGACCCGGACCCTGCACTCCGTAACCGATTACAGCGATTACTTCGTTTTTCATTACTTCCTGTGCTTTTGCTAACGGAAATTCCTCGCGGGTTACTACGTTTTCGTCAACGCCGCCAAAATTCATTACTGCCATTGTCTTTGTGTATGTTTAAATTAACTGATTTATTCTGATTTATTCTGTCTAAACGCCAAACTTACGCTGTATGTCACCAAGCATATCAGAAAGACGTTCTACTTTTGATTTGGTAATCGCTACGCGACCTGAACGAATGAACTGTAAAACACCAATACTATGGTTTAATTCGTCGAAGAGCTGCTGCGTTTCTGCATAGTGTCCCGTACGCTGGAATACAATACTGCTGTCGTTCACCTCCAGAATCTGAATATGGTGCTTGCGAATCAGACTTTCTATCGATCCAAGTGCGAGAAGTTTTTCTGTGGAGACCTTATACAATGCAATTTCCTGGTGAATAAGGTCTTCATCAGTATTGTAATAAGCTTTAAGTATATCTACACGCTTGTCGATTTGTTTAACAACCTTCTCCACCATATCTTCGGAAGTAAAGATTGTAATAGTAAACTTATGTATCCCTTTAATAGCCGAAGGCGAGACCGACAAGGTTTCGATATTGAGAGCCCTTCGTGTGAAAATAATGGTAATCTGGTTCAGCAACCCAACCGTATTTTCCGAAAAAATGGTAATGGTATATAATTTTGTTTCCATATGTCTGCAAATTTACGAATTAAACTGATTTATTCTCCAAGTACTATTTCGGTAACAGAAGCACCTGTCGGTATCATCGGATATACCATTCCTTTTTTCTCTACATTGACTACCAAAAGATAAGGCTTGTCATCTTTCAGCATATCAGCAATGGCAGCGTCCAGTTCT
>JAQUYE010000122.1 GCA_028691965.1 Paludibacter sp. | reverse complement strand
TTTCAAATTAGCAGTCCCGAAGGTTAAACATAGCTCGTTGGTAACCGAAGTGAAAAATGACTTTTTAATGCCGAAGTCAGTATAAGGGAAAGAGAACAATCCATCGTTCATGCCAAACTCCTGTTTTACGAAGCGTACACTGTTGAGTGTTTCGTTTAGTTGCATCTCTTCTGTCAACGAGGGGAAATAGGGATGAGTGACTGAATGTGCTCCGATAGTAAAGCCTTTAGCTGCTAACTCCTTTAGTTGAGCCGTGGTTAAGTAGGGTTTCTTTTCGGATAGGTACTGATCGAAATCTACCCCGGTCAGGATGGCTAACTCATCAATCAGTTTTACCTGCGAATCGGTAATTTTTTTAAGATCAAGGGGATGAGTATAGTTGATAGCGTAGTTATTGCAGCTTGCAACCAGTTGATTGTGTAGCCGCTTGTTGGAAATGGAAAGTAATTTGTCGATCAGGATACTTACTTTTAGCCGGTAAAACATGGCCTGATTATCGACGAAAGAGCTGTTAATAAAGCAGATTGCCGGGATACCCCTGCGTTCTAATATCGGGGCTGCCAGGTCGTAAAAACCGCTCAACCCATCATCAAAACTTATAATGAAATGATTGTCGGATGTGGCTGTTTTATCGAGCAAATGCTTGTAAGAGGCCGGTTTGTAATGTTTCAGAAAATAATCCAGGTGCTGTTCAAATACCTTCGCATTAATAACCGGATAGAGGTGGTTCAGATGCGGTAAATCCTCATCGGAGACGGTATGGTAAAATGGCAGGACTGTTGTAATGCCGGTAAGCTTAATCAGGCTCTGTAAGGACACCAATTGCGCTGTACTTTCAACCAGATATTTGAACTTTTCCTGCATGGTGTTATTAAGATTAGCTACTATCCCCGCATCGATATGCCCGGAATTAGTAGGATAATGCCTGTTGAATATCTTCAATCAGGTCGTCAATATGTTCTAAACCAACTGATAATCGAATTGTAGTATCGTATATGTGCATGGTTTCTTTAGCTTCGGGACTATAACTCCCGTAAATAGTAGTATAGGGATGAATAGCCAGGGTCTTGTTATCGAACAGGTTGGTGGCTCTTCGGATCAGTTTGAGATTGTTCATCCACTTAAAACACGCTTCTTTTGAGCCTAAGTCGAAGGTCAGCATGGCTCCGGGGTGAGTACCAAACTGTCGGTTGCTTAGTTCATAATACGGATTTTCGGGTAGCCCGTTGTAATTCACGCAACATACCCCGTTGGCTTTCGATAAATACTGAGCCAGCTGGGCAGCTGTAGCCGACGACTGGCGATACCGTAATTCCATCGATTCAAGTCCGATTAATTGCTGATAGGCAACCTGTGGTGTCATGTAGGCGCCAAGGTTGCGATGAATCTCCCGCTTTAGTCGAAACGTAAATGCATTGGTGCCATGTTGCTCTGCCAATTGAGTTAAGGTGGCAGAGTTAGCCCAGTTGAAGTTGCCGTAATCGAGGATGAGTCCGCCTAAACTTGCGCCTCCTCCCGATATGTATTTTGTGCTTGAAATAACTTCGATATCAATACCCCATTCAGCTGCTTTAAAATGAGAAGGGGGGATTAAAGTAGTATCAGCAATAACCGGAATTCCTTTTCGATGTGCAATAGTGGCAAGTTGCACTAAGTCGGCCACCTCCATCTGCGGATTCGAAATGATTTCCAGAAAGAGGGCAGCAGTATGTTGATCCATAGCCGCCTCCACCTGTTCGAAGTCGCCCAGGTTGCAGAAACGCGTTTCGACTCCCAGTCCGGCCAATGTTGCGTTGAAAAACGAATAGGTATTCCCGAAAAGATGGCGGGTAGTGATGATGTTTGATCCGCTTTGTACCAAAGTCAGTACCGCATTGCTGATAGCTGCCATCCCCGAATTAAGAGCAGTAACACTCGATGCGCCGGAGATAGCCCGAATCTTCTCTTCAAAGTGAAAAACAGTCGGATTGGAGATTCTGGAGTACACAAAACCATTACTTTTTCCGGTAAATGCAAGTTCCATCGCTTCGGCCGAATCATATTCAAAAGCTAAGGTGTTGTATACCGGCATGCTGAGTGAACCGTACGGATCGGGTTCCGGTAAGCGGGTATGTAATGCTTTTTTGCTGTAGTTATCCTTTTCCATTCTTATCTTAACCTGGCTCCGGCTAGTTTTTCGAAGTTGTTTTGTAATTTCGACATGATAGCATCGATTTGTTTATCTGTCAGGGTTTTCGTTTCATCCTGCAGTGTAAAACTGATGGCATATGATTTTTTACCGGCCTCCAGGTTTTTACCTTCGTACACGTCAAACAAGGTAACCGACTTTAACAGTTTCTTTTCAGTATCGAAAGCGATCTTTTCCAGTTGAGCAAAGCTAACGGCTTTATCCAGTAAGAGTGCCAGATCCCTGCGTACTGCCGGGAAGCGAGGTATTTCAGTATAGCTAACTGAATGTTTCCGTAATTCTTTTAATACCTGAGTCCAGCGGATTTCGGCAAAGAACACTTCCTGTTCCACTTCCAGACCGGCAGCCAGTGTTGGATGGACTATACCAAGTACTGCAATCTCTTTTCCTGAACGCGTAGCAATCAGGAGGGTTTGTGAAAACAAATCATGATCAACATCCGTAAGTACCAGATTGGAAGTAGCTACCCCCAGTCGTGTTAAAATGGTGTCGATATATGCTTTTAGTTGGTAGACTGATGTTTTTTGTTCAGCTGAGGTCCACGACTGACTTTGCTTGTTGCCTGTAAGCCACAAGGCCAGGCGGTAATCTTCACTATACGGAGCAAGCGCATCATCGTCTTTCTTGTTGTCGGCATCGAACTGGTAACAGTTTCCGAACTCGTAGAGTTTCAGGTCTGCATTTTTTCGATTAATATTATACGCCAGACTTTCCAGTCCGCCAAATAAAAGTGTCTGCCGCATTACGTTTAAATCATTACTCAGGGCATTAATGATCTTAACACTTCGTTTGGCAGGGTACTGGCTTAGTCGTTCGTAATAGGCACCCTTAGTAAGTGAGTTGTTAAGGATTTCGTTAAAGCCTTGCGCAGTAAGTTGTTCGGAAATAAGTTGTTGCAGTTTATGACTGTCGGGCTTGTTACCGAAGCTCAGGTTCGACATCAGTTTATCACCGATCTCTATGTTGTTATAGCCGTAGATACGAAGAATATCTTCTATTACATCCACATCACGTTCCACATCCACCCGGTACAGCGGTATACGTAAGGTGTATCCTTCTTCTGTAGCATCCAGAATTTCCATTTCAAGCGCTTTCAATATAGTGTCGATAGTGGTCCGGTCCAGCTTTTTACCTATCAGTGAATTGATTTTGTTGAAACTGATAGCTACTTCTTTAGGTTTGATTTCAGATGGATATACATCGACTATATCGCTGGAGATCACACCACCGGCAACTTCCTGAATCAGTAAAGCGCATCGCTTGAGGATGTAAATTGTATTGGACGGATCGCATCCGCGTTCGAACCGGAAGGATGCATCTGTATTCAAACCATGACGACGGGCAGTCTTACGAATGCTGACAGGATTAAAATAGGCGCTTTCCAAAAAAACGGATGTAGTGGTTTCAGTAACCCCCGAAGTTAATCCGCCAAAGACTCCACCAATGCACAGCGGTTCTTCAGCATCACAAATCATCAGATCAGCAGCGTTCAGTTTACGGTCGATGCCATCCAGGGTAGTAAAGGGCGTGTCGTGAGGCATTGTACGTACCCGTATCATTTTCCCTTTGATTTTGTCGGCATCAAAGGCATGAAGTGGTTGTCCCATTTCATGTAATACATAGTTGGTACAGTCGACTATATTATTAATAGGTCTCAGTCCTATTGTTGTTAATGCACTTTTCAACCAATCGGGAGATTCGCCAACTTTTACGTCGGAGATGGTAAGTGCCGAATACCGCGGACAAGCTTCAGGATTTTCAATTGTAACGGGAATAGTAAGAGCGGTAGATTGGACCTTAAACTGATCAACAGCCGGTTTTGTTAATGAAACGCCCGGATCAGTCAACGAAAAGCTGGCGGCTAAATCGCGCGCAACACCATAATGAGATGCCGCATCAACGCGGTTGGGAGTTATATCCACCTCAATCAGGTAGTCGCTTTTGAGATTATAATACTCACTGGCAGGAGTACCCGGAATAGCAGAGTCGGGGAGGACAATAATACCATCGTGACTGGCACCAATTCCTATCTCATCTTCGGCACATATCATACCCATTGATTCAACGCCTCGTATTTTCGAACGTTTAATGGTGAAGCTTTCGTCGCCGTTATATAGTTTTGTACCAACAGTTGCAACTACTACTTTTTGTCCGGCTGCAACATTGGGTGCGCCACAAACAATCTGAACCGGCTCACCCGAACCTAAATTCACCTTTGTTACATGTAAATGATCAGAGTTTTCGTGATCGTGACATTCCAGTACTTCACCAATGACAATACCTTCAAGTCCACCTTTTATTGATTGTACTTCTTCAACACTTCCAACTTCCAACCCGATAGAAGTTAACACGTTGCCAAGTTCGACAGCAGGAAGATCTACAGTGAGGTATTTTTTGAGCCAGTTGTAAGATATATTCATTATTCCACTTGATTTTTAAGACATGCAAAGATACACATTTTCGTTAAAACAGGCGTTTTTTTTGAGTTGATTAAAATTATACTATTTTTGTGAAGATAATTTCTAAGAAACATTATATATATACCACAATGATTCAGGAAAACTTTATACGTCTTTTCGAAGATGCGTTTCGAAAGTATTGGGATCGTCCGGCTTACAGTAATTATGGTGAAGATCTGACGCTTACCTATTCGGATGTTGCAAGTAAGGTAGCCAAAATGCATATTTTATTTGAGCAATGTCAGATCAAACAGGGAGATCGGATTGCCCTTATTGGCAGGAACAATGCCAACTGGGCGATTACCTATCTGGCAACTGTTACCTATGGTGCGGTAATCGTACCTATTTTACAGGATTTTAATTCCAATGACGTACATCATATTACCAATCATTCGGAAGCCAGACTGCTTTTTGCCAGTGATACCAACTGGGAGAACCTGGAAGAAGAGAAGTTAACTACTGTTGAGGCAGTGTTCTCTCTTACCAACTTCAACTTGTTGACATTGATCCGGTGTACGGATGCAGAGGGGGCTGTCACTTCACCTTCATTCGATGAAAGTCAGCTTAAGCATGATTTTATAAATTCGATGTTTAAATCAAAATATCCGAATGGTTTCTACAAAGATCATGTGCGCTACATCGACAAGAGTAATAAGGAAATTGTGTCCTATAATTATACTTCCGGTACCACAGGTTTTAGTAAAGGAGTGATGACCAGTGGTAATGCATTGGCCGGTAATATAATGTTTGCAATTGGTACGGGTATTATTCAGGAGGGCTATAGGATGATTTCATTTCTCCCGCTGGCACACTCCTATGGTTGTGCGTTTGAGTTCCTTACCTCAACCTGTCTTGGCTGTCATGTTCATTTTATAGGTAAGACTCCTTCACCCAAGATTCTGCTTGGCGCATTTGCTCAGATACGTCCCCATGTCATCTTCCTGGTGCCATTGATTATTGAAAAAATATACAAGAAACAGATACAGCCCCTGATTGCCAAACCAACCATCCGTTGGGTACTGAGGATGCCATTCCTGGATCAGACCATTTTAAATACGATACGCAAACGACTGATTACTGCCTTTGGAGGTGAGTTTGTACAGTTAGTGTGTGGGGGAGCACCTTTAAATGCTGAAGTGGAAGATTTTCTTCAGAAGATTAAGTTCCCTTACACCGTGGGCTACGGTATGACCGAATGTGCTCCTTTAATCAGCTTTTCACCGGCTGATGAGTTTGTGCCAAAATCATCCGGGAAGGTTATCCCGGTGATGGAGGTTAGAATTGACGATCCGGAACCTAAAACCGGTATCGGAGAGATTTGTGTGCGGGGTGAGAATGTTATGGATGGTTA
>JAQUYE010000121.1 GCA_028691965.1 Paludibacter sp. | reverse complement strand
CTATACCATGTTGATGAAACAGGCTTTTTTCAATCCTGCTCAGGACGAAAACGCTGCTAATTATGATGAATACAATTATAATAAGTCGTTTTCCGAGTACCACAACTTTAATAAAATACCAACTGGGTTGATGCGGTTTCGCAGATAGGTAATATTAATGACCATTATCTAACCCTGTCAGGTGGTGATGAACGTGCAACCTATCGTATCTCGGGTGGCGTAATGAATCAGAATGGTACCGTCATTGGACAGTTATTTAACCGTCTGTCCTCACGGGCGTATCTTGAATACAGGGTTTCTGACCGGCTGAAATTTACATCCGAACTATCCTTTACCTATTCAAAAAACCAACGTAACTACGTATATGATTTCGGAAATGGTAACAGTCCGAACGAAGACCTCTCTATACTGGGTATAGCCTATCGCAAAATGCCAAACGTATCCATTTTCAGACATACTCTGGAGGGTGAGAAAACGAATGAATATTATAATATCCCCGAAACATCACGCTTACACTCTGATCAGAAATACCTGGTGAACCCGGTGGCACTGGCCTTACAGGCTAAGAATGAATTAAAGAATTACCGTATTCTGCCAACCTTCCGGTTGCAATATGATTTTCTGGATCCAAACGAACAAACACTGCGTTATGGCATGTACGTTTCATTCGACATCAATAACGATAAAACGACAAAATTCCTCCCCAGCACAGTAAATAACTACGGTTGGTCGGATAGCCGTTTCAACCGCGCTGATGCAGGAGATAACGAAGCAATCACCATTCAGACCGACAACAACCTGTTATGGCTACCAAAATTCGATAATCCGGATCATAGTCTGACGCTTTACGGATCTGTTCAAACTACTGAAGGACGATCGACTTATCAGGGTATTGTATCCTACAGTCTCCCTTCTGGTACTGCTTCCGACCCCTCTACCCCGGCCTACCTTGCTGATGAATTTACCAGTCGTGCCCACTGGAGAGCTATCGGTTTCATGGCCCGTACTCACTACTCCTACAAATCCCGTTATATTTTTTCAGCAACCATGCGACGTGACGGAAGCACTAAATTTGGCGATGGAATGAAATTCGGTAATTTCCCCGGGATATCGCTGAAGTGGATTGTATCTGATGAAGCGTTTATGAAAGCCAAATTCCCATGGATCAGTATGCTTGCCTTGCGTCCGGGATGGGGATTGGCAGGGAATCAACCATCCTATGAATATTTACATTTTAGTCGTTACGGAGATTTTGGAAGTTATATCGATATGACCTCTCAACGCCCTGTATCGTTACAGTTAAAAGGCTTGAAATGGGAAACGACTTCTTCCTTTAATTACGGACTGGACCTTGGATTTTTTGATGATAAACTTCAGGCTGACATCAATGTTTACACAAAACGCACCCGTGATTTGCTTTTCAGAAATGTAAAAATTCCGAACTCATCAGGTTTCGGTGTGTTAACCTATCAGAATGCAGGGATCATGGATAATAATGGCTGGGAAATAAACCTTTTTGCCAATCAATTGTACAAATCCAAAAATCTCAGTATCGATTTCCGATTCAATATTGCTAATTCGGTAAATCGTATCGTTGAACTGAAGGAATCTATTCTGAATGGTATCAACACCGAATATGATTACGAAAACGGCACTTATCTTACCCGTATTCAGGAAGGAAATTCATTTGGATCGATCTATGGTTTCCGTTACAAAGGAGTCTATAAGTACGATACCTATAAACCGGGAACCCAGGAAGACGCCCCTGTTGCTCGTAATAAGGATGGCAATGTAATTATGGACGAACTGGGCGAACCACTACCCATGGTATTTGCTCACAGTCGTACCAATCAATATGAATTCAGAGGCGGAGATGCGAAATACGAAGACATTAATAATGATGGAAGTATCGACGAACTCGACATTGTTTATTTAGGTAACTCAAATCCTTTATTTAACGGTGGTTTTGGTCCTACATTCCGATTCAAAAACTTCTCTTTTACTGCCTTCTTTAACTACCGTGTCGGTAATAAAATTGTAAATGCTGCCCGAATGATGGCTGAAAATATGCATTCGACGAATAATCAGAGTATTGCAGTAAACTATCGTTGGAGAAAAGACGGTGATGAAACAACAATTCCCCGTGCCCTGTATAACTACGGTTATAACTGGCTGGGAAGTGATCGGTTTGTGGAAGATGGATCGTTTCTTCGCTTTAAATACCTTACCTTCAATTATTCAGTACCCAAAGAGAAGTTAAAAGCCCTTCATATTGACAGGCTAAGCTTTTACCTTACTTTCAATAACCTGTTTGTACTTTCCAGCTATACCGGTGTTGATCCGGAAGTTGGATTTGGAGAGCTGGGCGTGAGTAAAGACTTTGGACAGACTCCTCGCTCAAAAGATATGACTTTAGGTATAACACTCGGACTTTAAATATTAGCAGCATATGAAAACAATCAGACATATAGTATTAATTCTTTCACTCCTAAGCATTGGTGCTTGTACTGAGTGGCTTGACTTAAGGCCCGAAAGTGAAATAGTACTCGAAGATTACTGGCAAACCGAAGCCCAGGCTAGTTCTGTACTTTCTGCCGGTTACCGTGCATTAACGCTTCCGGCCTCAGTGGAACGAATGTTTGTATGGGGCGAACTACGATCGGATAATGTAGTGGAAGGAGATGTAATCTTACTCGACTTACTACGTATCATGACTGTAAATATAACTCCCACCAATCCATTTGCCAACTGGGGTGTATTTTATGAGATTATCAACTATTGTAATACCTTTCTGTACTTTGCTCCTGATGTAGTTAACAAGGATCAGAATTTTACAGAAAGCAAATTGCATCAGATGGAAGCAGAGGCACTGGCTATCAGAGCATTTGCCTACTTCTACCTGGTACGCGCCTTCCGCGAAGTACCATTGGTACTTGAACCCAGTATCGACGACCTTCAGAATTACGACCAGGCAAAAGCAACGGAACGTGAAATACTTGATCAGATTCTGAAAGATTTACTCCAATCAAAGCAAATGGTAAGAGCCGATTATGGTAAGGGTGCTTATAATAAAGGCAGGTTTACAAGAAATGCAGTAAATGCGTTATTGGCCGATGTTTATTTGTGGGATCAACAATACGCAAATTGCGTAGAGGTCACTAATGAGATTCTGGCTGACAAATCACTTCAGCTGGTCGATGGCGAAAAAGTGATCAATGAAGTATTTTACCTTGGTAATTCGCGTGAAAGTATCTTCGAATTGCAATTCGATAAGGATATTCAGTATAATTCAACGGTGGATATGCTTTTTGGATATGCGGGAGTTCCCAACGGACAATTAAGTTACCCGGTATATCTAACCTCTGATGGAAATTTCAGTCCGTTTAATTATGCAGCTTCTGCCATTAAAGAAAGTACTGAAGATATCCGTGAGGACCATTTTTATGGTAAAAGTGTGAATGGTACGGGCTATTCTATCTATAAATATGCGCTGATACAGATAACTGAAAATGCTGACGGAACATTTACACCCCGTTACAGAACTTCAGCTACCACTACCAACTGGGTGGTGTATCGCTTGTCGGATATTATGCTAATGAAGGCCGAAGCCCTTGTACAGCTCAATCGCAACGAACAGGATCTGCGTAATGCTTTACAATTGGTGAATACTACTTACCTCCGCTCCAACGAAACAGCTGATTCGCTCAACTTCATTGCTTATGCCAATCAGGGGGATATGGAAAAACTAGTGTTACGTGAACGTCAACGTGAACTGATGTTTGAAGGCAAACGCTGGTTTGATCTTATGCGTGTAGTTCGTCGTAAAAACGACCCAACTGCCATCTTAGCCTACTTGAGTCCAAAATTGTCGGGTGATAATATGCAGTTAAAAAAACTATCGGTGATGGACGGGCTTTACTTCCCTGTATTAAAATCAGAATTGGATATCAATGCTAATCTGATTCAGAATCCGTTCTATGAGAACGAAAACTTTATGAACTAATTAAGCTCAGAATACCATGAATAAGATGATTAACAATATTGGAAAAGGACTTATAGCCTCACTCCTATTATCAGTAAGTTTGACTTCCTGCCTGGATGAGCCTTTAACTGTCACTACTTTTGAACAGGAAATGATGGGCGAATACATGGAAAAACGCCCTGAGCAATTTTCGGAATTCATAAAACTCCTGGATACTACAGAAGTACTGGGCCTGTTGAATGCCTATGGTGAATATACCCTGTTTGCTCCTGATAACAACGCGATGTATGAATTTTATCAATCAAAGGGAAAAAGTTCGCTAAAAGGTTTTACCCTGGATACCCTTACTAAAATCGCCTACGATCATATAATAAAAGGGTATGAAGTACCCTCCAATGAGTTTTTGGATGGATTAATGCCTTTTCTGACCATGAGCGATCGTTACCTGTCCACTTCCTCACAGTCGATGGCAGGTGCTTTGGTTTATTTTGTAAACGACCATTCTGCAATTATCAATCGTGATATTATGGTAAGTAATGGTATTATACATATTATTAATAAAGCACTGGATCCTTCTGTTCTAAATATTGTAAGTGCTATTGCGAATGATGAACGGTTCAGTTTGTTTACTCAGGCACTTTATGAAACCGGACTCGACCAGCAATTAATGCTTACAAGGGATGATAGTTATGATGTAAACGACTGGAAAAATAAAATCGATGAAACCTTTGTTCAGGGTAGTGGTTCGCAAGATGAATTACCCCTGTCGCGTAAGTATGGTTTTACAGTTTTAATGGAAAGTGATTCGCTTTATGCTAACAAATATAATATCCGTAGTCTGGATGATCTTAAAACCTATGCGGCTGCACATGTTTACCACGAGAATCCTGCAGATGCGAGTGTTTCTGATCCGAAAGACCCGCGTAACAGTCTCTATAAGTTTATAGCTTATCACCTCTTTGACCGTAAAATGACCTATTCTCAGTTTATCGATGCTTACGATACCGATCATATGATTAAGACCTTTGATATGTATGAATACATCGAAACTATGTGTCCAAATACGCTCATTGAAGTAAAGAAAGAACGTAGCTCGGGCGAAACGAACCTGATTAACAAATCTGTAGAGACCGGTGAAGCGGTACGTATTAATCAATTGTACAAGGATAAGGATGCTACTAACGGTGTTTATCACGAAATAGACCGAATCCTTATTTACGACCGCTCTGTAGTAGGCGAACTTTCGAGCAAGCGATTACGCATGGATGCGGCTGCTTTCTTTCCCGAATTAATCAACAATAACATGCGTTATTACGATCCTGCAAATCCACGTTCCTGGGTATTTCCTCCTAATTATATCAAGCGTTTGAAAGCTTCGGCTACAACACGTTTCTGTTACCTGAATGCCTACGGTGGATACCTGGATTACCAGGGCGATGAAGTCTACCTCATCGGAATGTATGATTTTACGGTAGAGACACCTCCGATTCCTGCCGGCACCTATGAAGTTCGTTTTGGATATCAACCTACAGGGGGACGTGGAGCTGCACAGCTATACTGGGATGGTGTTCCCTGTGGTATTCCGCTCGACCTGCGTATTCTGGCCAACGATCCGCTCATTGGATACGAAGAACCGGGTTTGAATCCCGAAGATCCTGATGGCTTCGAAAACGATAAGATGATGCGTAACCGTGGTTACATGAAAGGCCCGGCAACCTATAAAGATGTACTCGGCGTATGGTATAGTAAACGTATAGCCCGCAACAGTCCGCAATACATCCGACGTATTCTGGGAACCTATACATTCGACAAAGCTTCGTCACATACCTTTACTGTGAAGGCTGTACGAGAAGGACAATTCATGTTCGACTTCCTGGAATTTGTTCCACTTGAGTTGATAGAGAATGAAGGCATTGAATAATCAGTTGATAAACAACACTACGATGAAAACATATAACAAACTCAAATGGCTTACCCTGGCTGGTATCGGACTGTTTATTGCATCCTGTACCGATAAATGGGAAGATCATTATGTGACCCAACCCGCTACCATGGATGG
>JAQUYE010000034.1 GCA_028691965.1 Paludibacter sp. | reverse complement strand
ACTACGTATTTATGGAGGTTAGTTCGCATTCGGTGGAACAAGGGCGTATTGCCGGACTTGAATTTTACGGGGGAGTCTTTACAAATCTGACCCGTGATCACCTTGATTACCACGGAACTGTCGAAAACTACCTGAAAGCTAAAAAAGCTTTTTTTGATACCTTGCCCGCAACAGCCTTTGCGTTGACAAACCTGGATGATAAAAACGGAATGGTAATGCTTCAGAATACATTGGCAAAAAAATACAGTTACTCCCTCAGGGCTATGGCTGATTTTCATACCCGTTTGTTGGAACATAGCTTTGAGGGAATGTTACTTGATATGAACAATAAAGAGATTAACGTATCCTTTATTGGAAAATTTAATGCAGCCAATTTAACTGCAGTTTATGGAGCAGCACTATTGTTGGGTGCTGATGAACTGGAGGTGTTGCGAATTATTAGCCGACTCACATCGGTGGCTGGTCGATTTGAAACCCTGCGTGCTCCTTCTGGTTTTACTGCTATTGTTGATTATGCACATACCCCCGATGCCCTTGTAAATGTTATTTCTACTATTAATCAAATTCTTCAAGGTAGTGGCCGATTGATTACCGTGGTGGGCTGTGGAGGAAATCGTGACAAAGGAAAACGTCCGATTATGGCTCGTGAAGCTGTAGAGGGAAGTTGGAAAGCTGTGTTTACATCCGACAATCCGCGTTTTGAAGAACCAATGGACATTCTCGCTGATATGCTGGCAGGATTGGATCCTGTTCAGAAAAGTAAAAGTTTGACGATAGTCGATCGCAGAGAAGCTATAAAAACCGCTTGTGCACTGGCACAACCGGGCGATGTCGTCTTGGTGGCTGGTAAAGGACACGAAGATTACCAGATTGTTAAGGGAGTGAAATATCATTTCGACGACCGTGAAGAAGTTAAAAACTGTTTTTGAGTAAACCTATAAAAGTAAACATATGCTTTATCATCTGTTCGCCTATTTAGATCGTTACTTTGATGTGCCGGGTGCCGGTATGTTCAACTATATATCATTTCGTACAGGCATAGCCTTTATTATAGCGCTGATGCTATCGACACTTTTCGGAAGAAAAATAATCGACTACCTGCAGCGTAAGCAAATTGGTGAAACAGTCCGCGACCTCGGACTTGAGGGGCAAATGGCTAAAACCGGAACGCCTACTATGGGGGGTGTTATCATTATTATCTCTATATTAATACCAACTTTATTGATAACCAACCTGACCAATATATATATACTCTTAATGATTATCACTACTATCTGGTTGGGGTTGATTGGCTTTCTGGACGACTATATTAAGGTGTTTCTCAAGAATAAGGAAGGCTTAAGTGGAAAGTCGAAAATTGTGGGACAAGTCGGACTTGGTTTGATTGTCGGATTGACCATGTATTTAAGTCCGGATGTTGTGATTCGCGAGAATATAGAGGTGAAGGGATATAATAACAGAGTGGAAAATGTCCATTATGCAAAAGCTGATGTTAAGTCAACACAATCCACCATCCCCTTCTTTAAGAATAACAATCTGAATTATGCTGATGCCTTCAAGTCCCTGGGAGATCAGCAACAGATTTTCGGATGGATTCTGTTTGTTCTTGTTGTAATATTTATTGTTACTGCTGTTTCAAACGGAGCAAATATTACCGATGGTCTGGATGGACTGGCAACCGGCTCCTCAGCCATTATTGGGGTTATACTGGGGATACTTGCCTATGTTTCCGGTAACGTTAATTATGCTGGTTATCTAAATATAATGTACATACCCGGAACCGGCGAAATGGTGGTCTTCGCCGGAGCATTTATTGGTGCAACCATTGGTTTTCTTTGGTACAACTCCTATCCTGCACAAATCTTTATGGGTGATACCGGAAGTCTCACTATTGGAGGAATTATTGCCGTATTTGCAATTGCAATCCGTAAAGAACTATTGATTCCAATACTTTGTGGAGTATTCCTCGTCGAAAACCTTTCAGTAATGATTCAGGTTTTCTATTTCAAATACACTAAAAAAAGATATGGCAGTGGCAAGCGTATTCTAAAGATGTCGCCTTTGCATCATCACTTCCAGAAACCAGGTGATGGAAGCATACCGGCATTGATACAGACCCCTAAAATACCTCTCCCTGAATCAAAGATTGTGATTCGCTTTTGGATTGTGGGATTGATACTGGGAGTGTTAACAATAATAACGCTGAAAATCAGATAAAATGCAACAGTTAGTTATACTCGGTGGTGGCGAAAGTGGGGTTGGTGCAGCTGTATTGGCTAAACTGAAAGGTTTCGACGTGTTTGTGTCTGACTTTGCAGCAATCAAAGCCGAATACAAGTCTATACTCGACAAATATGCTATCAGCTGGGAAGAAAATCAGCATACTGAGTCTGCCATTCTGAACGCTCATGAAGTAATTAAAAGTCCGGGTATACCCGATAAAGCTCCTATTGTTCAGAAAATTCTCATTCAGGGTATCCCTGTCATCTCCGAAATTGAATTTGCTGGCAGGTATACCACTTCAAAAATGATTTGTATTACGGGGAGTAACGGCAAAACAACCACTACCTCACTTATTTATCATATACTTAAAGACGCCGGACTGGACGTTGGTTTAGCCGGTAATATCGGTAAAAGTCTGGCTATGCAGGTAGCTGTTGATCCACATGAGTATTATGTGGTCGAGTTAAGTAGTTTCCAGTTGGATCATATGTTTGAGTTTAAAGCCGATGTTGCTGTCCTCTTAAATATTACTCCCGACCATCTCGATCGATACAATTATAACTTTCAGAATTACGTGGATGCCAAGTTTCGGATTATACGCAACCAGACAGCAGGCGATGCCTTTATTTTCTGGGAAAACGACCCCGTAGTTGCTGAAGAGTTAAAAAAAAGAACCATAGCAGCCAAACTTTATCCATTTTCACTCGAACGACACGAAAAAACAAAAGCATTTATCGAACAGGATCAGTTAATCATTCAGACACTCAATTCCTTTTTCAAAATGCCCCAGTCTGAATTAGCATTAAAAGGTCCGCATAATACATATAACTCCATGGCAGCAGGATTAACCGCAACGATATTAGATGTCAAAAAAGAAAACATCCGTAAATCATTACTCGACTTCAAAGGAGTAGAACATCGGTTGGAATATGTAGCTACGGTTCGAAATGTCCAATACATTAACGACTCTAAAGCAACAAACGTGAATTCATGCTGGTATGCCCTTCAAAGTATGAAGACACCCGTTGTTTTGATTCTTGGTGGAACAGATAAAGGCAATGATTACAGTGAGCTGGAGGCTATTGTGAAAGAGAAAGTACATTCACTCATCTTTATGGGACTTGATAATAGTGCGTTACATAAGTACTTTGACGGGAAAGTGGAGCACGTTACTGATGTTGCTTCAATGGATGAAGCAGTGAAAGTAGCCTATCAACAGGCTAATCCGGGTGATACAGTGTTGTTGTCGCCCTGTTGTGCCAGTTTTGATTTGTTTGCTAATTACGAAGATCGGGGGCGTCAGTTTAAGAGCTGCGTCCGGAATTTATAATAGTATGAACTCAATAATAAGTAAATATTTAAAAGGGGATTTTACACTATGGGCAGTGTTTATCGGTCTGTGCCTTATTTCTGTGATGGAAATGTACAGTGCTTCGAGTACGCTTGCTTACCGTGCTATAAATCACACAGCTCCTATCCTTCGCCACGTTGTATTTCTCGGCCTGGGAGCATTTCTTGCATTTCTGGTACACCTGGTACCTTATAAATTTATTCGTTTATTGTCGTATGGGCTTTTGATACTGTCATTGCTAACCCTTGTATTAGTATTTGTAATCGGTAAAACCGAGAATGACGCTGTTCGTTGGCTGGAAATAGGTGGGTTCCAGTTTCAGCCTTCCGAACTGGGAAAGCTTTCCCTGATTATTGTTGCTGCAGATTTGATTGCTCGAATGAAAATTTCAAAAGAAAATGAAAGGAAGTACTTTCCCATTTTGATTACTGCAACATTGTTGATATGCGGACTCATTCTTCCTGAAAACTTTTCAACGGCGGTTATCCTTTTTGGTGTTATCTTTCTGATGATGATTATTGGGAGCGTAGCATGGAATAAGTTGTTGAAGCTGGCAGGGGGTTTAGTAGTTGCTCTTACCCTGGCAGTTACCTTAGTACTGTTAGTCCCTCAGGAGAAGATGCCGGGTATGTTTGACAGAGCATATACCTGGGTAAATCGCATTGATCGTTATATTAACGAAGAAGATAACGCGGAAGATAAATACACCATTACCGACGAAAATCTACAGGTTCAGCACGGACGTATTGCCATTGCACGTGGTGGGTTGATGGGAGTTTTTCCCGGAAATAGCGTTCAGCGCGATTTCCTTCCACAAGCATATTCAGATTTTATATACGCTATTATTGTAGAGGAAATGGGATTAATAGGCGGGATAGTCGTCATATTGCTCTACATGATACTGCTTTACCGGGCAGGAAGAATTGCTACTAAAAGCGCAACTGTTTTTCCTGCTATTGTGATGATCGGCTTATCGCTGATGATCGTTTTCCAGGCATTTGTAAGTATGGCTGTTGCTACCAGTCTCGGCCCGGTTACCGGTCAGCCACTCCCTCTTATCAGTCGGGGAGGTACTGCAATCCTTATTACCAGTATCTACTTCGGGATCATGTTTGGTATAACACG
This sequence comes from Paludibacter sp., assembly GCA_028691965.1. Lineage (GTDB taxonomy): Bacteria > Bacteroidota > Bacteroidia > Bacteroidales > Paludibacteraceae > Paludibacter. The sequence goes on along the minus strand of JAQUYE010000034.1, from coordinate 24,934 downwards.
CCAGATTAAAAATGAAACAGAGAAAATTGAGAAAAAAGAAAGTAATGAAATCTGAACCTCAAACTAAGCAACAATTATCTCCCCGCATTATCATCAGTGGTGGAGGTACCGGCGGCCACATCTTTCCGGCAATCAGCATTGCGAATGCCCTGAAACAACTAATGCCATCGGCCGAAATTTTATTTGTCGGGGCACTTGGTCGTATGGAGATGGAACGTGTACCACAAGCCGGCTATTCGATCGAAGGATTACCAGTAAGAGGTTTTGATAGAAAAAACATCTTTAAGAACATCCGTGTTGTCTTTGATTTATTGCGAAGCATGATCAAAGCACGAAAGATTATTCGTACCTTTCGCCCTGATGTTGCTATCGGCGTTGGTGGGTATGCAAGTGGTCCCCTCTTGCGTGCAGCTGCAGCGAAAGGGATACCAACCGTTTTGCAGGAACAGAATTCGTACGCCGGGGTAACTAACAAATTACTAGCTAAGAAGGCTGCAGTTATTTGCGTTGCCTACGATGAGATGGAGCGGTTTTTTCCGGCTTCAAAACTTATTAAAACCGGTAATCCGGTTCGGGGCGATTTGTTGATGATGCCTTCCCGTGCACCGGAAGCTTATCACTACTTCGGACTTTCTTCTGAAAAGCCTACTCTGCTAATCATTGGAGGGAGTTTGGGAGCCCGTACTATCAACCATAGTGTCATTGCCGGATTAGAACGCTTTGCTAATTCAGGGGTACAGGTTATATGGCAAACCGGTAAGCTATACAGTGTTGAAGCTCGTGAAACGTCGAAACAGTATCATAGTGAATCGCTGGTTGTGACCGACTTCATCTCCCGTATGGACTATGCCTTTTCGGTAGCTGATCTTGTTATTTCAAGAGCTGGTGCAGGGACTATCTCGGAACTGTGCCTGTTGGCTAAACCGGTAATTCTGGTTCCTTCTCCAAATGTGGCGGAGGATCATCAGACAAAAAATGCTATGGCATTGGTAAATAAAGAAGCAGCATTGCTGATTAAAGATAGTGAAGCCCGTGAAAAATTGATTTCAACAGCTTTACAGCTTATCGGGCAACAGGAAAAACTGATTCAATTGAGTAAAAATATAAAGTCACTGGCTGAAGAAGACAGTGCCGGACGAATAGCCGAACAGGTGATGAAATTATTGAAACGATGAGTGAACAGCCAATGGAAAATTATACCCGTTTCTACTTTCTTGGAATAGGAGGAATAGGAATGAGCGCCATCGCCCGCTACTATAAGTTGCTGGGTTTTGATGTAGCCGGGTACGACCGTACTACTACTAAATTAACAGCTGATCTTAAGTCCGAAGGGATAGATGTTGTATTTAATCCAACTGTATCACATATTCCTGCACGGTTCACTGAAAAAGCAAAAACCCTGGTGATTCGTACGCCGGCAATTCCCGACGACCATCCACAACTGATGTATTTTAGGGAAAAAGAATTCAAAGTGCTGAAAAGGGCCGAAGTGCTGGGGAACATAACCCGCATGAACAAAGGCATTTGTATTGCAGGAACACATGGTAAAACATCTACGTCTACCATTACAGCACATTTGCTATACCAATCAAAAGTAGATTGTAATGCTTTTCTGGGAGGAATATCCAATAATTATAATACAAATCTTCTTCTTTCCAAAGAAAGTAATCTTGTTGTTATTGAGGCCGATGAGTACGACAGGTCGTTTCATCAACTTTCTCCCTATATGGCAGTAATCACCTCTGCGGATGCTGATCACCTCGATATCTACGAGACACACGATGCTGTAAAGAAAAGTTACGAACATTTTGCCTCTCTGGTACGTCCGGGAGGAGCCCTCATCATTCGAAAAGGTATCGACATTCACCCGGTATTGCAAAAAGGGGTTAAATCATACACCTATTCGATGGATGAAGGGGGTGACTTTCACGCAGAGAATATCCGTATAAAACCGGGGGAGATTCGCTTTGATTTTGTAACTCCTACCGAAAGTATAGTCGACGTACGCCTGGGTGTTCCTGTAAAGATAAATGTTGAAAATAGTGTGGCAGCTATGGCGTTGGCATGGCTAAATGGAGTAAGCTCGGATGAGTTGCGTACAGGATTATCTTCCTTTTCAGGAGTTTACCGCAGGTTTAATGTGTTGTATCAGTCGGAGTCGCTGGTTTATATCGATGATTATGCACACCACCCCAGAGAGTTGTCAGCAGGCATTTCCTCCATTCGCGAGATGTACCCTGAACGTAAGATAACAGGAATCTTTCAACCACATTTATATACAAGAACGCGCGACTTTGCAGATGATTTTGGTAAAGTTCTATCCTCTCTCGACGAGGTAATTCTTCTCGACATATATCCTGCCCGCGAATTACCAATTGAAGGGGTCGATTCGCAAATGATACTGGATAAGATTACATTGCAACATAAGGAACTTTGTAGAAAAGATCAATTGATTGATTTATTGAAAACAAAAAAGGAATTGGAGGTAGTTGTAACGTTCGGAGCAGGAGATATAGATGCCCTTGTACCTGAAATCAAACAATTCTTCAAACAAAGTAAATTGTAAACCGACAGATAAAAATGAACGTAAAGAAAGTAGCCGGAATAATAGCAGTAACATTACTTCTAACAGGAGTAGTCAGCTATGCTGTATATTCTATGCTGACTTTTCACTCTGTAGAAAATAATGTGAAATGTCACGACCTTATCGTTACTATCGATAAGGAAGTTTCGTTAATGAATGAGGATGAAGTACATGTGTTGCTACGCGAGCAGGAGCTGCATCCCATTGGAAAATCATTGCCAGATTTAAGAACCGAACAAATAGAACGATTCCTGCGAAAACACCCCTATGTAAAAACAGTCAGGTGTTACCACGACCCAACAGGTCAGGTGTTTTTAAATCTTACTTTACGTACCCCACTCTTTGTGGTTATGGGTAATGAGAATTATTATGTCGATAAGGAAGGAAAATACTTGCCGGTAAAGCCCGGGGTAACTGCCTATGTTCCGGTGTTAACCGGAAGAGTAACTAAGTCGATGCTAAAAGATGAATTGTACGATATGGTAAGCTATATCGGTAATCATGAATTTTGGAATGCTCAGATACAGCAGATACATGTACGTGAAGATTCAAAAATTGAATTAGTTCCTCATGTTGGCGATGCACTTATACTTTTAGGAACAACCGAAAACTATGAATTAAAACTGGATAGATTGTTGCGGTTGTATCAGCAGGCATTTAATGTGATGGGCTGGAATACCTATCGTCAACTCGATCTCCGGTTTGAAAATCAAATTGTGGCAACACGAAACAAGGAAGCACGAAAATGAACCAAGTGAGAAATAATATACTATGGCAAAAGAATTAAAACAACTGGTAGCACTTGAGTTTGCAGGTACCGGTATACGAGCTATTGCTGCAGAAGTTTCGGATGATAATTTAATTCGGATACTGTCAGATGAGCATCGTAAAGCAGACGGTATTAAGAACGGAATTGTCAGTCAGCCGTCAGGTACCGCTTTCAATGTTGGTGCATTATTAAAAGAATTGCATAATAGTGCGGGAATGCACCAACCCATTCGTTATATCTCGGCTGCAGTTGGAGGTAAAGGAATGAAAATTGTTCCTTTCACTATTGAACGTTCACTTCGCAAGCGACAACTAATCACAGCCGAATTGATTGACGAGATGGCCATGGCATGCGAAAAGGAATACATGCAGGAGGGTATGGATGTTTACGATGTTATTCCCCTGCGCTATCTGGTGGATGATGAGGAAATGGAAAAACCGGAGGGAGAAAAGGGAAATCACGTTGTAGGCGAGTACCATCTGGTTGTAGGAAATAAATTGATTCGTACTCAGCTGCAAAAATGTATGGAGCGAATCGTTCACACCGACATTAATTATATGCCATTGGCAGCTGAAGCTTTTTCGGTAGCAGTTAGTAGCCTTGAAGAAAGGGAGGAGGGCTGTGCTATCATTAGCTTTGGAGAGAGTTCCACTACATTGGCAATCTACCGTGAATCCATTTTACAACAACTTATGGTAGTGCCATTAGGCGGACAACACATCACACGGGATATTGAAGAAACAGGTATTTCGTACGAGTCGGCCGAAAAACTAAAATGTCTTAAAGGGGTGTGTATGCAACAGTTAATCGAGCGCCCTGTTAATATTAAAATTTCCAGTCGTACCCCGGGTGACGCTCCAATAGTACTGTCGGATCGTTTTGTAGCCTTGATTATTGAAGCTCGCCTCGATGAGATGATGGAGCCATTGTTCGATGAACTTAAGATAAGACAAGATGAGCTTCCCCACGGAATAATCATCACAGGTGGAGGATCCCGTTTGGGTAGATTAAAAGAATACATGGAGGCCCGAACAGGCATTCGTACACGACCGGGTGATCATTCTGTTTTACTGACTAAAGATACAGAGTCCAGGTATCACGCTCCTGAATACTCCCAGCTTATTGGAACCATTCTCCTAGCTTCCTCTTACCGTAACGAAGAAATTCAACAACTTCCAACTGGTAAAGTAGAAAGCGAGGCTAAAAAAAAATCAGGACGACGGAAATTCTTCGGCGACTCCATCACACAAGGGATTTTCCGTTTCTTCGAAGACGACACAAGTTTACAGGAATCTGAGGAACAGATTTGAGATTTTTATAATGCAATATTTCGACGATAAAAAAGACGCAAAATTATGACAGAAGATATGCTACCCATTGAACTACCACTTATTGATCCAGCTATTATTAAAGTTATCGGAGTTGGAGGCGGTGGTGGAAACGCTGTAAACCATATGTACAAACAAGGGATACGTGATGTTACCTTTGTAGTATGTAATACAGATAATCAGGCACTCAAAACTTCACCTGTACCTGTAAAGATTCAACTTGGCTTGGGACTTGGTGCGGGAGGAAAACCTGAAGTAGCCCGTGATGCTGCCGAAGAGAGTATTGAAAGTATTCAAAAAGTACTGCGTGAAAACACTAAAATGGTGTTTATCACAGCAGGGATGGGTGGCGGAACCGGAACAGGTGCTTCACCGGTTGTTGCCCGTGCTGCACACGAACTGGGAATTCTTACTGTAGGTATAGTTACCATTCCTTTCGCTTTTGAAGGTGCGCATAAAATCCGACAGGCACTGCAGGGGGTGGCAGAGTTAAGTGAACATGTTGATGCCCTGCTGGTGATTAATAACCAAAAGCTCACTGAGATCTATTCCGACCTGGAGCTTTCAAATGCATTTGCCAAGGCTGATGATGTGCTCACCAACGCAGCCAGAGGTATCGCTGAGATTATTACTGTCCCCGGATATATAAACACCGACTTTGCCGATGTATATACCATCCTCAGTAAGGGCAATGTGGCAATCATGAATACTGGTTATGCCAAAGGAGAGAAGCGTATTACAAATGCTATAAAGGATGCCTTGAACTCACCCTTACTCAATACAAATGATGTGAGTGGTGCCAGTAAGGTGCTTCTTAATCTGTATTGCTCTTCTCAACACCAGATTCGCATGGAAGAAGTGAGGGAGATTAACGATTTCATGGCTTCCATCGGCGACGATATACAGGTTATTTGGGGTGCTACCTTTGATGATAATCTTGGCGAAGACGTAAAGATAACGCTTATCGCTACAGGTTACGATGTTTCCGATATACCGGGTATGCCCAAGTCGGTTGTTAAAAAGAAAGTACAGGAAGCTCGCCAACCGGAAGTGCTCATTAATTTTGAAACCGGAGTGGAGGAGACAATAAATCGTCCGGAGGAGAAACCTGCCGACCCGATTGCGGATGCCATGCATACGTACTATCCTTCTCCTGAAGATGAAAAAAGTGAGGAGCCGGAAACAGAACCATGGCTGGTATCACCTGAGACTATCATCTTAGAAGACCAGGATGAAAACGGTTTTGAAACGATTAGCCTGGAAGAACTGGATAACGACGAGGTATTAAAAAAGGCCGAGGAAATCCCGGCCTGGAAAAGAAGATTACTGGGGAGACGTTAATCGCGTCGCCCCAGAAAAATCATTACATAATAAATAAGGGTTGCCAGTGACCCCAAAGCGGCAACAACATAGGTGTAGGCTGCGCTCTTCAGTGCATCTTTAGCTGGTTCATGCGTTGTGTAGTTCGTTATTCCTGCCGAATTTAACCAGGTTAAGGCTCTGCTACTTGCATTGATCTCTACCGGTAAGGTGATAAAACTGAACAGGGTAGTCATCGCAAACAATACAATCCCAATTCCTAAAATCTGCGGAAAGGATTCTAATAATACGATACCAGCCAGCAGAACCCATTGAACCCATTTGGAGGCAAAACTTACAACCGGAACAAGTCGCGAACGCATCGTGAGCGGAGCGTAGGCAGTGGCATGCTGAACGGCATGACCACATTCGTGAGCAGCTACAGCGGCTGCCGCTACACTGTTGGAAAGGAATACTCCTTCACTTAGGTTGACTGTTTTAGTTAGTGGGTTGTAGTGGTCGGTCAGCTGACCGGCAGTGCTTACTACTTTTACATCAAATATTCCATTATCATTCAACATCCGCTGAGCAACATCCCTGCCTGTCATTCCGCTGGGGAGAGGCATTTTTGAGTATTTGGCGAACTTTGATTTTAAATTCAATTGCACCAGCCAACTCAACAGGGCGAAGACACCAAAAATAATCCAGATCATATTAGTTGTTTAATTTGTTACGACGCCAAATATATCAAATATTCTGCCAATCGTCAGTTTGTCAGTCAGCGCTTTAATATAATTTGTGAATTACTCATCGCAATAGCAGCGAACTATCTCCATAACTAAGAAAACGGAATCCCTCATCCATAGCAAAGTGGTAGATTTTTTTCCAATCTTCACCCACAAAAGCCGAGACCAGTAGTAGTAAAGTGCTTTTAGGTTGATGAAAATTAGTAAACATTCCGCTTATAAGCCTGAAGTCAAATCCCGGGCGAATTAATATCTGCGTTTGTGCCTGCAAACTTGTCAGTTGATTCTTTTCAAGGTAGTCGATTATGGCACGAAGTGAATCCTCAGTACTCACATCAGGTAGGTCCTGATAGGGTTCCCATTGGCCCACTGTAAATACCTCCCTGTATTTATCAGGGTACAGAAGATGAATACCAATATAAAACAGACTTTCCAATGTGCGTACAGAGGTGGTACCAACAGCGATGATGGTACCCTGATGATCAATTAGTTGTTCAAGGGTACTCTTGCGTACGGATAATACCTCTGTATGCATTTGATGGTCTGCAACATCATCAGTCTTAACCGGTTGAAATGTTCCGGCACCCACATGGAGTGTCAGTTCTGCAGTTTCAATACCCTTTGATTTTAGTTCATTTAAAACCTCATCTGTAAAATGCAAGCCGGCTGTTGGAGCGGCTACCGACCCTTTTATCTTCGAATAAACAGTCTGATAACTAACCAGGTCTTGTTCTTCGGTCGATCGATTTAGATAGGGAGGAATAGGTAATTCTCCGTTAAGTTCAAGTAAATCAGCAAAGTACAAATCACGGGCATCCCATTCGAAACGGATACTATGGGTGTTTGAATCTGATTCCTTGTCTTTTTCTATTCTCGTTGCGGTGAGCTGAACCGTACGATTATCTAATTGAAAATGGCGGGTTAGCGTTCCATCCTTCCATTTTTTAAGATTGCCAATCATGCAGTGCCAGCTGCATGTGCCGGTTGCACCGAGCGATAAGGCATAGTCAACCGGATCAGCAGGTTCCAGACAAAAGACTTCAATCCTGGCTCCCGTTGGTTTTCTAAAGATTATTCGAGCCTGGATAACACGGGTGTTGTTGTATACCAACAGGCTGTTGCCGGATAAATACCTGCCGGCATTTCTGAATACATCCGATTGTATCTGCTTGTTCTTGTATACCAATAGTCGTGAAGCATCCCGCTGTTCCAGAGGGTATTTCGCAATCCGCTCATCCGGAAGCAGGTAATCGTATTCTCCGATTAATAAGGGAGGTAAATTGGTAAGTTTTCTCACGTGTTTCGGGAAAATTATCGTATTTTTGCACAAAAGTACGAAAAATCCCCAGAAAAGAGTATGTTGAAAAGAGGCGATATAGTAAGGTTTGTAAATGCAGTGGGCGGAGGAAGAGTTTCCCGTATCGACGACAAAAAAGGTCTCGTCTATGTCGAAGATGAAGATGGTTTTGAAATACCAGTTCTTGAAAGAGAGTGTGTAGTGGTACCTAAAGTGAATCCAACTACTAACTTTCCAACAAGAGACTTTAGTTCTTCTGATAAGAATTCTGCAAACCCGGATTTCGATGGTATAATACGACAGGGTGCTCATGTAGCCAGTTCAGCTGCTTTTTCGGCGGTTCAGGCTGTTCAGGACGAAACACTGACTTCCATATTACAGCAGGCTTCACGTGCTATAGAATTATTTGAAACGGTTGATGGCGAGGAATTACGTGCATTCCTTGCATTCTTGCCTAAAGATAGTAAGAACCTTCAGTCAAGTGATTATGAGGCTATTCTGATTAATGATAGTAACTACTTTCTTATGTATTCGGTAGTGGTTGGGCAGCCCGGCAGTCAGCATTCTGTTGCCCAGGGTGTTTTGGAACCTAATATGCAGGAGCAATTAATTATTCTTACTAATGCCGATCTGAATGAATGGGAGAATATCCGTGTGCAGGCACTGGCCTATAAGCTAACGAAGAACTACCAGACACAAGCTGTAATTGACCGTAAACTTCAAGTATCACCTCTCAGGTTTTACAAGTTACACAGTTTTACTGACAACGAATACTTCGACGAGCCGGCCATGATGCTGGCATTACATACTTCTGAAACCCACCAGATGCCTGAAATAACTCCTGAAGAAATTAAAAAAGCAATGTTCCAGAAGGAGATTCCACAGGTTCGTCAGTTGAAACGTGAGAAAACACCGAAAGGATCATCTATCATTGAGGTGGATCTACATATACACGAATTGGTAGATACTACCGCCGGACTTACAAATGCTGACATGCTGCAATTGCAGATGGATAAGTTTCATGCCGTAATTGCTGAGAATATACGGAAGAAAGGACAGAAAATCGTTTTTATTCATGGTAAAGGCGAAGGAGTACTTCGTACCGAGATCATGAAAGCATTAAAAAACAGATATAAAACATTCTACGTTCAGGATGCCTCGTTTAAAGAATATGGATTCGGAGCAACCATGATTGTCATCAAGTAATTATGCCAAGATTTTTTTTAGTTCCGCTTGTTCTGCTATCCCTGCACTTGCTTTTGCCATCCTGTACGCCCGAACCGGAACCTACAGGTCCCGTCTATCTTTCAGAGGTGTTTGATTATGTCTATGCACCGGGGCAGCATGCGTCCAATGTACAACCAATGGATACGCAGTACGTTACAGGAGATCCGGCTTTGCACGACGGATGGTTATCCCTTGGTGGCTTCGGAGGATACGTGGTTGCGGGTTTTCCAAGAGACATAGTGAACGAGGAGGGTGCTGATTTTGAAGTCTTCGCACTAAAGGGAGCTGCTCCCGAGCCGGCAGTTGTGTATGTGATGAGCGATGCTAATAAGAATGGTCGCCCCGACGATGAATGGTACGAACTCAAAGGGAGTCAATTTGAAGCATCAAACCGAAATTACAGTCTAACCTACTTCAAGGCATCGTCACCCAACGAGAATATTCGTTGGACAGATAGTGAAGGAGCTAAAGGAGAGCTGTATTCATACTTCGGAGCACCCAACTCGTCCGGTTGGTGGTGGTCTCATACTGCTTCCGAAAGTATTACCTTCCCGGGAACCCGACTACCCGATGCTTATGTAAACCAACCTGTCGGGGATGCCGATTTCTGGTCGGTTCCACCGGACCGCTTTCAGTGGGGATATGCCGAAAATAACCAGGGTACCGATTACGATGCAAGAGCAGGATCCAATCTTCTCGACATCAGTAATGCAGTGGACGCTCACGGACAAACTGTGCAGTTGGCTGCGATACGTTTTATAAAAATCCAGACGGCTGTATTTCAACAAGCAGGTCAGACCAACGAGGTCTCCGCCGAAATTCGCGGAGCACGCTCGCTGCGATAATTTATTCTTCCACTAACACAAAATCCAGTTGCTTTTTATCGAGATTGGCTTTTGCTACCTTAACCCGTACAGGATCACCTAACTGGAACCTGCGTTGGTATTTTCTTCCAACCAGGCAATAGTTCTTCTCATCAAACACGTAGTAATCATCGTCAAGATCACGAATGGGAACCATTCCCTCGCATTTGTTCTCAATAATCTCTACATACACACCCCACTCAGTCACCCCTGAAATTACTCCGTCAAAATCCTGTCCGAGGTGTTTCGACATAAATTCCACCTGTTTATACTTGATAGAAGCCCGTTCGGCATTGGCTGCAAGTTGTTCGCGATCGGAACTGTGGCGGCATAAGTCTTCATATTCCTGCTGATTTACATTGCGACCTCCCTCAGCATAACGTTCTAATAAACGATGTACCATCATATCCGGATATCGTCGGATCGGTGACGTGAAATGAGTATAATATTCAAATGCCAGCCCGTAATGCCCTATATTTTCAGTGGTATAGATCGCTTTTGCCATCGAACGAATAGCGAGTGTTTCTATCATGTTCTGTTCCTTTTTACCTTCCACAACATCCAACAGGTGATTGATAGATCCTGATATGGCAGATTGCTTTCCGGAGGTACGAAGCTGGTAACCAAACTTCTTAATAAATTGAGAGAAATTTTCCAGTTTTTCGGGATTGGGCAGGTCATGAACACGATATACAAAAGTCTTAGCCTTCTGCCCACGGCCTGGTTTGCCGATATGAGTAGCCACTGTTTTATTAGCGAGCAACATAAATTCCTCGATTAATTTGTTCGCTTCTTTCTGTTCCTTAAAGTACACCGACAGCGGTTTGCCCTGTTCGTCGATTTCAAAGCGCACTTCTACACGATCGAACGCTATTGCACCGTTTTCGAAACGCTTGCGACGCAGGTTAACGGCCATGCTGTTGAGTAACAAAATCTCATCCCTGAAATCACCGGCTCCTGTTTCTATAACCTGTTGAGCTTCTTCGTAGGTGAAACGGCGATTACTTCGGGTAACCGTTTTGGCAATTTCGTAGTGTTTCACTTCCGCTTCTTCGCTCATGTGAAAAAGCACTGAATAGGTGAGTTTGTCTTCATCGGGTCGCAGGGAACAAATACCATTCGAAAGATGCTCGGGAAGCATAGGGATGGTACGATCTACCAGGTAGACCGATGTTGCCCGATCACTACCCTCACGATCAATAATACTGCCGGGACGTACATAATGGGTAACATCTGCAATATGAACGCCTACTTCCCATAATCCATTTTCCAGTTTACGAATTGAAAGGGCATCGTCAAAATCTTTTGCGTCACGGGGGTCAATGGTAAAGGTGGTTACCTTTCGCATGTCGATGCGTCGGGCTACCTCTTCGGGTGTAATACCTGCATCTATGTTTTCTGCAGCTGCATCCACTTCAGCAGGGTAGGTATATGGTAACCCGTATTCAGCCAGGATGGCATGCATTTCAGTGTTGTTGTCGCCACGATCACCTAAAACATCGATTACTTCTCCGACAGGATTCTTTAGGTTGGGTTCCCATTTTAATAATTTGACAATCACTTTCTGACCGTCCTTTGCGCCGTTTAATTTGTTTTTAGGAATAAAAACATCGGTAGTTAACACGCGGTTATCGCATATCAAAAAAGCATAATTATCTGATACTTCGATAATTCCAACAAAGGTGTCTTTTGCACGTTCGATGATATCAACTACCTCACCTTCCGGTAATTGCCCCTTTCTTCGGGCATACAAAAATGCTTTTACCTTATCATTTAACAGAGCATGGTTGGTTTTACGTTCTGGTATAAAAACAGTCTCACCTCCGTCATCAGGTATCAGAAAAGTCTTTACACCCTCACGGGTAATTTTTCCGGTAATAAATCCACCGCGTGAATTGAGTCGGAACTTACCTTTTGAAACTTCCACAAGATAATCTTCCTCCAGCAGTTCGTAGAGTATTTCATTAATAAACACCTTTTGCGAATCACTTTTTATAGTGAGCAGCTTGCTTAGTTGCTTATAATTAAATATGATTTCGGGATTAGCTCTGAATATATCTATAATCTTGCGAACCAGTTCGGATTTGCGAATCCGTGTGCTTCCTCCGGTTTTTTTACGTTTTCCTGCCATAGTGATTTATTTATTTAAACCTTGTGAGTAACAAATGTACAACAATATCAATAAGAAATGGTTACCAGAATAGTATTTTTTTGTATTTTCGCCAACCATTTGGACTATCGTTTTTCAATCATGCGACAAAAACTGGCTTTTATAATTAACCCCAATTCAGGCAACGGTCCTAAAGACTCAGTAGTTGACCTTATTCATCAGGAACTGGATGCTTCACAATATGTTCCGGAAGTGGTTTTTACCAATCATGCACACCATGGTCGCGAGCTGGCTGCCCGCTTTGTTGAAGAAAAATTCTACGGTGTAGTTGCAGTAGGTGGTGATGGAACAGTCAATGAAGTTGCGCGTGCATTAATACATACTCCAACAGCCCTGGGGATAATTCCTGTTGGATCGGGAAACGGATTGGCACGCCATCTGTCTATACCCATGAGTGTAAAATCAGCGATCCGGCAGTTGAATAATTCTGAAACGATTTTCATTGATTATGGATTGGTTAATAATAATCCTTTCTTTTGCACCTGTGGTACCGGATTCGATGCCTACGTGAGCACCGAATTTGCCAAAGGCACACAACGGGGCATTATGGCGTATCTGGAGAAGATAATCACAGGTTATTTTAATTACAAGCCAACTAGTTATCAGTTGAAGGGAGAAGGTATCGATATTAAATCAAAAGCTTTTGTGCTTACATTTGCAAACGCTTCGCAATGGGGTAATAATGCATATATAGCTCCTCAGGCGAGTGTTCAGGATGGCAAATTAGATATTTCTCTGATGAGCAACTTCCCGATGCTGGCCATTCCTTCTCTGGCGCTTGAATTATTTACCAAAACTATTGATAAAGGTTTGTTTATGACTACCCTCCGTGCCAGGGAAGTTACGCTGATTCGGGATGTGCCCGGCCCTTTTCATTATGATGGAGAACCCTACGAAGAAGGTACCCGGATTCAGGTAAAGATTGTTGAGGACGGATTGAAAGTGCTTGTCAAAAAGCGGTTCTGAGCTTTCATATTATCACTAAATAAAGAAAATATCAAAAATATTTGTTGAATCATTGCGATTTAATGAAAAAGTATTACTTTTGCGTCATCATAACGACAAATGAATATGAATCGATTTTTTACATACTTTTATTTTTACTTTTACTTTAGCAGGTAAGAGCAGGGTAGTAGTGTGGTAAATTAATCTAATTGATAGAACTTCAGAAATCCTGCTCCAGCCAACGAGCAGGATTTTTTAGTATAATAAACTGAACAATGAAACGAATAGCAATACAAGGCGTTAGCGGTGCTTTTCATGATATAGCCGCACGACAGTTTTTTTCAGAAGAAGAGGTGGAAATTATTCCCTGTATAACCTTTAAGGAAGTGTTCGATGCTGTCCAGAAGTCCGACGAGGTACTGGGCATTGTAGCTATCGAAAATACCATTGCCGGAAGTCTTCTCCAAAACTATAATCTCTTACGTGAGAGCGGAGGAGTAGTGGTGGGCGAACACAAATTGCGTATATCTCATTGTATTTGCGCATTGCCCGGCCAAAAACTGGAGGAGATTAGTGAAGTGTATTCCCACCCGATTGCCCTTCGTCAGTGTGAAGATTTTCTTGAACACCACCATCACCTTCGTGCTGTTGAGAGTGATGATACAGCACTCTCTGCCAAAGAAATAGCCGATCAACACATTGTGGGACGTGCAGCTATCTGTAGTTCCTTTGCAGCTCAACTCTATGGACTGGATATACTTGCTGATGGCATTGAAACTAATAAACGCAATTTTACCCGTTTTCTGGTAGTTGCTCATCCCGACCACGCAACACGAATTCTGCCATCCATCCAGGTAGATAAATCCTCCATAGTATTTACATTACCTCACGAAGAGGGAAGTCTGGCAAAGGTGCTTTCAATTCTTTCGTTCTACCGTGTTAATCTCACAAAAATCCAGTCCCTGCCTATCCTCGGACGAGAGTGGGAATACCAGTTCTATATTAGTTTAACCTTTGATAATTATGAACGTTACCGTCAGTCACTTGATGCAGTGCGTCCTCTTTTAAAGGACTTTCAGGTGTTGGGCGAATACCGCGAAGCTCCTACTCCCATTGATAATTAATAACTGATAATCACAATCAAAGAATGATACAACCAGCCAACCGACTTTCGTCCGTTACCGAATATTACTTCTCGCGAAAACTGAGAGAAGTGGCCGAAATGAATGCAGCAGGCAAACAGGTGATTAACCTTGGAATCGGTAATCCTGATATGCCACCCTCTCCGGAGACTATCGAAGCTTTATGCGCTGAAGCGCATAAACCCGACACTCACGGTTACCAAAGTTATGTAGGTATTCCTGAGCTTCGTCAGGGTTTTGCCGACTGGTATAAAAAATGGTACGGAGTAACACTTAATCCGGCTTCCGAAATTCAACCCCTTATAGGCTCTAAGGAAGGAATTCTACATATTACCCTTGCTTTTGTTAATCCGGGTGATGCTGTGTTGGTTCCTGATCCGGGTTATCCAACGTATACCTCGGCAAGCCGTCTGTGTGAAGCGGAGGTTCTTACCTACCCTCTTCTGGAGAATAACTCCTGGCAGCCCGACTTTGATGCATTGGAGGCGATGGACTTAAGTAAGGTGAAGCTGATGTGGGTGAATTACCCGAATATGCCCACAGGAGCAAACGGCAGTATGGAGTTGTTTGAAAAGCTGGTAGCCTTCGGGAAAAAGCACAGTATTGTGATCTGTAACGATAATCCCTACAGCTTTATTCTTAATGATCAAAAAATCAGTATTCTATCTGTTGAAGGTGCCGCTGATACCTGTATTGAACTCAATTCAATGAGTAAGTCACATAATATGGCCGGTTGGCGTATGGCAATGCTGGCCTCTAATGCTACTTTTATCAGCTGGATACTAAAGGTCAAGTCAAATGTCGACTCCGGGATGTACCGCCCGCTTATGGTAGGAGCTGTTCAGGCACTCAGAAATACTGACGACTGGCACGAGCAGATGAACCAACTCTATGCCCGTCGTCGGGAAATAGCCGGCAAAATTATGAAAGCACTCCACTGTAGTTATGATGATTCGCAGGTTGGAATGTTTTTATGGGCTAAAATACCCGACTCCTATGCCGACTCCGCCGCATTGGCCGACGAGGTGCTCTATGGAAAGAATGTGTTTGTAACTCCGGGAGTTATCTTTGGAGAGAATGGAAGTCGATATGTACGCATTTCACTATGCTGTACGGAAGAGATGCTGAAACAGGCATTGGAACGAATTGAAAATATTAAAAAATAAATAGAAATGGAACTCGAATCAATCTTATTACCGGGTGTTGACCCGAAACGACCGCTTATTATTGCGGGACCTTGCTCCGCCGAAACCGAAGAACAGGTGATGGAAACTGCTCGCCAATTGCATGCTAATGGTGTGCAAATATACCGGGCAGGAATATGGAAACCACGTACCAAACCCGGAGGATTCGAAGGAATCGGGGCTGTGGGATTACCCTGGCTTCAGCGTGTAAAGAAAGAGCTTGGAATGTATATTTCTACCGAAGTGGCTACGGCTGCTCACGTACGCGCAGCCTTAGCAGCCGACGTCGATATCCTCTGGATAGGTGCACGTACAACCGCCAACCCTTTTGCTGTTCAGGAAATTGCAGATGCGCTCGAGGGAACAGATATTCCGGTCCTGATTAAGAATCCGGTTAACCCCGATCTGGACTTGTGGATAGGTGCTATAGAGCGTGTTTATAATGCAGGAGTCAGGAAAATTGGTGCTATCCACCGCGGTTTCAGTAGCTACGATAAGAAAATCTATCGAAACCTTCCTCAGTGGCATATCCCTATTGAGCTGCATCGTCAGATGCCTGATCTGCCGATTCTCTGTGATCCCAGTCATATCGGAGGAAAACGTGAACTGGTAGCTCCCCTTTGTCAACAAGCGATGGACCTGAATTTCGACGGCCTGATTATCGAGACGCATGTAAATCCCGAAAAAGCCTGGAGTGATGCACCTCAACAGGTGACTCCTGCTGTACTTGATTTTATTCTGAATGCGATTGTTATCCGCGATACAACACAGACTACCGAAAACCTTACCGGTCTGCGTCGCCAAATTGATGATCTTGATAACGATTTGCTCGAACTGCTGGCGAAACGTATGCGTGTATCACGTGAGATAGGTATGTACAAAAAAGAACATAATATGCCCATCTTACAGGAACATCGCTATGACGAAATTCTCCAGAAACGCATCGCTCAGGCTGTAGATATGGGAATGAAAGCCGAGTTTATGAAGACGTTATTGGTGGCTATTCACGAAGAATCTGTACGCCATCAGATGGAAATAATGAAAGAGTAATTTGGTCATAATGCACATTATGTGTACTTTTGTGCCGAAATATTGATAGCAGATGAACTTTTTCTGGTTAAGAAAGGTTTCATACATCAGAAATTAAACTTAAAATTATGGGTAATAATTTATTAAAAGGTAAAAGAGGAATAATCTTCGGTGCTCTCAACGACATGTCGATTGCCTGGAAAGTAGCAGAACGTTGTGTTGAAGAAGGAGCCACTGTCACATTATCGAATACAGCTCTGGCCATTCGTATGGGTACAACCACCGAACTGTCTGAAAAACTAAACGCTAAACTGATCCCTGCCGATGCAACCAGTGTGGAGGATCTTGAAAAAGTATTCGCTGAATCGATGGAGGCTCTGGGAGGAAAGGTTGATTTTATACTTCACTCCATCGGGATGTCGCCTAACGTGCGTAAAAAACGCCCTTACGATGATTTGGATTATGGATTATTGAACCAAACCCTCGACATCTCAGCCATTTCGTTTCATAAGATGCTTCAGGTAGCTAAGAAAATGGATGCTATCAACGATTGGGGTTCTGTAATTGCTCTTTCCTATGGTGCTGCTCAACGTACCATGTACGGTTACAACGATATGGCCGATGCAAAAGCAATGCTTGAATCGGTAGCCCGTAGCTTCGGATATATCTATGGTCGCAGTCAGAATGTACGTATCAATACCATCTCTCAATCACCTACTGTTACAACTGCCGGTAGTGGAATTAAAGGTTTCGATAGCCTTGTTGACTTCTCAGACCGTATGTCTCCGCTGGGAAATGCAACTGCTGCCGAATGTGCCGACTATTGCGTGGTGATGTTCAGTGACCTTACTAAAAAGGTGACCATGCAAAACCTCTATCACGATGGTGGGTATTCAAGTATGGGTATGAGCTTCCGTGCCATGGAACAATACATCAAGAGTTTTGAAGGACTGACCGACGAACAGGGAAATATTATCTATGGATAATCGGGCACTTGTCCCGCATTAGTAGTAGAATATAGTTAAGCAGTGTAGAGAAGGCATTCGACCTTATCTGCACTGCTTATTTCTTTTTAAGCGATTTACGCCATTGAAACCAACCGATAACAGCCATAATACCGTAAACTAAAAACAGAATTGATGTGCTGTAAAGTCCCTGCATAAAATAAATGCCCACAGCCACCAGGTCTACTACTATCCATATCAGCCAATGCTCAATCTGTTTGCGGGCAAGCATCCAGGTTGCTATAATGCTAAAGGCAGTAATAAAGGAGTCAGCTCCGGGGATGGGAGAATCGGTACCCATACTTAACAGGGCGTAGTATATCAGCATGATGATCAGCGTAATTCCCAGCAATACCGGCCATTCATTAAACCGTGTAAGCCGAACCGGTAATTCTTCACCGGTGCTGGCTTTACTCTTCTTCCAGCTATACCAACCATATACACTCACCCAAAGATAATACAGTTGCAGGCTCATCGCTGCATATAACTTCGATTCGAAAAACACTATGGTGTAGACTACGGCTCCCAGAAATCCGAATATCCACAGCCCGATTTTCTGTTTTACGGATAACCAAAGGTAAGCGAAGCTAAGCAAAGTGCCGATAACTTCCAGGTAATGATTCTTTAGATACTCTATCATTCAGGTGCGATTAGTTGTTTAATATTTTCCCGTACTGTCCCGGAGTATTCAATACCTTCAAGGCCCGTTGCAACGCTTCGTTGTCGGTGTCAATAACCCGGTAATACTCATTTACCGACCATAAATCACGGGCAATTAACGCCTTTAGCTGAAGCTTCATCAAAGGTAAGGCGATAGCATATTGCTCCTCGTTAAAGCTGATTTTTTCATTTTCAGCTTCTGCCCGTAGTTGTTCCATCAGACTATCGTCAATACTGAACTGGTTAAAGTACTGATCAAACTCAGTATACTGCTTTTTCAATTGGGCCCGGTTGTTTTCAATGTACTGTACCGATACCTTATTCATGATTCCCTGAGCTACAATCTTACGGTGGTAATCTGTAAACCTGGTAGTGTCGATAGGAACGAAAATGTCGGGCATTATACCACCTCCACCATATACAGTTCTTTTTAACCGTAGTGTCTGGTATTTCAGGGAGTCGGGAAACTGTATTGAGTCGGCCGTAACCATCTCGCCATGCTTAAAGCGTTCTTCCAGGTCTTTCTGGTAATTCTCTACTCCATTCTTGTAAGGTTTTTGTATACTCCGCCCGGTCGGTGTGTAATACCGTGAAGTGGTCAGTCGCAACATGGATCCGTCGATAAGAGGTATCTGACGTTGTACTAAGCCTTTCCCAAAGCTTCTTCTTCCAATTATAATACCTCTGTCCCAATCCTGCACAGCCCCGGAAACAATCTCACTGGCTGATGCGGAGTATTCATCCACGAGTATAATCAGTTTGCCTTTTTCAAATTCACCTCGCGAACTGGCCTTGGCAACACTTTTAGGTTGATTAACGCCTTCTGTATATACAATTAGCTGACCAGCCTCCAGAAATTCATCGGCCAGATCGATGGCAGCATTCATATATCCACCTCCATTGCCCTGCAGACTCAAAATCAGATTCTCCATGCCCTGGCTGCGTAATCGGGCAAATGTTTCCTTGTATTCGCTGAAGGTCTTACTCCCAAAGTTGTTAATGCGAATGTATCCTGTCTTATCATCGATCATGTACCCGGCATCAATACTGTTAACCGGAATTTTGTCCCTGGTAATTTTAAACAACATCAGCTCCTTTACTCCCCGTCTCCGAATCTTAACGTTTACATCCGTTCCCCTTTCTCCGCGAAGACGTTTGGTAACATCCGAATTCTGAAATTTTACCCCGGCTACCATCTCCTCATTAATATATACTATTCGATCACCGGGCATAACACCTACCTTTTCTGCAGGGGTTCCCGAGATGGTCTGCACCACCAGGATCGTATCTTCAAAGAGTTGAAATTGAACGCCTATGCCTTCAAAACTGCCCTGAAGGGGTTCATTTACCCGTTCCACTTCTTCTTTTGGTATGTACGACGAATGCGGATCCAACTCTTTCAATGCACCAATAATAGCAGCTTCCACCATTTTGTTTTCATTGATGGTGTCGACATAGAGATTGGAGATTACGCTGAATACATTATTCAGCTTCAGCATCTGAGAATTGATTTTTAACTGTGAACTGGCGCTTACAGCACTTATCAATAGAATAAGGAATAATAACTTGCGTTTCATTTCTGGATTTTAAAAAGTGTAGCTGCAGCGGTGTAGTCTTCCGGCTTGCCAGCCTTAATGGTATTAATTACTGCGAACACATCTTCCGGACTTGCTTCGCTATCGTCGGTCTCTATCAGTAAACGATCAAAAGGAGTAAGTTCCACACTTTCCGGATTATGCTTTTCTCCAAACGACAGGTAAAAGCCGGCCTTTAGCAGTTGTGTAGCTAATTCGGGCTTTCCGCGAAAGCCATGAATTATCCAGGACTGTACCGGTGAATGCTTTTTATGTAGTTCTATCAATTCATTGAAATATCCTACACAATGTACAATCAGCGGCTTGCAGCTAATCTCCGAAAGAATAATCTGTCGCTCAAATACTTCCGACTGAACCGAATGGGGGATTGGTTTGTTCTTATCAAATCCGCATTCTCCTATGGCTATCACCTGTTGGTAATTTAACAGTATGTTTAGCTTCTCCAGCCACGCGGGCTGGAACATAGCTGCATCCCAGGGGTGAATACCTGCTGAGAAGTAAAGCCGCGGACCATGTGGCAAACTTAATGCATCTTCGTTAATACGGATGTTATAGAGTGTGTTCACCAAACCGGTATTCACCTTATGGCTGTGTGTGTCAGTTAGCATAGAACGATTTTGGTAAACAAAGATAACGAAATCGCATGGAATTTTGTACCTTTGTACCCCTTTTCCGATAACAAATTAAATTAAAATATGAGTTCATCTGAATTATTTAGCAATCTGCCTTACAAAGTGGCAGATCTTTCTTTAGCAGATTTCGGCCGTAAGGAAATAGAGCTGGCCGAAAAGGAAATGCCGGGTCTGATGGCCCTCCGTGCCAGGTATGGTGTGGAAAAGCCTCTGAAAGGCGCGCGCATCATGGGTTCACTCCATATGACTATACAAACTGCCGTTCTTATTGAAACACTGGTAGCCCTCGGTGCTGAAGTGCGCTGGGCGAGTTGCAATATTTATTCTACTCAGGATCATGCAGCGGCTGCCATAGCTGCTGCCGGCATTCCGGTGTTTGCCTGGAAAGGTGAAACGCTGGAGGAATACTGGTGGTGTACTCTTCAGGCACTTACCTTCGATGGTCATAAAGGGCCAACCGTTATCGTCGACGACGGGGGCGATGCCACCATGATGATCCATGTGGGGGTTGATGCCGAAAAAGATGCGTCAGTTTTGGATAAGATTGTAGAGGGCGAAGACGAGCAAGAACTCTATGCTATCCTGAAAAAGGTGCTTGTGGAGGACAAGGGCATCTGGACCCGCATGGCACCCGAAATCCGTGGTGTTTCCGAAGAAACAACTACCGGCGTTCATCGTCTGTACCAGATGATGGACGAAGGCAAACTGCTCTTCCCTGCTTTTAATGTGAACGACTCAGTTACCAAATCTAAATTCGATAATCTCTACGGTTGCCGCGAATCGCTGGCCGATGGCATTAAACGTGCTACCGACCTGATGCTGGCCGGTAAAGTGGTGGTTGTTTGTGGCTATGGTGATGTGGGTAAGGGTTCCGCAAAATCAATGCGCGCCTACGGTGCCCGTGTAATCGTTACCGAAATCGATCCGATTTGTGCACTTCAGGCTGCCATGGAAGGTTTCGAAGTAGCTACCGTAGAAGACGCCCTGCCGGTTGGTAATGTGTTTGTAACCACAACCGGTAACAAGGATATTATCCGTATCGAACACATGGAGAAGATGAAAGACAGTGCCATAGTATGTAATATCGGGCACTTCGATAATGAGATCCAGGTCGATAAGCTGAAGAAATTCCCGGGAATTCAGAAGGTGAACATCAAACCTCAGGTTGATAAGTATGTTTTCCCCGATGGTCACAGTATCTTACTGCTTGCTGATGGTCGACTTGTAAACCTTGGATGTGCAACCGGTCACCCGTCGTTTGTAATGAGTAATTCGTTTACGAACCAGACTCTTGCACAAATCGAGCTCTTTACTAAAGAGTATGCAGTGGATGTGTATCGCTTGCCAAAGCACCTCGACGAGGAAGTAGCCCGCCTGCACCTCGAACAGCTGGGTGTTCGCCTCACTAAGCTGACCCCCGAACAGGCAGCTTATATCGGAGTAGCACCCGACGGACCATTCAAGCCTGAGCACTACAGGTATTAACTGATCCCGTTTTTAAAGAGCCGCATTCAACCGAATACGGCTCTTTTAGTGTGAGCTTACGCAACTTTTTGTGGTAAACCTGCATCTTGGTTCATGTATGCAAATTAAAAGAATTCGTCGTATGAAAACAATGGTAACACTACTAACAGTAGCAATGCTTCTCAGCTCCTGTTCCGGAATATTGACATCCTGTACCGAACCTGATGTCCGCGAAGCCGGTGATATTCAACTGAAAGTGGGAATGCAGCAGAAAGTGACGCAGGATAATGATTTTGCATTTGACCTCTTACGGCAAACAATTGCCGAAGCTAACGACCCCAATGTATTTATTTCTCCCCTTAGTATGAGCATGGCCCTGGGAATGGCCTGGAACGGAGCTGCAGGTGTAACAAAGGACGAGATTGCACAGGCCCTCCGGTTAGACGGACTTACCGATGATGAAGTGAATGAGTATTACAAAATCATTCGCGAAGGTCTGTTGTCGGTTGATCCCAAAACACGCCTGTCGATCGCTAATTCAATTTGGTACCACGACGGCTTTCCGGTGAAGGATAGTTTCCTGAAGGTTAATAAAAACTTTTTCAATGCCGAAGTGCGTTCACTCGATTTTAGTAAACCTTCGGCACTTAAAACGATCAACGACTGGTGTGCTGCTGCAACTCAAAACCGGATTAAGGAACCGCTCGACCAGATTTCTGCCGATGCTATGCTTTATCTTATCAATGCCATCTACTTTAAAGGTAGCTGGGTGAAACAATTTGATAAAACAAAAACCTATTCTACCGATTTCAGGGCCGAAGCCGGCGAAAACACACAAGTGAATATGATGGTTCAGAAAGATTCATTTCTATATGCCGAAGATGAAAGGGCACAGTACCTCGATATGCCTTATGGTAACAAGGCGTTTAGTATGACGGTTATTCTTCCCAAAGATGGCATAAGTACTTCTCAGGTACTTGAAGAAATGGATGCGGAGTCATTTAGTCAGGTATACGCTTCTCTCAGAAGTCAGACCGTGAACGTATACTTCCCCCGTTTCAAAGTCGAACAAAAGTTTGAAATGAAAAAGCCGATGCAGGCACTCGGAATGTTGCAGGCATTTACCGATAAGGCCGACTTTAGTCCTATTTCAGAAGAAGATCTGCTTATATCCCGTATCATTCACAGCACTTTTTGCGAAGTGGATGAAGTAGGTACCGAAGCCGCAGCCGTAACAGTGATCGAATTTGAAACTACATCCTTACCAATGGATCCCTACTTCGTTGCGAATAAACCTTTTATTTTTCTTATTCGTGAGAAAAGTACAGGGGTAATCCTCTTTACCGGTAAGATGGGTAAGGTGGAAAAACATTAATACAGGGTAAATACTACCAATTCATAACAAATTATTCCTCTGCTTTGATTTTTTTTGTAAATTTGCGGTCGTATTCTGTGAAATCTTAACAATTCGCTGTTTTTCGCAGACAACTCACGCGCAAACAATAAAACGAAGATAGCAGATGAATAAAATTGTCAGCAAAGAGTATTTTTCTGAGAACGTCATCAAGTTCGAGGTGGAAGCCCCGCTTATCGCCCGTTCGCGAAAGGCGGGACACTTTGTAATGGTAAAGGTAGGGTTAAAAGGCGAACGTATTCCCCTGACCATTGCCGATGCCGATACAACGAAAGGTACCATTACGCTTGTCGTTCAACGCATGGGGGTTTCTTCCTCCAAACTTGCAATCCTGAACGTGGGCGATGAAATTACCGATTTGGTAGGTCCGCTCGGACAAGCCACTCATATCGAAAACTTTGGTACCGTAGTGTGTGCCTGCGGTGGGGTAGGTACTGCTCCCATGCTTCCTATTGTGGCTGCTCTTAAAGCAGCGGGCAACAGGGTAATCACCGTATTGGCTGCCCGTTCCAAAAATCTTGTCATTCTCGAAGATCAAATGAAGATTCATTCTGATGAGGTGATAGTCATGACCGACGATGGCTCCTACGGAACAAAGGGTCTGGTTACTAATGGGGTAGAGGAAGTTATCAAACGCGAAAAGGTAGATATGTGTGTTACTATCGGTCCTGCAGTAATGATGAAGTTCGTAAGTGCCCTGACTAAGAACTACGAAATACCTACCGTTGCATCCCTTAATACTATTATGGTCGACGGCACTGGCATGTGCGGTGCCTGTCGTGTAAGTGTGGGTGGTAAAACAAAATTTGTATGTGTCGATGGTCCCGAATTCGATGCACACCAGGTCGACTTCGATGAGATGTTGATGCGGCTCGGAGGTTACCGCGATATCGAGCGCGAAGAGATGGAACGTTTTGCTCACAAATCAGAATAATAAGGTATGCGTAATATTAAAGAAGAAAGAAATGAGCCCTGGCGTGCCGATTTACGTACTCAGCTCAAAGTAAAAGAAAGAATGGTTGCTCCCAGGGTTCACATGCCCGAACAGGATCCCGTGGCGCGCAGTCGTAATAATAAAGAGGTAAACCTCGGACTCACAGCCGAACAGGCAATGATCGAAGCCAAACGTTGTATCGACTGTCCCGACCCCACCTGCATGAAAGGGTGTCCGGTGAGCATTTACATCCCGGGCTTCATCAAACAAATCGAGACAGGCAATTTTCTTGAAGCTGCTAAAGTGCTCAAAGAAACCTCTGCCCTGCCGGCTGTGTGCGGACGTGTTTGTCCGCAGGAAAAGCAATGCGAAGCTCAGTGCATCTACGTCAAAAGCGGTAAAGAACCCGTGGCTATCGGTCACCTCGAACGTTTTGCTGCCGACTACGAACGCGAAAGCGGACAGATCTCCGTTCCCGAAGTGGCAGCCCCCAACGGAAAAAAGATTGCAGTGGTAGGTTCGGGTCCTGCCGGACTCTCCTTTGCCGGCGACATGGCTAAAATGGGCTATGATGTAACTGTATTCGAGGCGCTTCACGAAATTGGCGGGGTACTTAAATACGGTATTCCCGAATTTCGCTTACCCAAT
>JAQUYE010000033.1 GCA_028691965.1 Paludibacter sp. | reverse complement strand
AGCTGGTTGTATGAATTGTGTCGCTATGCTAAGCAGCGTGACGTTAAAATTATTGTATGGACCTGGGCTAGTTGTGTGCGTGAGTATCCCGGTGATTGGATAAAGAAAATGAAAGCCCTGGGTGTTGCCGGAGCTAAAATTGATTTTTTTGAACGCAATGATCAGGAAGCTATGCGCTGGGGGTATGAATTTGCTCAACGTCTTGCTGACAGTCAGATGGTAGGCTTATTCCATGGTTGTCCGGTGCCGACTGGCCTGAATCGTACTTTTCCCAATATTCTTAATTTTGAAGCAGTGCGTGGTGCTGAAGATAATTTCTGGAGAAGTATTGTGACTCCCGACTATCATACGCAATTCCCGTTTATACGTGCGTTAGCTGGTCCGTATGATTACACCCCCGGTTCGATGCGTAACAAAACTGCATCAGAATTCTATCCTGTTGATAAGGATAATACGGTGCCTATGAGTATGGGAACCCGGGCTCATGAATTATCCATGTATGTTATTTATGATCAGTGGTTGGGATATCTCTGTGATGCTCCAACTGAATATAATAAGTATCCGGATATTAAAAAGTACCTTTCAACAGTACCTACAGTTTGGGATAAGACTGTACCACTGGCCGCAGAATTAGGTAAGTATATTTTAATTGCCAAGCAAAAAGGACAGGATTGGTATGTTGGAGGAATGACTAACTGGGAGCATCGGACTATCACTGTTAAATTTGATTTTCTAAAATCAGGAGTAACTTACAAGGCGGTTATTTTCAGGGACGGACCTGAATCGAGTATTACACCAACGACCTATGTTTGTGAAACCAGGGATATTGTAAAAGGCGATCACTTGTCAATGGATATGGCTAAAGGCGGAGGGTTTGCTATTCAATTAATCGAGCAGGATGTAAGCGGACTTCCCGGTCTTCGTGAAGCCGTAAACTTAACAGCCTATGTTGATCGTAGGGCAGATTCTCTCACTCTTTATTCGGATGATAAATTCTCTTCTGTACAAATTTTTGATATGCAGGGGCGTTGCAGAATAGATAAAAATTTAGTGTATGCTTCCAATCAGGATAATATAACCTTGTCAATGCTCGATAAGGGAATGTATATCGCAAAAATTAACTCTGAGGATATAGTATCTTCTATAAAATTCGTGTACTAATCAATTTTTTTTAATGTTAACAAATTATTTATTATTATGAAAGCAAATTACACATTTAAAGGTGCAGTTTTGGCACTCTGTTTTTTAGTGTTGCCGCTTCAGGCGCAGAATCTTATCAATGGTATAAACTATGCGATTATCAACGAAGGTGCTGCCGTTGAAGTAGCACCTCTACCTAAGGAGGGTGATACAGACGTAAGGTATACACAGGCTTCGCTTGTTATACCGGCTTCAGTGGAGATTGGGGGAGTAACTTATCCCGTAAAAAGAATTGGAAATAACGCGTTGCGTAACAACAATAACCTGGTGTCGCTTACCTTACCTGAAGGGTTAGAGGTAATTGGAAATTCCTCACTGGCACAGTGTGAATCACTTCCATCGGTTGTGGTTCCATCAACAGTCAATTCTATTGAAGATTGGGCTTTTTATGGTTGCTTTGCGTTGGAAAGTATTAATTTCCCCGAAGGAATGACTACGATTACAGAGCATACATTTCAACAATCGGGATTGAAAAGTGTTGTGTTGCCTTCAACTGTTACCAGCTTGAAGGTGTGTGCTTTTCAGGATGCAAAGAATCTGGCATCCATTAATCTTGAAAATGTAACTGAGATTGTAGCCTGGTCGTTGTATGGTACTGCCTTGTCAGATGTGGTTGTTAATAACGTTGCTAGTATTGGTGATTGTGCTTTTGCTCGTATCCCTACCCTGGAGTCGATTGAATTAAATAATGTAGGTGAGCTTCGTGGATGGATGTTTCAGGATTGTACGAAACTGAAAACAGTGAAAATGTCGGGAACTGAAATCCTGAATCAGGGTACTTTCTCGGGTTGTTCAGCATTGACTGAAATTACAATACCCAGTTCAGTTGCGTTTATCGACGATTGGTCGTTTGAGAAAACAGCTATAACTAAGATTTTTGCTTCCTGGGCAAATCCAGCCACAGATGTAGTTATTAATCCCAATGCATTTGGTAGTGATGAAGGTAAAATTAATTTTACGTGGTATGTTCCTGAAAGTGTTTATTGGGGATGGGATGATTTCTTTATGGGATACTTGGTGGATTTATTTACATCAGTAAACACAATTGAGCTTGAAGATGGTAGCGTTAATTATCTTCAGGGAATACTAAATGTTGAGAATCTCGATGGCTTTAATGTAACTGTTTATGCAATTGACGGTCGTTCAATGGGTAGTTTTGCAGTATTGGGAGAATCCATGCAACAACCGATGCATTTGACTTCAGGTGTATATTTGCTCCATGCAACCAAAGGAGCTGAAAAAGCGACAGCTAAGTTTGCTGTTCGTTAAAGAGGGAATCATTTTGTGGTTGCTGTAAGAGCTTGCCCGGATTATGGGATTATATACCGGGTAAGCTCTTTTTTTGTATTCATTATTTAAGAAGAGTTATTATGAGGAATAGAGTTGGTATAGTAAAAGCAAATGTTGTTCTTTTAGTAATTATATTTTTTGTGTCATGTGACAACTCAGCTTCACAGCATGTAAGGCTATGGTACGAACAGCCTGCCCGGGAATGGATGCAGGCGACTCCAATTGGTAATGGGAGAATTGGAGCGATGATATACGGGGGAGTTGAAGTAGAAACCATAGCATTGAACGAAATTACATTGTGGTCGGGACAATATGATGAACATCAACAGCAGCCTTGTGGTAAAGAGCAGCTTGCAAGAATAAGACAATCTTTTTTTGAAGGGAATATGGAAGAAGGAAATCGATTGGCAACTCACTATCTTTCGGGGACTCCTCATTCGTTTGGAACTCATTTACCTTTTGGTGATTTAAAGATTAAATTTCAACATAATGGTAAGGTGAGTAATTACACTCGCGAGTTAGATATTGAACAATCGGTAACCTCTGTATCCTATACCGTTGATGATGTCCGGTTTACCCGTGAATACCTGTGCTCAAATCCGGATGATGTGTTGGTGCTGAAGTTGACGTCAGATAAGAAGGATGCACTTTCTTTTGAACTTGGATTGGAATTATTACGTAAATCAATAATTTCTACAACTTCTTCTATGATTAGCTTTACCGGACAGGCATTGTTCGACAAACAAGGTCCGGGTGGTGTTTTCTACAAAGGGAATATTCATGTTGCTTCGCCTGACGGGACACTTTTGGTAACGGATTCAACCCTTAAGGTTCAGAACGCATCGGAGGCTGTAATTACCATTGATTTACGTACTGATTATAAAAATCCTGCCTATGTAGAACAATGCGATGCAACTATTAATAAGGTAGCTCAAAAATCCTTCGAGGCGATTAAAGAAGCTCATATAGCTGATTATAAATCATTATATGATAGGATGGATATCTTTTTAGGTGAAACTGAATATGATAAATTACCTACTGATCATCGCTGGAAGCAGCTAAAGGAAACTGGAAAAGATGATCCGGGCTTACTAGCATTATTTTTTCAATATGGCCGGTATTTGTTGATTTCTTCTTCCCGTGAGAATTCGCCTCTGCCGGCAAATCTTCAGGGTATTTGGAACGATAATCTCGCTGCCAATATGCCATGGACCTGTGATTATCATCTCGATATTAATACACAGCAAAATTACTGGCTGGCAAATGTCGGCAATTTACATGAATGCAATACCCCACTTTTCAGATACATAGAAGATTTGTCGATGCATGGAGAAAAAACTGCAATGACGGTATATGGAAGTCCCGGATGGACTGCTCATACAGTTGCAAATGTGTGGGGCTATACTGCTCCGGGTCAGGGTGTTGGCTGGGGATTGTTTCCTACTGCTGGTGCATGGATTGCGTCACATTTATGGAGTCATTTTCAGTTTACACAGGATAAAGATTTTCTGGCAAAAGAAGCTTATCCGGTGCTTAAGAAAAGTGCTGAGTTTTTTCTTGATTATCTGGTTAAAGACCCGAAAAGTGGCTACTTAATGACTGGTCCCAGCACTTCACCTGAGAATTCCTTCCTGGTTGATGGTCGGGAGTACGCGCTTTCGATGAGTCCAACTTCCGACAGAGTATTAGTGTATGAGGCTTTTGAGTCCTGTATTGAAGCTTCTCGCATATTAAGAGTTGATGAGGAGTTTCGAAAGGAATTGATTAAAGCACAGGCACTGTTACCCCCGTTCAAAATTGGAAAAGATGGCACACTCCAGGAATGGTTTGAGGATTATGATCTTGCACATCCGAATCACCGCCACTCATCGCACTTATTAGCTTTTTATCCTTTTAATCAGATCAGCATGAAGCATACACCACAGTTGGCTGATGCTGTCAGTAAATCAGTATTCAGACAATTAAATTCTGAAAATTGGGAAGATGTGGAATGGAGTCGTGCAAATATGATTTGTTTTTATGCGCGGTTAAAGAAAGCTGATGAAGCATATAAAAATATGAAAAGCCTATTGGTTGAATTCTCGCGGGAGAATCTGTTTACCATGTCACCTGCAGGTGTTGCAGGTGCTGAGTCAGATATCTTCTCTTTCGACGCAAACGAAGCAGCTGCAGCAGCATTGGCTGAAATGCTGATTCAAAGTCATGAGGGTTATATTGAATTATTACCAACCTTACCAAAAGAGTTAAAGACTGGCTACGTAAAAGGTGTTTGTGTGCGTGGAGGGGGAGTCGTTGACTTAAAATGGGAAGATGGAAAAGTGTGTTCGATGAAGCTGACTGCTCAGGTCGAAAACACATTTACTGTGCTTATACCATCTACTTCTGTCGAACTTTCAGTGTTGAAAAATGGCAAGAAATTTTCACCTGATATTTCTGAAGGTATGCTTACAGTTAGTTTAGAAAAAGGTGAAAGTATTGAATTTGAATAATGAGATAAACCTGATCTTACCTGTAACAGGAAATTTCGTGCATTGTATGACTTTTTAAAAATACAAGTACAGGCTATTCTTACTAAGAGAAATTGAAAGTAGCTGTATTTCGATTTGTTTAAGTGTGCTGGAATCTGTGTTATCCTTTTAAATGTCGCATTGCTGAGTGAAGAGACGACTGTTGGAATCCGACAGTTGGTTGCGAATCAGAAGGGGCGGATCGGTTTGTGGATTATTTTCTGGTGTATCTGATTGTTGGAATTGTTGTCAACGAGTTGATTCATGGAATAACATGGACGCAGTTTGCGGGCAGAGGTTTTAGATCCATCCGTTTCGGGATGAGCTGGAAGTTCCTGACTCCGTATTGCCATTGTACGGAGCCTTTAAAGGTAAAGCATTATCGTATAGGAGGGGACTATGCCTTTACTGTTAATGGGCTTATTGCCCGCTGCTGTCGGACTTGTAACCGGAAATGGGTTTCTGCTGGTGTTTGGTAGTTTTTTTACAATTGCTGCGTTAGGAGATTGTATAATGTTGTTCATGCTTCACGAGCTGAATTACGACTTTTATGTATCTGACCATCCTGAGAAGATGGGATTTATAATCAGCGATAAGCCGGATGCTGAGGAGCAATAGGATAGTGTGACTGAGCAAATCACGAAACGTGTATTGTGCACTATTCTATATAAATATGGTATATGTAGTCAGTTTTGATAGAAGTACTCAATTTACAGTGCTCAATAGGCAGGTAAATCCTGTAAGGAAGGAGCTTTATTTCTTCATCAGCAATCCTTTTATTCCCAGCCAGAAGCGATAAGGGTACCACAACCAGTAGAGTCGTTGGTGTTGGATCTTATAGGATCGGATGAGGGTTCTTTTTGAGGGGAAAAGCACCCCTGCAACGTAACGGAGTTTGCCGGAAGTACTGTCGAATTTATTCATGTACTTCAGGTGGGTGCGGGTGGAAGGTTTCTTTTTTGCCAGGTCGTCGAGATGAGCGGCTACCTTTTCGATGTTCTCCCGACTAATTATTTCTGTTAAAGCGGCACTGAGTTCCGGATGCAGGGGCGCCCCCAATAATTCGTGCAGGAGCTGAAGAGTGCGTATAACTACCTTGTCGGCGCCGTAGCTGCGTGAGCGTTCCAGTAAAAGCGTCGGGTTTATTTCAGTATAACGGGTATGTAGTATCCTTACCAGGTCGGCCAGGGAGTAAAATTGGAGCTGGTAGCTGTTGATGTGCTTGTCGAGGTGTACGCAAAGATGAATGAGCAGGTCGTGGATTTCGAAAACGTGGAAAGGGCATTGATTAATCGTGATCGGTATTGATCGGTCGAAGAGTTCCCGTTCGTTGAGGTTGTATTCCTGAAACGGACCGTGTAATCGGGTGTGTACTTCGACCGAAACGCCTCGTCGGCTCATATGAGGCAGGTGGGCTGGTTCGAGTACGCTGTTGACATGTTCGTCAAACACCGGTTTTTCCAAAACAAATCCCAGAGTATTAAATACTTCCAGTGCAGCCGGAACATCCTCCTTGCGAAATAATAAGTCAATATCGCTGAATTGTCGTAGTCCTATCGTTGGGTAGAGGTGTTCGGCCAGGTATACTCCTTTTAAAGCGATTGCTTTAATTCCCCGTTCGTTGAGTGCATCGGCGATATCTTTAAAAGTGGCGTATAAGACCATGCTCCGGGATACAGTTCGTAAATAGGCTTGTTGTAGTTGAACGATTAACTTATTGGGGATAAGGTTATCGGTCAATTCCGGATGTCGCTCCAAAAGATTCAGGAATAACCCGGCCACTCCTTTTTTAATTATTTTTCGCCCTGCCTGTTCCCAATCCTCCACTTCTGCAAGTGCTAGTTGAAGGGCAGGCAGATCGGGCTCAACGCGGATAGCGGAGAGAACAAGAATGTTAGAGGGTGAGTTATTTATCTTCATAGTGTACTGCAAATGTATAAAAATCTTTTAATACTTTTGCAGTAGGCTGTTTCACTGACCTAATACACTGGCATCAACAAAGAATGAAGCGTCGACTTCGATGGTGTGTTCTGAAGTGAGAAACTTGTTTGTTACCGTGTTCAGACGCAATTTGAATTCGTCTTTTTTGATGTATTCTTTTAAGTCCTGTTGTGTGAGTTCCAGTTCAACAGATCTCCCCGAAGGAACATTCTCCTTCCATGCGACCTTTTGTTCAGCCAGACCATCAGCCGAAATAAAGATTTCGATTGTTTTGATAAAGTCAAGGTTGCCGTTTGAAGGAGCAGTGATAGTTAACTTCAGTTTGGTAAGCAGAACTTCCTCGATAAGATCTTTACTCGTGGAATAAATGGCAAAGGTGGACTCGGAATTAGTTTCGACATCCGGTGAGAAGATGTTGAAAGGCAGGTTGATACCGGATGAGCTTGGGATGACAACCGTCATTTTATATCCCATATCAAACTGAGTTAGTTTGTCGATTTTTTCGCATCCTGACATGCTTATTAACAGGATGAGGAGTGTGAAGAAGAGCTTATTCATTGTTTATGTAGTTTTGTTGATATAAACATAAAAGTTTGCTAAAATGTTTGTACACGTTTTGATAATGTATTTCAACTGATGAAACGACTAATTTATTTGCTGGCTTGTGTGATTGTTGGCTTGAATGCTTCAGCGCAACTTGCCGGTGTTGTGATTGATGCTGCTTCGGGCTTACCCGTGCCTTATGTTAATTTGTATGTATTGAATTCGCAAAATGGTGCTACAACGGATAGTGTAGGGCGATTTAGTATCTACGATTGTAACCCGGGTGACACACTTGTAGTAAGTTCTATTGGTTATGTTGTAAAAAAGGTGTCGCTTGCTGATGCCGGTAAGCCGATCTTGCTGGCACCCAAAGTTTACGAGATGACTGAAATTAATGTAATGCCACGAAGCTATAACAAGCAATTGGTGGTGAATAAACTACGTAAGAAAGAGGTGAATGGTTATTTTAAATCAACCAGACCTTCGATAGTTGCCAGGTATTTTCCTTTTCGTTCTAACTATGCTTCAACTGGTTTTATAAAAGAAATTCGTATTTTTACTAAGTCGGATCTACCGGGGGCCACTTTTAATGTACGACTGTTTTTGCCTGATTCGAAGGGTGAGCCAGGAGGGGATTTGCTGCGGGAAGCTGTGTTGGCTGAAGCTAAAAAAGGTAAGGATGTTTTGCGTATTGATCTGAGTGAATACTCCCTGTCTTTTCCATCAATTGGTTTGTTTGTTGGAGTTGAGTGGCTGATGATTGATCGCAATAAGAAGGATTTCGTTTACAATGAGATGAGTACTTCATCGACCGTTAATACCTACAGCTATGATCCTCAGTTCGGAAGTGTCAGGCGGACGGTATTCCCGGATACATGGAGTTATAGCGGAGGCAACTGGCATAAGGTGGTAGCTGTGAATATGGATGATGGAATAACTAAAATGTATTTCGAACTGGCCGTGGAGCTAACGCTTACGAATTAAGCGTTAGCAAGAGTGATTGTAAGAAAATGTCAACAAATTTATCGTGTAAGGTAGTAGTTGATTGTAGTTACCACCCGTACATTTTTAATATATGGTGTGTTTGAGTCACGATCAGAAATGCTAAACTGTCCCTGAGAAGCATCACGTATTTTACCCAGCTTGCTGTCGGAGTCCTTGGCAAATTTCTCCGCGGCCATCCGGGCGTTGCGGGTAGCCTCTTCGATCATGGCAGGCTTTATCTCGTTCAGGTCGGTAAATTCGTAGCTTACATTGTAGCGGTAGTCGCCTCCTGTAATAGCGATACCTTGTTTCAATAATTCGGTTTGCTCCGACATTAATTTGCGTACTTTGTCGACATCATTGGAGGTGACAGTAATCACGGAGGTGGCGTTGTAGCGGTATTCAGCCGGATTGGTATTGTAACGTTCGGCTTTCATGTCAAGGATTTCGGGGGCGGCAATATTGATTTCCTCTTCGGCGATTCCATTGGCACGTAAAAAGGAAACGATAGCCTTATTTTTTGTGTTTATGTTTGTATACAAAGTCAGCAGGTCATCCCCAAGGTCTTTATACATTAAAGGCCATGTAATTTTATTGGCAGGCACTTCCATCTCGGCAAGTCCCTTCACGCTTACTACCCGGTCCTTGTCCTTAAAGCTCCTTATTCCGGCATTTAACATGTACCCCATAACACTCAATCCTACAGCGATAATTACTGCTTCAATAATCCTGTTCTTCATATTCTTTTGTTAATTATTTTTATAAACAATTTCCCCCATAGTTTTTTTATGCTCCACCCTTTTTTTTCAGTATGGTTTGTTTCGTTAGCCTGAGGTTGCTTGTCGTTAAGATGTTCCATAAGTTGACGGATAGTTTCTTCTTTTACCCAGCTTGTGTAAACTTGTTTGATACGGGGAGGTAGGGGGGCGCCAAAGAGCTGATGGGCAATTATTAGTTGTTCCATAACTACATATTCGGCATCGCTCACCCAGCAATATCCCATCATCTTTTCCCAATTGATTTGATCTTCGTGAGTTTTAAGTATTCGTACCAGATCTGCATAAAGTGATATATTAAAAGTTGGCTCAAAAAGATTTCGGTGAGCGAGGGTGCATGTGTCGATCAGCAGGTCTGACAAATCCAGCATATAAACGGGAGGGTTTCCGTTTGTGTCTTGTACAGCCCTATCGTACATGTCCTTCGCAGATAAGCGATACTCCATGCCCGGAGGGTGTATGCCGGTGTGTATGACTACTGATTCTTCGTTACGTATCATCTTTAGTGGTTCGTTGTCGTCTTTTCCTGAAAGAAAGGGTTGCCTGGCAGGTCTGAATCCGATGGATTCGAGCTGTTCCATAACTATCGGATAAGTATCGGCAGTTATAAGAATATCTATTGAGTTGAGAGGTCGAAGTCCTTGTTTATTATAAAGAGTATTGGTGAGACTAATGCCACGAAAGAATACTACTTTTAAATTTTTTTTATGAAAGGCAGTGCTTACTTCCCGGTAGCTATCGAATAAAACTACGGTTCGGGTGATGGACTTGAGATAGATCTGTCGAAGTTTGGCCAATACTTCTTTTGGTAGCGTGGTTTCAGATTTATCAACCTCGGATAACTCCGGATAGTTCTCTACCAGATCGAGGAAAAGGCCGGCGACTCCAGTTTTTTTAAGCTTATCACAAGCAGCATCCCAGTCTTCTGTTTCAGCAATGGCACGTTTCAATACTGATATATCGGGTGTGAGACTGACGGCAGAAAGAATCAGTAACGCTGATGGGGAGAATTGTGTCATCATATTTCAACTATTTCAATATAAGGTTCTACAAATGTACATTAATTTCTTGTATATTTAGATTGTTCAATGAAGATTGCAGGTTGCATCTGTAATAAAGTTATAAAAAACTACAAAAACTCAATTAAACTTAATATATATTCAAATAGAATCATTTATATTTGTACTCGAATAACTCAGATTGTGAGAATATAGCCCGTAAGTGTGCCTGACTTTAACTGATGTGATTACAGACTTTTAACTCCAACCCGAGCTTTATGTATAGGATATTCCTTTATTAATACATATTGCTTATGAAACTTAACCTATTTTTTATCGCAGGGTGTATGTTATTACTTACACCGTTACCTGTTGCAGCACAACTACCCAATGAGGTGATGGTTGTGCGTTTTGTCGTAGGTGGGGAATACCCTATTCCTCTTGATCATGTCCGGAATATCTCATTTGAAGATGGTGACCGGATGACTATTTCAATGTTGGATTACCAGGATTCTTTTTTTATCTCAGATGTGCAAAATCTGGTATTTACTACATCGCCAATTCTACATCGACCTGATGTGGAAGTGAGTCCCGGATTGAACATTTATCCAAATCCTGTGATTGATTTGCTGACTGTAAAGTACGTGCAGGCGGATGATTTGCCCGTTTTGGTTCAAATTTATGATTTGAACGGGCGACTGGTCTTGCTACGATCGGCTACTGCTGATGAGGCTTCTTCCGGACTAAGCTTTCCAGCTGGTCAGTTGAGTCCGGGCCTGTATCTGGTGCGACTACAGGCAGGTACACAGATCTTTTCTTCCAAGTTTATTAAATAACCTTTCCTAAATTAGTAGTATATGAAACGTAGTAGTTTTTTATTGATAGGACTGCTGGTGCTATGCACACTGGTTGCCCAGGATGGTCGGGTGTTATCCATTTATAAGAATGGGTATCTTTCGCAGCGCGTTCCGGTTTCTGAAATTGATAGTATGAATTTTAACTCTTCTCAGCACCTCCTACCTTATAATGAAATAGCTGATGCCCCGCAGGAAATGCTCAGTATGCTGGTGAATAACAACTTGTATCCTGGTGTTCACGATTCTTTTGGTTTTATGGCTATCCTGCATGCAACCGATATGATGACAGAAGATATAATGATGAATAATAATCAATGGTTTTGGAACGATTATATCTTCAATAATCACCACTTTAACTCGCGGCGTACCAATATGATCTGGGCATATTTCAACGGTCTTGTTGTTGCCGCCAACAAGGTCATTAATTCTGCGCCCGACCAGCCTGAGCCGGTTGAAATACGGAAGGCCCTGGGGCATGCCTACGGTATGAGGGGGTTTGCCAATTTTTATCTTATGCAATTGTACGAGCAAACAGCCTTTTATGAACAAAACAATAATATTCATGCTCCAACTATTCCTTTGATTTTCGCTACGAGGGAACCGGAATTTAATCAGTATAATTACAGGGTCCCTGCTGAAGTAGTGATGCAGTTTTGCGAATCGGATTACCTGAAAGCAAAAAACCTGCTCAATGGAATTACCCGTACTTCGAAGAACGAGCTGGACGTGAATGTTGTGAATGGATTACTTGCACGTTTGTACTTGCTTAAGGGTGACTGGCCCAATGCTGCTACTGCTGCAATGGCTGCGCGGGAGGGATACCCACTGATGTCGGCTTTGGATTTAGACGACGGCTTTATGAGTATTGATAATCCGGAATGGATATGGGGATTTCGTCATGATGAATCTACTACCACTTTCTATGCCTCCTTTTTCTCACACATTTCAAGTCTTTCATATGGATATGCTGGCATTGAGTATAATACCTGCTATATCGATGAAGATCTCTATGCGGCCATTCAACAGGAGGATTTACGTAAAATGTGGTTCCAAAATGAAACAGGTTCATTGACGCATATGCAGGCTGATGAAGATGCTACAGGATGGCAGGAGCCGTATGCATGTCTGAAATTCGGATACGAACCGGGTTTGACACAGGACTATGTATATATGAGGGCAGCTGAGATGGTGTTAATTGAAGCAGAAGCCCGGTTGCGTATGGGAAATACATCGGTAGCCAGTAGTTTGTATAGTCAGATAAGAGCAGCCCGCGGTGCCAGTTTTCAACCGGGTTCAGTGGTGTTGGAAGAAATTTTGTTGGAACGCCGGATAGAGCTATGGGGGGAAGGCTTTGCCTATTTCGATTTGAAACGTCTTAACCGGGGTGTTTACAGAGGAGAAAATCACGATAGTCGTGCTCCTCACACCGTTATTGCAGGCGATCCCAGATGGGTGTATGAGTTTCCGCAGAGCGTAATTTCCACTTTTCCGGCATTAGGAGATGACACTATGTTACCAACAATAACTGTATTGTCGCAAACAGCATTATCGGGTACTGCCATTAAAGTACGTTACTCGTTGCAGAGTACTAACGAATTGCCTTATTTTGTAACGGGAGTCAGGTGTTCCGAAGACCCGGCTGTAAATTTAAATGTGCGCTCGTCGGTAGGCACTGATCTTGATGGGGATGGGGTGTTTGAAGTAATTATTAATGAGTTAAATCCATCTACTACTTATTATATTAAATGTATGTATTCGTCGAAACACGGGTCGAAAGCAAGCGAAATAGTGAGTGTTACAACACCTGCCATAGTGATTCCTGTAGTTCAACTCGCCGTGAGTGATATACAGGCGCGTTCAATACATGCAGAAGGTAGTTATACATTCGGAGGTAGTTCGGAAGTTGTTTATGATAAAGGATTCGAGCTAAGCAAAGTCGCTGATTTTAGTACCCTTGCTAAAACTGTTAAAAGTGAATCGTTAAATGCTACCATTGAAGGATTGTCTCCCCTTACCACCTACTATGTCAGGGCTTTCGTTCAAAGTACAGATGGTACAGGTTATAGTCAGGTAGCGCAGGTAACCACCCTTGACGCTCCGACTCAGGACCTAACCGCACTTGCGGGAAGTTATACTATGAGTGACTATGTATATGAAAGTGAAGAACTGGAGTTTTCTTATGTAGTTACCCTGGAGTTGCTTCCGGATAATGATCAGCAGATGAAGTTGATTAACTTCTGGGAAGTGGGTGGAGAGGTGATTGTTGATGTGGACTTAACAGCAGCTACAGTAACCATTCAACCGGATCAGGCAATATGGGTGCACTCTACTTACGGTTCTGTAAATGCATGGCCAATTATTGAAACGGTTACAACCGAAGCTCCTCTTGTAGGGGTAATTCAGTCGGATGGAAGCATTCGTTTTAATGCGTGGAGTGCCCGTTGTTCCGCAGGCTATTTTGGTCGGTATGCCTATTCGCTTTTGGTGCCGGTTCCCCCTTCCGGAGGTGTAGCTCCTGCCAAAGTTAATGCAATGAGAAAATTACCGGAACTTAAAGATGCTGCTAAACCTTTGCTATTGATGAAAGCTGAACGATAAATGGTTGGGCTTTTAAAAGGAAGAGGCTGTCTCCAATCGGAAACAGCCTCTTTTTAGTTTAAGTGTTTAAAGGAAGTTTATTTAACTACCTTAGTAGTAAATTCTTTACCTTCATAGCTCATCTTTACGATATATACACCTGAAGCAAGACCTGTGCTGATGCTGGTTTGGTTAGTACCGGCGTCAAATTGTCCCACCTTAGAAGCGATAGTCATACCTTGCAGGTTGAATACCGACAGTGTTACATCGGCAGAATGGTCGAGTTCGAAGCGAACTGCAATCTGGTCGTTGCTGATATAAGCAAGTGGACGATCAGATACATTGCTATTGTCAACACCTGTTCCAAGATCTACCTTGTATAATTCCCAGTTGTCGATATAAGCGGTCAAAGCAGTAGAACCACCATCCACATTGTTTAACGAGAAGAAGTTAGTAGTTGGAGCAGCTCCGGTTAAGAAAAGTTCATCAACTTCGATCCAATCATTTCCCGACTGAGGTATAGTTATCGTTACATCAGGGTCAGTTCCTTTTGCAAAGAATGCAAGTGTACCGTCGACAGTTTTCAGCATGGCACGTACGCGATACCAGGTATTGGGTTCCCAGGCAATTCCGTTTACATCAAGTGCTGCACCATCAGGCCATCCATTGGTAGTTGCCGAGAATTTTACGGCACCGGCACCACAATAAGCTTCTGCACCGAAGACTACAGCACGATGTCCCCAGCCTGCAAATGCGCTAATGTCGTTCAGGAATGGATTTGGAATCAGATTACCTGTTGCAAACAGAGGAGTGAAACAAGCAGCATCAGCAGAACCAATTACACCGATAGCTCCGGTTTCAGTTCCTGAAGTTACCGTAATAAATCCATCAGCAATAGGAGTTGCATTATCGTAAGTAGCTGTCACCGTTGCACCGGCAGCAATTTCAGCAGGTGTGAGAGAGCTTTTATCTAAGGATATACCGGCAGGAGCTGTAATTACAGCATCAGCTGAAAGGTTGCCGCCGCTAACTGTAAATGTTCTGGTAAGATTATTTGCGTCAAAGAAAAGATTTTCAGGAGCAGTAACCAGGAATGGAGATCCATCGCTGATGTAGCTTAAACGGAAATTATCAGTACCTACGTAGTTACCTCCGTTTACAACTTCATAACCGATTGTCAGTTTGTTGTCGGTTACATTAACCAGGACAGTTTTTTCTTCAACACCGAATACTTCAGCCCGTTCGTCGTTAGCGAATACAAATGCTCCACCAACTGTGTTTGGACTGTTAAGTCCAGCTGCTGTTAGTCGATAGATACCATTAGGGATGTAGTTAATTGTTTGTGATAATTTGAGACCGGTCCAGTTTCCTGTTGATTTCCAGCGTTCAACATAGGTGTTGCTTTCCTTGAGTGGGAAAGTGGTGTTTGTTTGACCTACGAAACCTCCAACGTTAACCCATCCGTTTGTTGCAGGAGATTCTTCAAAACTTGGATTGACGATCAATGAAGTGATGTCGACAGGCAGGTCGGTCCAGGCCGTAGTGTAAGCATAAATAGTGATTGCACCATTTACTTTCTCAATTGCTGCAGCAAGCAGTCCTTCCTGAGCAAGTACATCTCCGGCTGTAGCTGAAGCATTAGCGTTTACAGCCTGAGCATTGGTAAGAGCTACATCTAAATCAGCATAAGCTGTAGAAGTTCCAACCGGTTGTGGATTGTTTTTCATTTCTGTAGCTGCAGTGATAAGAGCTTGCAAGTTGGTTTTGTCAACTGAGTTGTCGACCATTACCTTAACATAGTCGAAGAATATACGACCTACACCAGATGATCCGGAGTTTGGAGCAGCGATACCCACCTGAATTACACCTGCAGTTTCAGCTTGAAGTGTAAAAGAAACGGTGTCTTTAACCCATTCTCCCATTGGGAAAGAAGTGCGGTTATCAACAAAAGCTGTACCCCCGGTTGGTGCAAATCCTACTTTTGAAGTATTGGTTACAGCAGGACCTGAATTATACGCTTCGTAAATAATGGAATATTTTCCTGCGGGAAGAGTAACACTTTGAGTATAGGTTACTGTACCTGTCCAGGCAGTCGAGATACCTAAAGCTGCTTGTCCGGTTCCGGTGGCTGCATCAGGTCCGGCAGTTGGGATGGTGCCGTAGGTGTTATAAGCATTTAGAGTACCTGGGTTGCCATATTCATACGTACCCGCTGCCGAGTTATCACCCATCTGTCCGCGTGTCCAACTATCTACTTCCTTAATGTTAGCACCTCCATTTGCTGATCCAAGGTTTTCTGCTGCTGCATCAAATTTGAAGTTAGCGTTGGTATTAAAATGAGCGTTACTTAAATAGCTGGAAGTAACGTCGGTCAATTGAGCAAAACCGGTTCCCGCAACGGCGAGAGCCAGTGTCAGTGCCATGACTGGTTTAGAAAAGATGTGTAAAATTTTCATGATGAATAATTATTAAATGATTGTAGTGCAAATTAAGTTTATTTATTATTCATCGGTGGACAGAAATCGTTCAAAGAAGGGGCACAATCAGGTCAGGACAATTCTATAGGTTAAGATTATAAGGTTCAAGTTATAAAAAACTGCCCCGGTGAATCTCACCGGGGCAGTCTGTTTAAGAATTAATAATTCGGATTCTGTCCGTATTCATCGCCATTAAGCAAGGCGTCGAGCTCTGCCTGAGGGATAGGACGAACATAGTGTTTTGCCGGATTGAACGCAGTGATGTCGGGGTTTTGTTTACCAACACCAAGACGGTTTTCAAGTTGCTTTGTGCGTTTCAAATCGGGCCAGCGCAGGTGTTCGCCTGCCAGCTCACGTGCACGCTCATCGAGCAGGAAGTCGAGGTTAATCTGTGCATCGGTCACCTGCATTTCGGCAGTGTGGTCGACCGGAGTCTTAACAGCTGCACGGGTGCGAAGTACATTGATGTAGGATGCCGGTGATGGGCTTGTCTTATTCAGTTTCCATGCTGCTTCGGCTGCGATCAGGTACATTTCTGCCAGTCGCATTACGATCACATTCTTGGTTCCTGCATCCGACCCCGGAGTACGATCCGGATCTCTGAATTTTTTCAGTGATGGATAGTAAGGGTTGTTGTTAGCATTTTTGGAAATGGTTCCGTCTGCTTCGTAAGTATCGTTGATATCCTTTACTCCATAGGGGCGGTCTGCCTTGTCGGCTACCACCTTTTTGGTGTACATCAGGGCGGTATCACCCGGTTGTAATGATACAGAACCTGCAGCAAATGATTTTCCAAAGCGGGCAACGTCGGTTGTACTCCAGGTATATGCCGGCGCAGTGGCGGGGATCTGGAATACTTCGCGGAACGATCCGTAATAGCGTCCGTCTTTATCTTCATCGAATAGTTCAAGCAGGTAGCGGGTAGGCATCATACGTGCTGCGCCGTCGCGACCATATTCGGGTACTTCGAGCGAAGGCATACCACAAAGACCTGTATATTTAGCCAGGTACCAGCGGAACAAGCGACTGGCATTTTTGCTTTGCGGATTGAGTGCCGGGTTGGTGGAGTGAGTAATCGACCAAAGAGCTTCGGCGTTGTTCTTGTTGTTGGCAGGGTCGAAGAGTTCATCGAAACTATTATACAAACGAGTGCCGTAGGCTGTCTGGTTGTTGATTAACTCATTGGCTGCATCCAGTGCTTTCTGATAGAAAGGTGCGGCAGCAGCCTTGTCGTTCTGGAAATACTCGAGGTAGGATGCGCGTGTAAGTGCTGTGCGGGCAAGCATCCCCAAAGCAGCTTTCTTGTCGGCACGTCCGTATTCAGTCTGACTTACAGGTAAAAGTTCTACTGCTTTTTCGAGATCACTGATGATAAGTTCGTAGAAGTCTTTTAAATCACTCCGTTCAGCTGTCATCGGTACACCTTCGGTTTCGGTAGTACGTAAGGTAACACCTCCGTAAGCTTCGGCTATCATCCAATAAGCATAGGCACGGATAAAGCGCAGTTCACCTTCTTTGTTTTCCTTTAAGGTTTCACTACTGTACTTCACTCCCGGAATACGGTTGATACCAGCATTGGCGTAGTTTACAATTTCATATAGTCGTTGCCATGTATTCTTAATCTGACCGGTAGTGGGACCTAACTTTTCAGAATAGATAAGAAGCTGATCGGCATAGGTACCACGGGCACCCATGAACCATAGGTCGGTACCACCTTCCCAAAGGAACATCACATCCTCACGGCCGTAGAACTGAGCGCGGAAATTGTAATAGGCAGCATTCACAAGGGAATTCATTCCCACTTCGGTGTTGTATACATTCCCTGCAGTCGATCCCGAAGGGTTGTATTCTTCCAGGCTACAAGCGCTGAAAGTGGCCGTTAACACCAGCCCGGCGGCTATCTTAGCAAATATTTTAGTGTTCATACTTGTTGTTGTTTTTTGGGATTAGAAACTCAGGTTTAAACCAAACACGATTTGCTTGGTAAGTGGCATCTTTTCATCTCCACCACGTTCAGGGTCGTAGAATTTGATGAGGTGACTTTTAGCAACCGTAAAGGGATTTGAAGCAGTAGCATAGAAACGAAGCTTGCTGATTCCTAACTGGTCGGTGATTTTTGTCGGCAGACTGTAACCCATGCTGATGTTTTTTACCTTGAAGTAAGAACCATCCACATAGTTGAGCGACATGTATCCGTAATAGTCGTAGAGTTTGCCGTCTTTTTTAGGTTGAGGGAAATCGTTTGATGGATTTTCGGGTGTCCAGTAGTCAAGGTAGTCGGGACTGTTGGAAACTCCTGATGGGTCGAAACGTCCGAGGAACTGAGCATCGATCATTTGTCCCCAACGCATTACCAGATAAGCTCCGAAATCGAAGTTTTTGTAGCGGAAGGTGTTGTTGAACCCTGCTGTCCATTTTGGTGAGCGTGAACCAAGGTACTGGCGGTCGTCGGCAGTAATATTGCCATCGCCGTTAAAGTCTTCAACTCTCAATGAACCCGGTTTGAAGGCATTTTCGGTACCATTGAGTTTGTATTTTGCCATTTCAGCTTCCTCGCCCAATTGCCAGATACCGTTCAGCTTGTAGGAATAGAAAGAATTGATGGGGCGACCGATAAGCAATGAAGCAACTTCAGCATTTTGTCCCTGAATGATGTCTTCGCCGGTTACCAGTGAAACAATTTCTTCCTGGTTCGCAGCAAAGGTAAGCGTAGAGTTCCATTTGAAATCGCGT
The DNA here is from genome assembly GCA_028691965.1 of Paludibacter sp. Lineage (GTDB taxonomy): Bacteria > Bacteroidota > Bacteroidia > Bacteroidales > Paludibacteraceae > Paludibacter. The sequence goes on along the minus strand of JAQUYE010000033.1, from coordinate 10,773 downwards.
GTATCGACATTTACTGTATTTAATGCGATTTCAATACCACGGTTACGGGTCTTGCCTATATTCTGATAGGTAGAGAACTGAGCAGAACTTGCACCACCGGCACCTGTGGATGGTGGTAAGCTACGTGCCATCAGGATGTTGTCGGTGTCGATATTATACAAGTCAATATTCAGGTCAACACGGTTATTAAAGATACCGAAGTCGAGACCAATATTGGTTGTAGTGGAAGTTTCCCAGCCTAATTCAGAGTTCCCAACCAGATAACCGAACTGGTATACAGTGGCAGGAGTATCATTAAATGCAAATTTTGTGTTGGCAGATACGCTACCTCCCTGTGTTGCGTAGGCAGGTGCACCGGCATTACCGGTGGTACCGTAGCTGGCACGTAATTTAAGATTGCTCAACCAGTCGGATGAGTTTTCCATAAATGCTTCGTCGCTCAAACGCCAGGCTGCTGAAACAGATGGGAAGAAGTCCCATTGATGTCCCGGAGCCAGGGTAGATGAACCATCCCAACGGGCAGTAGCAGTAAGGAAGTAACGTCCGGCATAGTTATAGGACAAACGACCGGCTACCCCGAATGTTTGCTGTTGAACATAGTTGGAATAGATAGTGCGACTGGCAGGATCAGTAGATCCCAGCGAATAGAACAGGTACGAATCAAGCAGTTGATTGTAGCCCGAAGCACCATAGTTTTCGCTGATGGTTTGCATCCAGGTAGTAATAGCTGTGGCTTCCAGTGTGTGATCACCAAAGCTTTCGTTGTAGGTAAGGATGTTATCCCAGGAATAGTTGCGGTACAGTCCACTGTATACACTCGCATTATTGGTGTAGCTGCCTCCGAATTGATCGGTGGAGTTCAGACCGTTGTACTCACCGCTACGGTTGGTAGCAAGTGAAGTTGAAAGGTTAGAACGGAAAGTCAACTGTTTGAATGGTTGCAGCAGCAAATACGCCGAGCTGAAGTTTTTAATCGATATGGTATTGTCAACCGAACGGTTTTCATCAGCATAGTTGGCCAGCGGACTCAACCGTTGAGCATCACCGGATACAGGGAACAGGTTGACAGAGCCATCAGCATTGTAAGGAGTTCCCAATGGTATGTAGGTGGTTGCCTGGGTTAAAGCACTTGCAGGCACACTGTTCTGATCATAATAGGTGAGCTGAGTGTTTACCCCCACTGTCATCCATGGACGTACTTCATAATCAAGATTTGCACGCAGGGTATAGCGTGTAATATCGTCATCCTCAAAAATTCCCTGTTCGTTGAAATAGCCCAGTGAAAGATAGGATTTTACTTTGTCCTTTCCTGATGAGAAGGTTACATTATGACTCTGCTGTGTTCCCTGACGGGTCAGTTCGTCGACCCAGTTAACCCATTGGTTGTTTTGGATGGCCGACCATTCTTCGTTTGTGAAGATTTTGTAGTCGTCGGCAGGAGATGCCCATTGTCCGACTGTACGGTAGGCTTCACGACGAACATTCAGGTAAGAGTCGCCCATACGTGGAGTCGGATAGTCAACAAAACCATTTACCCCATAATAACTGTCGAGACTAACACTGACCTTGTTTTCTTTTCCTTTTTTAGTTGTAATAATAACTACTCCGTTTGCACCCAATGAACCATAAATAGCTGTTGAAGATGCATCTTTCAATACATCAATACTTTCAATGTCGTTGGGGTTCAGGTCGGCATACGATCCACCCTGCACTCCGTCGATAATAAACAAAGGCTCTGTGTTACGTGACTTGTTACCATACATGTCGGTATATCCGAGTGTTTTGGTACCGCGGATAAGGATACTTACTCCGGCACCTGCACCCCCACCTGTACGGGTAATGTCCATTCCCGGGATACGTCCCTGGATAGCTTCCATGGCATTAGCAGTAGGAGTCTGAACAATGTCGGCTGTTTTTACCGATGATACTGCACCGGTAAGGTCGCGTTTCTTAACGGTACCATAACCGATAACCACTAATTCATCAAGACCGGTACTTTCTGGTTCGAGAGTTACTGTTACAGTTGAAGTGCCTGCGATGGATACTTCCGTTTTTTTGTAGCCGATGTAGCTGATCTGGAGCGATTGTGCTCCTGAAGGTACGGATAGCTGGAACTGGCCGTTCAGGTCGGTAATTGAACCGATTGCTGCGCCGCTGACAACGATGTTGGCCCCGATTACAGGCTCCCCTTTTTCATCGAGTACCCGTCCGCTAACCGTCCGTTGTTGTTGTGATTGTTGTTCCGACAGGGCATTTGCCGGCTCGGCATTCACAGGAGTGGCCGTTGCCTGAAGGGTACCTATGCCCAGCATAAGTCCGCATACCCAAAAATAATGTCGTTTCATTTTCATGGTAATTGAATTAATAATATTAGAAATTAGATTGTTTGTTAGCCTATTAGACCCTTCCTTGCTTTCATAATGACAGTAAAGTGTCGGAAATGTACTAGTTCAGCATAGAAAAGACGAAGGCAGTGTTTTATTTGTACTAGGGGGATGTATAATATTTTATTACCTTTGAGCTCATATTTTAACATTCAGCATTATTTTATGACTAAGTGGTTAGCTGCTATAGTTTTAGTTTTTTCCTTGGTGGTTACTTCCTGTGAAGAATTAATACCCGGAGATGCGTTCGTGTTTTCGTCGGTTGCAACCCCTGATCATCTGTCGCGTGCTGCTTTAGTATCGTTTGTGACGAATAACAAGGCTTACATCCTTACCGGCAGGACGCAGACCGGCACTCCTCTGGATTGCTGGGAATATGATCCCGTCGGCGGAGAATGGAGCGAACGTGCTGTATTTCCTGGTATGTACAGGGTAAATGCAGTGGCAGAAGTTGTGGGCAGGTTCGCTTATGTCGGACTTGGATTTGAGGCTCAGTCGGAAGCGTATCGCGAAGAAGCTCAGCTGAACGACTGGTGGCGGTACGATCCTGAAACAAATAGCTGGATGCAACTGGCATCCTTGCCCTCGACAGATACGAATGGATGCATTAGTTTTGTATACAATAATATTATATATGTCGGTTTTGGTTTTGACGGCTGGGCTTTTAAACGGTCGATGTGGTGCTACGAGCCTTTAACCGATAGCTGGACCCGGTTGAAAGACGCCCCGATGCGATACCGTGCGGGTGCGGTGGCATGTTCGAACGGCGATCGCGTGTTTTTTGGTACCGGCTTCGATACTACCAATAAAAATGACTGGTGGGAGTATTTCCCTGAAACAGATAGTTGGGAGGAGCGATGCTCAATGCCGGATAAAGGACGAAATTTCGGGCTTTCCTTTTCGGTAGGAAAACGAATTTTCGTTTCAACCGGGCAATTCTTTAAAAGCGAACTGGATGGTGGTCATTTAAAAGCGGACGTAGTGGAGTATGATGTGGATAACGACCAGTGGATTAGTCGCGGGCAACTTCCGGCCAGTGGACGTATGAATGCAACTGCTTTTGTAATTGACGATGAACTATATATAGGATTTGGAGAAGATGAAACAACTGTTCTGGGTGACCTTTGGAAGTGTAGGCCGTAATTTGCTTACTGTACTGTTGCTGTCGCTGCTGCTGCCTGGAAAGGCTCAGTGGTTATCTCAGGCTAACTACGACCTGTCACTGAGTGGTACTATAGGAAGTGGCGACTATGCTCCTTTCTGGATGCACCAGGGCAGACGGGGTACTCAGTTGTATTTGCCGGATGCTATGCACCTGCATGGAGGGGTAGTCAGGGAATACCGTGATACTACCCGGGCGTGGGACCTGGGATTTGGAGTTAACGCCTGGGCTCGGACAGCACGTGATACTGCTGATATACTAATCGAAGAGCTCTATGTAAAGGCGCGTTTTCAGTTTCTTGAGTTGAGTGTTGGAAGCAGAGCTTTCCGTACCGGTATAGAGCATGAGCAACTAAGCAATGGTGGTTTTTTGTTTTCCGGGAATGCTCTTCCTTTGCCTGGTATTACAGCAGGTTTCGACCGTTTTGTTACTATTCCTTACAGCTTCGGCTATTTGCAGGTGAAAGGTGCAATGACACATGCCTGGTTCACGGATCAGCAAGGTTATAAGAATGAGTGGCTTCATCACAAGTACATTCATTTCCTGCTGGGTGAGCCCTTGCCTGTGCGCCTACATGCCCGACTCGATCATATTGCTCAGTGGGGAGGGCAGAGTATGCGCCCCGGATTGCCCGATCATCCTTCGGGACTTAGTGCGTTTTTCTCTGTTTTCATGGCGCAGTCGGGTGGTGCCGATGCGATTTCAACCGATCAAACCAATGTGCTGGGTAATCATATTATTAGTCAGAGTGCAAAACTGGAAGCCGACCTGGGTGAGTGGCAGGCATCGGCATACTGGCAAATGATATTGGAAGATAATCCCCTGCGCTTGATGGGATTTACTATGAATGCACCCGACGGACTATGGGGGATGACTCTGCATCATAACAATTTTGACTGGGTGCAAACGATCCTCTACGAATATTTTAATTCTACCGATCAGTCGGGCAATTACCACGATCGCGACGGTATTGTATACGGCGGAGCTGATAACTACTTTGTGGGTGTATACCCCCGGGGTTGGAGTCATCAGGGAAATACCATCGGCACCCCTTTTATCCCTTCTCCGGTGTATGCTCCGGGTATGCCGGTCGACTCACTGGCCAACCGTGTAAGAGCACATCATATCGGAGTGGAAGGTGGTCACGGAGCATTCCGGTACCGCCTGCTTGCATCGTATGTAAACAACTATGGTAAGGTCGGTATGCCGGTTCATCAGGTGGTAAAGAAGTCGCAACAGTACTACCTGCTCGATATGAGTTATTCGTTATCACGCTGGCCCGGGTTTGTGGTGGGACTCGCTGCCGGGCTTGATCGTGGTGAAGTTACGGGTAATACAACAGGCCTTCAGTTCAGTCTGCGTAAGACCGGACTACTGTCAAAATAAGAAGAATTAAAGAAAGGGAATTATTATCCGTTTATTGCGGTCAGTTTTTCCGATTCCTCCCATAACTTACGGGCATTGGCTTCGGTTACCTGTTTGTTTTTTCTTCCCGGACGTCGTTTGTAGTAATATTCACCCGTTTGCCAGTCGGTTGAAGTAATAAGCCATACCAGCGTGTCAGCTCCTTGTTCCGGACTTATCATGAATAGTTTACTGAAAACGGACTCGTAGGCCCATCGGAGTATTCCCTTGCCTTCGCGTGCAAAGCCGGTACGCACAACCCCGGGGTGAAAAGCTGCTGCTTTAACACCGTTGAAACGTTTACTGATCTCCATCACATGCAGTATGTTCATCATCTTAGCAGTACCATATACGCGCATAGGTTCGTAGCTTCGGGCCGACTGTAAATCATCGAAACGGAGGCGGCCGGCCTGATTAGCCATGCTGGAGGTGTTGATTACTATCGCCTTAGAGGCTTCAAGACGTTCGCGTAGCAGCAGGGTAAGCAGAAATCCGGAAAGATGATTGACCTGCAGGGTTTGTTCCATTCCGTCGGAAGTCAGGTATCTTTCCTTTAATATACCACCTACATTATTAACTAATACATCGATACGTGGATAATTAGCCAGCAGAGTGGCGGCGAAGCTGCGTACCTCGTCGAGCCTGGTAAAGTCCACCAGGTAATAATCGGCGTTGAGTTCTTCGGCTATCTTTCGGGTAGCTTCCGAACGTCCTGTAATTACAAGTTTTACTCCGGTAGTACTCAGAGCACGGGCAGCAGCTGCCCCGATGCCGGAACTACCGCCGGTAATGATAATTGTTCTGGTGTCAGTTGAGTTATGCATAGGGATTTTTTATAACAAATGTAGAACATTCTCCGGGATACGCAACACGAGCTTGTATTTTTGTTTCCTTATCCACTCGGGTACGAAATTTATTCTATCTTTGTTTTTCAAAATCCCTGCTTATATGAAGAAGTTAGTATCGTTGCCCGCAAATCTGGTGAAGCATTTTTATGAACTTGAAAACCTGAATCGCAAAGAATGGTTCTGCACCTCTGATCCGGTTGACTGCCGGGTGGGATCGGGTGGTGGAACTGCATGGTTGTTGGAACAATGCAGGCGTGAAGAAGCTTCTGATGTATCGTTTAAGGAGTGGCTGGCAGGAGAGAAACGTATTTTAGTACATGCAGGTGGACAAAGCCGACGGTTACCGGCATATGCTCCGACGGGAAAGATACTAACACCTGTACCGGTGTTTCGATGGGAAAGAGGTCAGCAGCTAAATCAGAATTTGTTGAGTCTGCAACTTCCCCTTTACGAGCGGATTATGGAAATGGCTCCGGCCAGTCTGCGTACGCTTGTAGCGAGTGGAGATGTGTATATTCGTTCTGAAGAAAGTTTGCAAGAGGTGCCCGAAGCAGATGTGGTTTGTTACGGATTATGGACGGATTTGTCGTTGGCAACCCATCACGGAGTGTTTGTTGCCAAACGGGATACGCCCGAAAAGTTGGACTTTATGCTGCAGAAACCATCCATTTCAACGCTTGAAAGTCTATCGTCTTCGCATTTATTTCTTATGGATATAGGAATTTGGCTGCTCAGCGACAAAGCTGTTGACTTGCTGATGAAGCGGTCGTTCCATACGAATGAATCAGCAAAAGCTTCCAATGTTAATGCGAACGACGTTACTCCCGGTTATTACGATTTATATTCCGATTTTGGAACAGCTTTAGGTCAGCATCCTACCGGATCCGACGAAGCTGTTAATGCACTTACGGTAGCCATTGTGCCTTTACAGGGAGGTGAGTTCTATCATTATGGCACCAGTCGTGAGCTTATCAGTTCGACCCTTGCAGTTCAGAATAAAGTATTTGACCAGCGAAAGGTGATACAACGAAAGGTAAAGCCACATCCTGCCATGTTTGTTCAAAATGCTGATGTGCGGGTGAAACTGCAGGCAACGAATGATACGCTATGGATCGAGAATTCTGTAATCGGTGCTCGCTGGCAACTGGAAAGAGAACATATACTTACAGGTGTACCTGAAAACGACTGGGAATTGAATCTTAAAGCCGGTATATGTATCGACGTGGTACCGGTTAAGGTTGATTCTTCAATGAAAAGCGTAGCTCGTCCCTATGGAATGGATGACAGTTTTCGCGGCAGTCGTTCCACAGCAGTATGGATGGGGCGTCCTGTAAGGGATTGGATGTCGGAGCGTAAGCTCGAAGATAAGGATCTTCCTGATTTTACCGACCTTCAGCAGGCCCGGCTGTTTCCGGTTGTTAATACTGTTGAGGAGCTGGGCTGGGTAGTCCGCTGGATGACTACTGAACCCGATTTGCAAGCCGGACGGGAATGTTGGTTGCGTTCCGCGAAATTATCTGCCGATGAACTGTTGGCAAGAGCGGAGTTGCCCTCGCTCTACTCTCAACGTGATGCTTTGCGAAAGGCAAACTTACCTGTGCTGGCAGCTAATTACGAGCGCAGTGTTTTTTATCAGTCCGACTTGCTCTCTCTTTCAGATGAATGGATAAAGGCGGGAATTGAAGTGCCGGACGTAGTACCTGATTCGGCTACCTTATTGCACAAAATGCATAACCGGATGTTCCGTGCCAGATGTTTCACCGGTGAACAGGCTGTTGAAGAAAAATATCAGGCGTTCAGACTGATGCGTGAAGCATTGTTGGCAGAAGTAAAAAGTGTGAGTAAGGTACCTAAGTTGAATGTACTGACAGATCAGATTGTATGGTCACGCTCGCCCGTTCGAATTGATTTAGCAGGAGGATGGACAGATACTCCTCCCTATTCCTTATATGCCGGAGGAAGTGTGGTGAATGTGGCCATTGAACTGAATAGTCAGCAGCCCTTGCAGGTTTATCTTAAACCATCACCGGGGAGTGTCATTGTGCTTCGTTCCATCGATATGGGAGCTATGGAGATAATCGAAACCTATGAAGAACTCAGACAATACACAAGGGTTGGTTCTCCTTTCTCTATCCCCAAGGCCGCCCTTGGGTTAGCCGGCTTTGGCCCGGAGAGTGGGTTTTCATCCCTTCAACAACAATTAGAGGCTTTTGGTGCAGGTATAGAGCTTACCTTACTGGCAGCTATTCCGGCAGGCTCCGGATTAGGGACCAGTTCATTACTTGCATCTACAGTACTGGGAGGATTGAATGACTTTTGCGGATTGGGATGGGATAAAAATGATATTTGTCTGAACACCCTTGCTCTGGAGCAATTGCTCACTACCGGTGGTGGCTGGCAGGATCAGTATGGAGGCGTATTACAGGGAGTAAAATTGCTGAGTACTGAAGCGGGGCTACGACAGGCTCCCTCGGTAAGCTGGCTCCCTGAATATTTATTTACCCAACCTGAATTCAGTGCCTGCCATTTGTTATATTACACGGGCATTACGCGGACTGCCAAGCATATCCTTGCTGAAATTGTGGAGGGAATGTTTCTTAATTCCTCTGCTCATTTATCGCTCCTATCTCAGATGAAGGACCATGCTTCAGCAATGGCAACCGCTATTCAACGGGGCGATTTCACAACCTACGGTCAGCTCATAGCAACTACCTGGACGCAAAACAAGGCACTGGATAGTGGTACTAATCCTCCTGCTGTGGAGGCCATCATCCATCTGATTAAAGAGTATACCCTTGGGTATAAGCTTCCGGGTGCCGGGGGTGGCGGGTATTTGTACATGGTAGCCCGTGACCCGGAAGCAGCAGCTCGTATTAAAAAAGTGCTAACGGATAATCCGCCCAACGCTCGTGCCCGCTTTGTAACTATGCGACTTTCGGACAAAGGACTTCAGATTTCACGGTCGTAAGCAACAAATTAGTACATATATAAAGTAGTCAGGTCAATAAATCCCGTTTAGGATCGGATAAACAGATTATTTCCCGGCGTGGAGTCCGCATTCCTTGTGCTCTGGATTCTCCCACCACCATCGACCGGAGCGAATTGCCTCGCCGGGGGCTACTGCGCGTGTACAGGGTTGACAGCCTATACTGGGAAATCCTTTGTCATGTAGTTGATTGTAGGGCACCTTGTTGGCACGGATGTATTCCCATACCTGTTCTTCCGTATAGTCTATCAACGGATTCAGTTTGATGAGCTTATTGGCTTCATCCCACTCTACTGCCTGCATGTCCGACCGGGTAACCGACTGCTCACGACGAAGTCCGCAAATCCATACCTCCAACCCTTCAAAAGCGCGTCGAAGGGGCTGTAATTTGCGGATGTTGCAGCAACGTTTACGCTGCTCAATACCATCGTAGAAGAGGTTAATTCCTGATTCAGAAACCATTTGCTCTACTTCTGTTGCATCGGGAAAGAACACCTCAAGATGAATCGAGGGATACTTACGTGCCGTTTTTTCAATAAGTGAGTAAGTTTCAGGAAACAAGCGACCTGTGTCGAGCGTAAATATTCTTGTTGAAGGATGGAGGGATGCAATCATGTCGGTAAGCATCTGATCTTCGATACTCAAACTGGTCGACAGGCCTATACGTCCCTTAAATTCATCTAAAAAATAGCGGAGCAATTCCTGTGGTGTTGACCCGTTAAACTGTTGATTGAGTTCACTAATATTATATGGTGTAGTTTTCATCTTCCGGATTATTGATAATCATCCCGGCGCTTACTGTCTCGAAGGTGTTTTCATCGATCAAAACCAGACTGCCGGTGATGCGATTGTTTTCGTAATTGTCAAATTTTAATGGTTGTAATGTCTTGATGCTAATGCAAGCGATGTCGTTCATTGCGACCTGATTGCCATCACTCTGTTGTTTCAGTGTCCGGATATCAATTTTATAGTTGATCTGCTGAATGATAGCTATCGTTTCGTCGGTAGTGTGCCTTACAATATACCGCCCGCCGGGGCGAAGAGGCTGGTGATTTAACCAGCACACCATAAGCGTAAGTCGTGCACTTAGAGAAGGAGCGGTTTCATCAGTCCGTATAATCATATCACCGCGACTGATATCGATATTATCGGCTAATCGCAGGGTGACAGATTGAGGAGTTTCTGCTTTTTCTACTGAAGTGTCGAAGATGTCAATGGCTGTAATTACCGATTGAGTACGGGAGGGTAGGACAGTCACTTTATCCCCAACGGTGAAGCTACCCCCTGAAATCCGACCGGCATATCCACGATAATCGTGAAAGTCTTTACGATGAGGACGGATAATTTGCTGAACCGGTAAACGAGCAGGCAGATTATCCTGGCTGTGATTTACCGGGATACTTTCAAGTAACCCGAGTAAGGGAATTCCTTTGTACCAGGGAGTTCGTTCTGATGCATCAACAACATTATCGCCATCTTTAGCTGAAATAGGAATAAAATAGGTGTTTTTCAGATTAAGTTGCTCCGTTATTTGTGCGAAATCTTCCAAAATTGCATTATATACGTCCTGAGAGAAGTTCACCAGATCCATTTTATTTACAGCGATAATTACATGTGGTATTCGCAGTAAACCGGCGATGAACGCATGTCTTCTCGTTTGCTCTACAATGCTGTTTCTTGCATCTATAAGAATTATAGCTACATCAGCTGTCGAAGCACCGGTAACCATATTACGGGTATATTCAATATGTCCGGGAGTATCAGCAATTATAAATTTACGTTTTGGTGTGGCAAAATAACGATACGCCACGTCTATAGTGATACCTTGCTCACGTTCAGCTCTCAATCCATCAGTTAATAACGCCAGGTTTACCTCATCGCCTCCAAGTCGTTCGCTGGCATCCTTGATTGCCTGAAGCTGATCTTCAACTATTGATTTACTATCGTAGAGTAAACGTCCAATCAGGGTGCTTTTCCCGTCGTCAACAC